>JAFLTJ010000001.1:0-17933 GCA_022510465.1 Muribaculaceae bacterium
CCGTTTGAAGTAGACGTAACCGTTGAAAACATCGGTTCAGACGATGCCGACGGCTACACTGTGACGCTTTTGAAAGGCGACGAGGAGCTCGAAACCTCAAACTCTTACTCTTTAGCTGCCAGCACCAGCAAAGTTCACACTTTCGAGGTAACTTTGACACCCGATGATGACGAATATGTTGACCTCTATGCCGTGGTTAACTATTCGGCGGACCAGTCAACTACCAATAATACTTCCGAGGCTTACACCGTAGGTACTGTAGCCCCGCTTGTACCTGTTGTAACCGACCTTCAAGGTACATCAGACGGCAATGCCGTAACCTTAAGCTGGAGTGAACCCGACCTGACCAACGTTGCACCTGCAAGCGTTACCGAAGACTTTGAAAATGCCGGCTCATGGGGCAGTGTTGTCGAGGGCTGGAAGTTCGTTGACCAGGATAAGAAGCCCGTCAGCGGTCCCCAAATCAGTAACTTCCCCGTTACCGGACTGCAATCGTGGGTTGTCGTTGACCACTCATCGAACGCTATCCCCGATAATCTCAAGGCAGCTTGGGTGGCTAATAGCGGCGAGAAGTACATCGCTTCGTTTATGTGCTACTCGGATTATACAAACTATCAGTCGGATGACTGGGCAATTACTCCGCGCCTCTATGGCGGCACTCAGGCCCTCCAGTTCTATGCTAAATCTTTCGATGGCGAATACCTCGAGACATTTGAGGTGCTTGCCTCATCAGGCACCACCAATGTTGATGACTTTGAACATATCGCCACCGTTAAAGATGTTCCGGCTGCATGGACCAAATATCGCTTCAAGCTCCCTGAAGGCACCAAATATGCCGCTATCCGCAGCCGTTCGTATGACCGTTATATCCTCTTTGTTGACGACATAATGTATGTGCCTGCTGATGGTGAGGCCGACGTGCTCAAGATTAGCGGTTATAACATCTATCGCGACGGCGTGAAGCTCAACGCTTCGGTGGTGAAAGACACCAATTATGTCGACGCCAACGGTGTCAACAATACCGACCACAAATACTACGTAACCGCTGTTTATGACAAGGGCGAATCCCGTTCATCCAACACAGTAACCGTTGGCACCAGCGGTATCTTTGATGTCATCGGCGCAAATGTTACTATAAGCGCCGCACAAGGCTCGATAGTTGTGAAAGGTCTCACAGAGGGTGTAACAACCGTTTATTCGATTGAAGGCCGTGTTGTGGCACAGGCAGATGCCGCTCCATATATCCGGATTTCACTCAATCCGGGCATTTATGTAGTTGCCGCCGGCACCACTGTCGCTAAAGTCGTAGTAAAATAATCCACCACACACCATCCTGAAGAGGGCGCTACACGGCGCCCTCTTTTTTTGGCGCCTGCGGAGTGAGGGTTTGGGTTAAAAAAGCATAATGAAGTGTTAAATAGTTGCAGATTTATGTGGTTGTGGTTTAATTTGCAATTGATATGCGACGGTTGTTGCAAATTTGTAAATATATCAATGAATTTATGAATGTTCGCGAGATAATAGAGCGTGTGGAACGTGTTGTGTCGGAGAATCGTGTCAGAAGTTGCGTGATTGTATTTGTGGTGATATTGATAGGCGTTGGGCTGTGGTGGCTGTTGCGTCAACGACCTGCCGAGCCTAATTATCCGGTTGTGGAGGTTGAAAGTGTTAAGGTTAAGGATGTAGAGGTGTATGGGGATTATGTAGGTCGTATTCAGGCACAGCAATTTGTTGAGATACGAGCGCGAGTGGAGGGATATCTGGAGACGATGCTGTTTGAAGAGGGTCGATTTATACGTAAGGGACAGACGCTGTTTATTATAGACCCGACGTTGTATAGGGCTAATGTGGAGAAAGCGAAAGCGCAGCTGAACAAGGCGACGGCGTCGATGGAGAAAGCGAAAAGTGACTTGGAACGAATAAGACCGCTGTATGAACAGAACGCGGCGTCGAGGCTTGACTTGGATAATGCGACGGCGGCGTATGAGGGTGCAAAGGCCGATGTGATAGTGAGCGAAGCTGAACTGACGCAGGCCGAGCTGACGTTGAGTTACACGTCGGTCACGTCGCCAATTTCGGGATATATTTCAGAGCGTAATGTCGATATAGGAACGCTTGTTGGTCCCGGTGGTAAGTCTCTCTTAGCGACGATAGTTAAGAGTGATACGGTTCGTATTAATTTTTCGATGACGGCATTGGATTATTTGAAATCCAAATCGCGAAATGTGAATTTGGGGCAGCGGGATGAGAGTCGCAGCTGGGACCCGTATGTCACGGTTACGTTGCCCGACGGGTCGGTGTATCCCGAGCGTGGCTTGGTTGATTTTGCCGACCCAAAGATAGACCCAAAGACGGGAACATTCCAGGTAAGAGCCGAGATGGCCAATCCCGACAATACATTGCTCCCTGGGGAGTTTACGCGCGTGAAGTTGCTGATGGATGTCAGGGAGAATGCAATTGTGGTGCCAACAAAAGCGATAGAGATAGAGAAGGGCGGTGCATACGTTTATGTTGTGAAACCTAATGATGTGGTTGAGCGCCGGTTTGTAGAGACGGGTCCCGAGGTTGACAGCAGTACAATAGTGGAGCGTGGATTGGCAGCCGGGGAGTCTATTATAGTGGAGGGATACAATAAGGTTAAACATGGGATGCGTGTTAAACCGGTGAAAGCCACGAGTGCTGTTAAAGAATGATTGAGACGGTATGAAACGAAATTTTTTTCTTGAGCATCCTGTATTTTCAATAGTCCTGTCGATAGTTATTCTGATATTAGGCACGATAGGCTTGGTGTTGCTGCCGGTTGACCAATATCCCCAGATAGTGCCTCCCGTAGTCAGAATATCGGCGTCATATCCCGGTGCTGACGCGATGACGGTGACTCAGGCGGTGGCGACACCGATAGAGCAGGAACTGAACGGAACTCCCGGAATGCTATACATGAACTCGACAAGCTCAAATTCGGGTGGTTTTACGGCAAGGGTGACGTTTGACATCGATACCGACCCCGAGCTGGCGGCGGTGGATATTCAGAACAGGGTCAAGAAAGCCGAGAGTCGCTTGCCGGCCGAGGTTGTTCAGAATGGAATAACGGTTGAAAAGGAGACGGCCAATAAGCTGATGACTATCACGGTGTTGAGCTCGGATGCAAAGTATGATGAGATTTATCTGTCTAATTATACGACGCTGAATGTTGTTGATTTGCTCAGACGAATCCCGGGGGTTGGCACGGTTACCAATGTCGGTAGTCGTTATTACGCGATGCAGCTGTGGGTTCAGCCTGACAAGCTGGCCGATATGGGTGTTACAATAAAGGACTTGCAGACGGCTCTAAAGGACCAGAATCGCGAGTCGGCGGCGGGAGTGCTTGGCCAGGCACCTAATGATGGCATAGACTTGACGGTTCCTATCGTTGCGCGCGGAAGATTGTCGACTGTAAAGGAGTTTGAGGATGTGGTTGTGAGGGCCGAGACAAACGGCTCTCTGTTGAGGCTGAAAGATGTTGCCAGGGTGTCGCTGGAGGCTCAGTCTTATTCGACCGAGAGTGGAATAAACGGTGGAAATGCGGCCGTGCTAAACATAACGATGTTGCCCGGTGCTAATGCAATGGAGGTTGCTGAACGCGTAAAGGAACAGATGGATGAGATAGCAAAGAATTTTCCTGATGGTATCACGTATGAAATACCGTTTGACATGACGACCTATATCAAGGAGTCGATACATCATGTTTACAGAACGTTTTTTGAGGCTTTGCTACTGGTTATCCTTGTGGTGTTCCTGTCGTTGCAAAACTGGCGGGCTACGCTGATTCCGATAATTGCGGTACCAATTTCGTTGATTGGTACGTTTGGCGTGATGTTGGTATTTGGCTTTTCGCTGAATATGCTGACTCTGCTTGGGTTGATTCTGGCGATAGGAATAGTGGTTGACGATGCGATAGTTGTAGTGGAGAATGTTGACCGGATAATGAACAAATACCGACTGGACCCTAAGGAGGCGACGCGACGTGCGATGGACAATCTCGGGTCGGCGTTGATTGCGATGTCGTTGGTGCTCTGTGCGGTGTTCGTTCCGGTAAGTTTTCTGCCCGGAATAACGGGTCAGCTATATCGTCAGTTTACGATAACGATAGCCGTGTCGGTCATAATATCAACGATAGTGGCGTTAACATTGTCGCCGGTTATGTGCTCGATGTTGCTGCAACCGGAGGGTCTGAAGAAGAAGCATAAAATATTCCGTTATATCAATATATGGTTGCACCGGGGCAATGGGTTCTATGGCAATCGTATAACGGCTGCGCTTGGGGCGCCGCGTCGAATGTATGCCGGTTTTGGGATTGCATTGGTTTTCATCTATTTGATGAATGCGTTATTGCCGCAGAGTTTTATGTCGCCGGAGGACCAGGGCTATTTTACGGTTGAACTGAGTCTGCCCGAGGGGGCTACAATAGAGCGCACGCGTCGAGTTACCGACAGGGCGATAGCCTATCTGATGAATGATGCCGATGTGGCTCATGTTCTGAATGTTACCGGGTCGTCGCCACGGTTGGGAACAAATCAGGCTCATGCTACGCTGACCGTAATCCTGAAATCGTGGGGAGAACGAAAGACTCATGATATCAAGGCTGTTAAGGAACGCATTGTAAAGGAATTGCAGGGGTACCCCGAGAGTGATGTACATGCATCGTCGCCGCCTATCATTCCCGGATTGGGCACGTCGGGCGGTTTTGAAATGGTTCTGGAAGCACGTGGCGAAACGACGTATGCCAATCTACAGGCGGCGGTTGACAGCCTGATGACGGCGGCTTCCGAATGCCCGGAATTTGCCGATTTGTCGTCGTCAATGCAGCGCGATATTCCGCAGTTGTATTTTGATGTAGACCGAGACAAGGCCGAGTTGCAGGGGGTGACAATTAGCGATATATTTTCGACGATGAAAGCCTTTACCGGGTCGATGTATGTCAACGACTTTAACCTGTTTAACCGCATATATCGCGTATATATTCAGGCCGAGGCACCCTATCGAGCCAATCGCGAGGGCTTGAATCTTTTCTACGTTCGCGGTCATGACGGGGCAATGATTCCCGTGACGTCGTTGGGCACGAGTAGATTCACAACGGGTCCCGGAACGATAGGCCGTTTCAATATGTTTAATTCGGCGACAATTTCGGGCGAGGCGGCTCGCGGATACAGCACGGGGCAGGCGATGAACCGCCTGGAGGAGCTGGTAAGAGAGAAACTTCCCGAGAGTGTCGGAGTAGAATGGAGTGGGCTGTCTTATCAGCAGAAGCATGAGTCGGGCAACACGATGGTGGTGCTGGGGCTGGCGTTTGTGTTTGTCTTTTTGGTGCTGGCGGCGTTGTATGAAAGCTGGTTGGTACCGATTGCCGTAATCCTATCGTTGCCTGTGGCCGGAGTTGGCGCCTATCTCGGTATTTGGTTGTGTGGCCTTGAAAATAATATTTATTTTCAGATAGGCCTCGTGATGCTGGTTGGTCTTGTGGCCAAAAATGCGATATTGATAGTTGAGTTTGCCAAGAATGGAGTAGAGGAGGGACTCAGCGCCGTCGAGGCAGCCTTAAATGCGGCGCGGTTGCGTTTCAGGCCTATAGTGATGACTTCACTGGCGTTTATGCTTGGCTTGCTACCGTTGGTGCTGGCGTCGGGGCCAGGCTCGGCGGCCCGCCGGGATATAGGAACGGGCGTGTTTTTTGGAATGGCTGTGGCTATAACTGTAGGAATTGTCTTTGTTCCGTTCTTTTTTGTGATGGTGTCAAGAGTGAAAGATAAGATGGCAATGCATCGCCGTCGGCTAAAAGAATCAAAAGAATGAAACTACAATTAACAGCTATAATAGCATTGGTAATGCTTCTTGCATCATGCTCGGGAACCCGCAACTTGCAGCAGCCTAATCTGTTGCTCCCGGCGACTATCGATGGAGAATCGACCGATAGTCTGTCGGTGGCCGATGTTGAATGGTTCAGGTTGTACAGCGACCCGGTACTGATAAGTATCATACACCGAACCCTTGAGAACAACAGGGATTTGATGAAGGCGTGGGCTCGCATAGAGGAGTTGCGCCAACTATATGGAGTTAATAAGCTCAACTATTTGCCTGTGGTAAGCGGATTGGTGGGCGGTAATCATGAGACAAATGATTATTATGGAGAGAAATATATTCCCGACCCTGAACTATCGGTTAAGGCTACCGTCAGTTGGGAAATTGATTTGTGGGGAGGATTGACGCAGTCGACGCGGCGTGCCAAGGCGACCTATCTGGCGTCGGTAGAGAATCGTCGCGCAGTGGAAATGTCGTTGATAGCCGAGGCGGCAACGGCTTATATCAATCTTGTAGCACTCGAAAATGAGTTGTCAATTGTTCGCCAAACGTTAAAAACTCGCGAGGAGGCGTTGGAAAAATCCCGTCTGCGATATGAAGGTGGATTGACTTCTGAGATTGTCTATCAGCAGGCCAAAGTTGAGGTGGCGACAACGGCTGCGCTGATACCGGGATTGACCAATCGTATAAATATGGCCCGCAATGCAATTACGTTGCTGATGGGCGAGTTTCCCGATTCCAAGTTTACGATAGGTCAGAAAGTTTTGAATGAGAATCTGCCGGCACAGCTGCCCATAGGGCTCCCAAGCGGATTGTTGGAACGTCGCCCCGATTTGCGGGCAAGCGAGCTTCAACTAAAGGCAGCGATGGCCGATGTAGGAATTGCCTACAGCAATCAATTCCCCAAATTGGTTATAGGTTTGACTGGAGGCTGGGAGAATGATGAGGTAGCCAATCTTTTCAAGTCGCCGTTTTCTTACGTTTTGGGTAATCTCACCGGAACAATATTTGATTTTGGCCGCAAAAGAAGACGTTACAAGGCCTCGATTGCGGCTTACGAACAAGCTCGGATGTCGTATGAAAAAAATGTGCTGACAGCCTTTACCGAGGTGCATAATGCTATTGTTACATACAGGGAAATGCAAAACACAGCCGAGCGTCGCAAGGAGCTGCGCAACGCCGCGTTCAACTATGTTGACCTTGCCAACAAGCAGTATATCGGCGGAACAATCAATTATATCGATGTTCTTGACGCCGAACGTCGCTATTTTGAGGCGCAAATATCGCTGAGTAATGCTGTCAGGGATGAATATTTGGCATTGGTGTCACTATATAAGGCTCTTGGAGGCGGATGGTCCCGCGACGACGAGATTAAAACGCGCTAAATGTCATTTATGCCTTTGGTGGAGTTTTTTGCCTGTTGCGGCGATTGGAATTTTTGCGGTTGTTGGTTTTGTTTCGGTAGCGTGAATTTTTGCGCTGTCGGCGAGGAGTCGCGGCGCCTGTCGCGTTTCCGCCGAGTTCCTGTGGTACATCTTTGCAGGGAACTTTCATCTCTATCAGCTTTTCGATACGGTCAAAGGCGCCGCGGTCACGGTCGCTGACAAAAGTAACTGCTTTTCCCGACGATGCGGCTCGGGCTGTGCGGCCAATGCGGTGAACATAGTCCTCGGCGTCGCGTGGTACGTCAAAGTTTATCACCATTGAAATATCGTCAATGTCAATTCCGCGGGATACGATATCGGTAGCGAGCAACATCCCGATGCGGTTGGCTTTAAAATCGAGCATAACTCGGTCTCGGGTGGCTTGGTCGAGGTCACTATGCATTTCGGCAACGCTGTATTTGTTTTTCAGCGAGCGAGCCAACTCTTTGATTTTTTGCTTTGAAGATGAGAAAAGAATTACCCGTTGGGGAGGCGTTTCGGCAAAAACATGTTTCAGCAGCCCGATTTTGGCCGGGTCGTTGACGTGATATATACACTGGTCAATATTGTCGGCAGGCTTGGAGACGGCAATTTTCACCTCTACCGGATTTTTCAGAATTTTCCGTGCCAGCTGCTTTATTTTGGGTGGCATCGTTGCCGAGAACATAAGCGTCTGAACGTTGGCCGGAAGAGTCTTGTATATCTTCATGATGTCGTCAAAAAAGCCCATGTCGAGCATGCGGTCGGCCTCGTCAAGGATGAAGAATGATGTTTGCGAGAGGTCTACATATCCCATATTCTGATGGGCAAGAAGACGCCCGGGCGTGGCTATGATAACATCGGCCCCCATGGTCAGGCTTTTCTTCTGCAAGTCAAAAGTCTTACCGTCGGTCCCACCATAAATGGCTGTAGACGTGATGGGTAGGAAGTAGGAGAAGCCCTGCATCTGCTGGTCGATTTGTTGGGCTAATTCACGGGTTGGAGCCATCACAACACAATTGACCGCATTTTCGGGGAATCCGCCGTCGGCAATCAAATCGATTACCGGCAGAAGGTAGGCGGCGGTTTTGCCGGTGCCGGTCTGGGCAATGGCGATCATGTCTCGCCCCTCAAGGGCAACCGGTATCGCTTGCTCTTGAATCGGGGTACATTCCTCAAAATTCATCGATTCGAGAGCGTCAAGAACGTCGTCGTTATATAGCAGTTGGTCAAATCTCATTTCGGTTGTGATTTTTTGTTGTAAAAGAAGCCGAGAAAGCCGAATGTTACGGCGCCGGCAGCATTGGCAATAAAATCGGATAGGTCGCACGAGCGGTTTATCAGTTCCGTTCCCTGTAATAACTCGATGGCACCACCCAGTAGAGTTACGCATGCAATTATGACGGCCACCTCGAGCAGCGTGATTGAACGGTGTTTCATCCTCCTTGTATCGTAGACAAAACAGATAGCCAGCCCCCCGAACATGATAAAATGAGCCATCTTGTCCCAGCCGTTAAATTCAGGCAGAGCCATTGGCGGCAACGGCATTGGTGACAGAGTTAGATATAACACTGCCGCCAAAACTACAACCGAGGGCCATGGTGCCGGGATATATCGCATTAAATTTTGCATGTCGCTACTCAGAATATTTCAGATGCGAGGGTGGGATTATTCTCCTTGATTCCGTCAACAAACCCTTGCTGATAGTTTGCGGCCTCAACCTTGTTGTGCCTTTGCTCAATAAGATATATGCGGGCGCGTGTGTCGAGCAATCGGCTATGAATCTGTTCCTTGGGCAGATTTTCGTCAAGCATTTTTTTTGCCTCGTCATATCCCGACTTGTAGGCCTGGGATTCCTTCTGAATCGAAATATCCCTATAATTGTCATTATGACTGTCGCGTGACGACCCGCCGCACGAGCTCGTTGCGGTCGTCAATATGATTGCAATTATTATGTTTATTATGAATCTGCTCTGAAATTTTGACATAAATATTGGGAATATTGTCATTGATTATGGTTGGCCGTGAGTATCTGTATAACCGTATCCCGCACCTGCTCCATGAGCCAGCGGGGAGTCGACGTGGCCCCGCAGATACCTATTGACCCGGCGCCTGTCAATTGCTCAAAATTGAGGCTTGAAGCATTGGAAACGAGTATTGAGGCCCGATTTACACTCAGGCATTCGTTGTAAAGCACCTTTCCGTTGGAGCTTTTGGCCCCCGAAACAAAAATTATAACATCGTGACTGCTGGCAAATCGTTTCAGATGGTCAACGCGATTGGCAACCTGGCGACAGATAGTATCGTGGTAGGTAAAGCTGGTGTGTGGAGCCTTGCGGCGTTTTATCTCCTCAATCATGGCGCGAAATCCGTCTAAAGCCATGGTTGTCTGGCTATACAGGGCAATGTCGCGGTTGAAATCAACCCGGTTCAGCGAATCGATGTTCTCAACCACTATAGCATGATAATCGGTCTGCCCAACCAGCCCTATCACCTCGGCGTGCCCGCTTTTGCCATAAATAACAATCTGAGTGTTGGGCGAGGTTGTATAGGTCTCTTTGATGCGGCGTTGCAGGGCGAGCACTACAGGGCATGTGGCGTCAATGATATTTATATTGTTTCGGCGGGCAGTGTCATAGGTGGCCGGAGGTTCTCCGTGGGCTCGGAGCAGAACGTTGGCGCTACTTATCTTTTCAAGGTCGGCATGTGATATCGTAACCAGCCCCTTGGCGCAGAGGCGGTCTACCTCGTCGCTGTTGTGAACAATGTCTCCTAGACAATACAACGGCCTTGTCCCGGCATCCAGCTCCTCTTCGGCCTTGCGGATAGCCGAAACCACGCCGTTACAGAACCCTGAGCGGTCATCGATTTCAACAATCGGCAGGCTCATTTGCGTGTGATTTTATTGTAGAGGTTAAGAAGAAATTGATTCTGTTGTTCGAGCGTCATCGTCGTGTTGTCGAGCAATACAGCGTCATCGGCCTGACGGAGAGGGCTTTCGGCGCGAGTACGGTCAATATGGTCGCGTTGGGTAACATTCTCCAGAATCTCCTCATAAGTTGCCTCCACCCCTTTTGCTTGTAGCTCGGCAAGCCGGCGGCGGGCTCGTTCTTCGGGCGATGCCGTGACAAACACTTTCATTTCGGCCTCCGGGAAAACGGTCGTGCCGATATCTCGCCCGTCCATGACTATACCCTTTCCCGTGCCCATATCTTTCTGCATAGCCACAAGAGCGTGGCGAACGGCCGGAACTGCTGCCACCTGTGAAACATGACCCGAAACATCAAGCGAACGTATTTCCCGCTCAACATTCTCGCCGTTAAGCATCGTCGACTGTGTTCCGTCGCCGTTAACGCTGAAATCTATATGAATCGACGGTAGGGCAGGGATGAGTAATTCAGTGACAACGCTCCCGTCACTATTAATCATGTTGTGCCGCATGGCATATAGAGTAACGGCCCGGTACATAGCCCCCGAGTCGATATAGCGGTATCCGATTTCAGCTGCAAGCTGCCTGGCCATGCTGCTTTTGCCCGAGGATGAATAGCCGTCGATGGCAATTATGATAGATGTACCCATTCTTTTAAATTTAGTTGGTAAAGTCCGATAGTGCCATAGATAGATTTACCATAAAGGTTGTTGCTCCGGTGTGAGGTTGGGCAACCGCGGCACCAACGCCAAAACGCCCTGCCTTGATTCCCATGCCAAGTGATAACCCCGACAGAAAACTTCGGTGATAGGTCGACATGTCGGTCCTGGTTTTGTAATTATACCCTATGCCGATGTGAAAATTTGACGATGCAATATAGTCAACTCCGAATATCAGATGGCGGAAAAGATTTGAGCCGAACGACTGTTTTAAACCAAGCTCGGTCGTATTGTCGCCCGTGTGATAGTATGGCAGACTCCATTTGGTCAGGTTCCAGGCTGTAACCGAAAACCGCAGGGGCAGTGACCCGAACGATTGTGCCCATCCTAAGCGAACGTCAACCGGCAGACGGTCATATTCCTCGTTGAAACGCTTGATTTGGCCGCCGAGATTGGCAACTACAACCGAGAGCGACAGGTCGTGGTCAGGGTCATAATAGTTGATACCCAGGTCTGTGGCAAGTGCCATCGCCGTATATTGCTCATAGTTGCTGTAAACCCATTTAAGGTTGATACCACCACGCAGGCGGTCGGTTATGTCGTGACTATACATCACGTTGACCGTCAGGTCTTTTGGCGAGAATGTATCGGTAAAATTACCCTCGGCGTCAGCACCCTGAATATTGCCGTAGCCAAAATATTGAATCCCGGCAGCCCAGGCGCTGCGTTCACTTCCGCGCATGGCAAAGCGCGCCCCGCCAAAGTTTGACCCGCCTACATAGTGCATATAGTTCAGCCCAATCTGATGATGGTATTCCGGCCCCAATAGCGCCGGGTTTTGGTCGATGTTGTTCACATCGTCATATATGTTGGTGATATTAATCCCGCCCAGGCCATACGATGTGGTCGAGCTTGGAATGTTCAGAAAATTATACGCCGGCGAGCTGTCACCTGCGTATGCCGCCGTGACGACAACTGTCATAATGACGGCAAGCACCGTTCTGTACGTAATATCAAAGATGGATTTATTCATTAAATATATAACGCAATCAATCGGCTGTTATTATATTAGCCGGTCCATTAACCCTGAAATTCTCGCGATTTTATTTCTACTCGGTCTCTTTAAACAAATCTTCCTCGCTGTCTTTTTTGAAATACATGGCAAGCATGGCGATGAAGCGTGTAATCTGTTTTACCGCCTTGTCGGTTTCGCTTGAAACCTCTTTGCCGGCAAGTTTGAGCATCAACATCCCATAGAGAGCGTTAAAGCAGGTCTCGATTTCGCCAACGACGTTGTCACCCGATTTGGCTCGGAGCTCGACAATAAACGGCAGAGTCAAGTAAAACTCGGCTGAATATTGGCCGAAACGCGAGTCATTCAGTAACGCCTGATGCAGGTCGGCCAATTGAAGTATCACATTTTTGTTTAACTGCAAGTGACCCGATTTTTCAACATTTTCGCGGCGCATCATGTCTATCAGCGATTCATACCACTCGGTCAGCTGCCGTCGTTGCTCGTCGGTCAGGTCGGTGAACCGATTGATGACATTTGTTGTAATACGGTCAATATCAAGCCCGTTCGCGCGGATGATATCCTCTATCTGCCACATGTATATAAGATATTCGGCAATATTCTCTTTTCGACGTGCTGATGCAATAAACATAATCTTAAATCTTTGACAGGCAGTTAATAATACGGTTTATTCCCTCGACAAGGCGGGCGCGGGGACAGGCCAGATTAATGCGGATAAATCCCTCTCCGGCGTCGCCATACATCGTTCCGGCGTTTATCCACACCTTTGCCTCTTTGAGCAAATAATCCTCAAGTTGCTCCGACGACATCCCCGTCGAGCGACAATCCACCCACATCAGGTACGTTCCTTCGAGCGTAGCAACATCCAGCATTGGTAGTGCCGACAGTATCATATCTTTAGCCACAAGATAGTTTTCATAAAGATATTTATTCAGCGCTTCAAGCCAGGGTAGACCATGGCGATAAGCGGCAATTAGAGCCGTGACCCCCATTGGGTTGACGTCACACACCTCATTGTCGTTGATTGCACGGTCTATCAGCCGGCGGTCCTCGGCCGATGCTGCAAAGATATTGGCAATCTGCAATCCGGCAATGTTAAACGCTTTTGACGGTGAACTGCACGTGACGGCGCTCTCTCTGAATTCGGGGCACACGGCCGCAAATGGCGTATAGCGATAGGGTGGAAAAACAAGCTCTCCGTGAATCTCGTCGCTGACCACCTTTACATTGTTACGCGCCATGATTTCACCGATTCTTTTCAGCTCATCCCTGCTCCACACGCGGCATGCCGGGTTGTGGGGGTTGCACAGCAGAAACATTGTCACGCCCGGGTCCGACGCCTTTTGCTCCAAGTCTTCCCAATCAATCTGATACGTATGGTTGGCATAAATAAGCGGGCTTTCAACTATGCGACACCCGTTATTGCGTATCGACGAGAAAAAACAATTGTAAACCGGCGTCATCACCAAAACACCCTCTCCGGGCTTTGTCAGCCCCTTGATTATTGCCGAAATGGCCGGGACAACTCCGCTCGTATATATAATCTCGTCGCGGCCCATCCGTAAGCCGTGGCGGTTGGCAAACCAGTCGATGGTCGCGTTATAATACTCTTCCGGCACCCGGGTGTATCCGAAAACACCATGCTCTACACGCTTCTCCAACGCTTCAATAATCGCCGGAGCAGTTTTAAAATCCATATCGGCAACCCACAGCGGAATTATATCTGAATCGGCCGCAGAGTCCCATTTGTATGAACCGGTGTTTCGGCGGTTTATCAACGTATCAAAGTCAAAAATCTCGCTCATAATGTAATTTTTTTAGAATTGTTAAGCCATCGGTCGCCTCGCAGTCGCCACAGGAATAGCAATCCGCGGCACGACAGCTCTATTGCCATCGCAAGCCATACGCCGTCAAGCCCCATACGCGGAGCAAGAATCGCTGCCAATGTTATGCGTATTACCCACATACATCCCAAATTGAAGCTACACGGCAGAACCGTATCTCCGGCCCCTACAAAAACTCCGTAGGCTACTATCGCTGCGGCAAACATTGGCTCGGCAAATGCCTCTATTCTCAGTGCGCTTACCCCGAGTTCTAATATCTCGTTAACCGGAGTCATTACGCCAATCATAACCGGTGCTGCCATATACATGATAATTCCCAGAAACGTCATTATAGCCATCCCCATTCCTATTGTGACATACGCCATTCTTCGCGCCAGCGCTCTGTTTCCGGCGCCGAGGCTTTGCCCGACGAGGGTAGTGGCGGCATCGGCTATGCCATACCCCGGCATATAGCAGATACTTTCGGCCGTTATGGCAAATGCATTGGCCGCAATTGCAAAAGTCCCCAACGGAGCAACTATTATCGTCAGCATTATTTGGGCTGCCGACGTAATAAAACGCTCCAGGCCCATCGGGAAACCTATCCTAAAAGCCTTTGTCAGCGTTTTTATTTGCGGAATGAAACTCCCGTGTGTACCCGTTATTTTCAACTCACGCGAGCTGAATATCAGGTATCGGGCCACTATCACGCCTATGGTCAGTTCGGCGAGCGCACTCCCGATAGCCGCCCCGGTTACACCCATTCCGGCTCCGGGTATTGTAACATCAATCCCGAGAATACCTACCTGACGCGTTGGAAATATAAAGAAAAAATTAAACAAAACGTCAAGCAGACACATCAACGCTCCCATCAACCCCGGTACTGTCATATTACCTCCGGCGCGAAGCAATCCCGCCGAGGTTACATACAGTTGCCAGGCCGGCATAGACAGCGCAAAAATAAAGAAATAGCTCGTTGCGCCGGGATTTATATCGCTATTCCCGCCAAGCATGGATGGCAATGAATCGCTCAACAAAATCCCTATCCCCATCAGTATCATTGAAAACAGCAACGTTGCGCTCAACGACTCCCTGACGAGCTGACGGGCCTCCTCATAGCGCCGGGCGCCGATATAGTGTGCAACCTGTACCGAAAAACCGGCGGCAACTGCCGAGCAGAGACCGAAAAACAACCACGTTGTTGTCGCCACAAGGCCTATTGAGGCCGAGGCATTCGCCCCGAGACTGCCAACCATCGCCGCGTCAATATACTCCATTATGATAGCCGACAGTTGGGCTATCATCGCCGGAATACTCAGCTTTATAGCCATTGACACACACCGCCCCGTGCTTTGACGGTTCGTATCATTGACAAAATCGGTCAGATTGACTTTTGTGAATCCCAACGCTGTTCCCCTCCTTATTTCTCTTCCACAACGATGGTTACAGCTCCATCCGCAGCTCGGTTATACTGGTCGATGATAACCTCGCCTATGCTGTCGGCCTTTATTGTGCCGCCGTTCGGATTTTTGATACTGGTGACATTTCCTTTGATGGTCGCCTCAAGCGTCGAGAACTCAAACGCAAGGTCGGCATCCTCGGCCATTTGGCAGTCAACCATTTTTAGATTCTTGCAGTAACACAGCGGTTGAGTCCCCGATATACGGCAGTTGATAAGCGTCAGCCCGTTGGAATGCCATCCAAGATACTCCCCGTTGATTTCACTGTCAATCACCGTGACATTCTCCGTGTTCCAGAATGCATCCTTTGTGTTCAGAACCGCGTTGCGTATCGTCACGTTACGGCAATATTGAAACGAATAATTCCCGTCTTGATGGTAGCGGTCAATATCTATGTCGCTGGAATGCATGAATAGATAATCGGCATTGCCAACTTTTACATCGCGAAGTTTAACCCCACGGCAGTGCCACATCGTCTCGGCTGCGTTGGGAATCTCTACACGTTCAAGCGAGAGCGACTGCATTTCGCGAAACATCTTCGGCGCCTCAACGCGAGTGTCGCTCATCACCAAATTTTTTGAATACCACAAAGCGGCACGGCCACCTTCGGTAAACAGACAATCCTTGATAGTAAATCCATCAACATGCCAAAACGGATATTTACCTTCAAACCTGCAGTTGACGGCCTCGATGTCGCTACACTCCTTCAGGGCCGACTCGCCCGCATGGATTATCACATTCTCCAATCTCAAACCGTGTGATCCGTAAAACGGTCGCTCTCCTCCGGTTTCAATATCTTTAATTATCTCCATTTTATTCTTATGTTTCTTTAGTGTGAATTTCTTTGTTCCTGTTAAGCCTGGCCTTGCGACTTGGGTCTGACACCGGGCTGGGCGGGCGCTACATTAAACCGTCGTTTAACCACCTTCCCCGACGCCGATGTTAGAGCAACTGTTCCGTCGGCCATTATATCCATTGTCGCTGCATCAAAACCGTTTGGAAAGCGTAGTATCGCTCTGACTCGGCCATTCTGGTCACATATCTGCAGCCCGTCAGTTGTCAGCACCCACAGATTTCCATCCGCGTCAAACCCCATGTCTCTGACCTCAACCGCGTCTCCCGACAGTGAGTGAAGATAGTAGAACGGTTGCGTGTAAATCAACTCGCCGTTTCGACGGTCAATTATCGATTGTGCGAGGCGATTACTGCCCTCAATCGTCGACACCACAAATGTCGAGTCGGGATAAACCGCTTGTCGGTTCCCCTGGCGGATTACAACTTCATCCCACGCTTCCCATTCCCGCTCGTCGGTCAGATACCGCTGCAGCGTCGTGTTGCCGCTTGTCGGAACAGAAATGTTTGCCGGATAATCTCGCCACATCCATTTCATTACCTCCGGAAAAATCTCCGTGGCACGCTTTACACTGTGGCCTCCCTCGGCCCAGTCGTGCGCTACATCATAACCTGCAAATTCAAGCGCGGAATTGAGCAGGGTGTTAGCCTCAAACCAGCTCCCGAACAGCGGATTCCACGTATCCTCATATCCATCCTGGAGATAAACCCTTATTCGGCCCGGTTCTGTCTTTCTGACCAACGCTTGCAACTGTTCTCCGCCTCTCATCGGCACAAATGTTCCACACCCCGAGAAAACCTTGCCAATCAAATCCGGTCGGCGAAATGCCGCATTGAACGCCGCGATACCGCCACTGCTCAGCCCCATGATACAGCGCCATTCAGGCTTCGAGGGGATAACAATTTTTCGGCCGTCTTCGGTCGTGAGACCGGCTATTTCAGGCAAAAGTTCAGTTTCAAGAAAGCTTGCAAAACAGTCGGTTATGGCGTCAAATTCATTTGAACGGTTATATCTCACCACATTCCCCTCACCGTCAACAATCTTTCCGGGCTGAATAAATACACCAATCATCGGAGGCATTACCCCTTCGGCTGTCAGCGAATCCATTACAGCCGGCGCGTCACACAGTATACCGTCAAGACCGATATACAACCCCGCCGGAGAGCCGGGTTGATAAGCCTCGCCAACCGTAACAATATACTCGTGGCATGTGCCCGGATATATTGCCGACTCGGTCAGGCTGCCCTCTATACGGGTAAACCCAACCGAAGTCACAACCATTGTGACAAGCGCGATAAATGTTGTAAGGATTCGTTTCATAAATGCTGATTTTATCCGCAAAGATACAACAAAAAATCCAATCATCATCCCCCATAAATTTACTTTACGAGCCAATCGCATCAACAAAATTTTTCGCCTGATTTTTTTTACAACCTGTGAACCAAATCCCCCCAACGTATGTTTTGATAATACAAAATCAATAACACTGACAATTTAATTTTCAAAGCTATGAAAACTCTTAAAGAAAAAGAAGCGACAATCCAAAAAGCCGCAAAAGAATGTGAGCAGAAAGTTATGGATAAAGCCAATGCCGAGGCCGCTCAAATCAGAAACGACGCCGCATGCAAGGCCGCCAAAGCAAAGTGTAAGGCTCAGGAAGCAATGGATAAAGCACAGTGCGCCATAAACAAGGCCACCGACGAAGCCGAAACCAAAGCAACCAAAGTGACAACCGAAGCCACTCAAAAAGTCAATCAGATGAAATGCGAGTGCACCCGAAAGATTAATCAGCTCAAAGCCGAGGCCGAAGAAAAGGTCGAGACACTCGGCGAAAAAGTCAAAAAGATGACTGCAAGCGGATTGCACAAAGTTTCCGACCTCGCCGAATCCCTTGCCGACAAAATCGGATAACCCTCGCGACATATCCGGCCGCGTCAG
>JAFLTJ010000001.1:18033-81854 GCA_022510465.1 Muribaculaceae bacterium
TTAAGCTTCTCGCGATAATCAGGCTGAGAGTTAGCATCGATTGTAATCTGAGCCTCCGTGCCATTCTTCACGCTTTCATAGAGACGCTCTACTACTGGCTTGATTGCATCGTGGAACGGACCCATCCAGTCAAGCGCTCCACGCTGGGCGGTAGTCGAACAGTTGGCATACATCCAGTCCATTCCGCGCGCGCTGAATAGTGGCATCAACGACTGAGTCAGCTCCTCGACAGTCTCGTTAAACGCCTCCGACGGCGTGTGTCCGTTCTCGCGCAACACCTCATATTGCGCTAAGAATAACCCCTGAATCGCACCCATCAGCGACCCACGCTCTCCCGTCAGATCGCTTATTGCCTCGCGGGCAAAAGTAGTTTCAAACAGGTACCCTGAACCAACACCGATACCAATTGCCAAAGTACGCTCCAAAGCCTTTCCGGTTGCATCCTGATACACGGCATACGACGAGTTCACGCCGCGCCCCTCAAGAAACATCGTGCGCAGCGATGTGCCCGAGCCTTTAGGTGCAACCATGATTACGTCAACATCCGCCGGAGGAACAACACCCGTACGGTCGTTCCATGTAATGGCAAAACCGTGTGAGAAATAAAGAGCCTTTCCGGCCGTCAAATGAGGCTTGATTGTTGGCCACACTGCAATAACTGCCGCGTCTGACAGCAAGCAGCAGATAATTGTACCGCGCTTGGCTGCCTCCTCAATTGAAAAAAGCGTTTCGCCGGGAACCCATCCGTCGGCCACCGCCTTGTCGTAGGTTTTCCCTTCGCGTTGTCCCACTATCACGTTAAACCCGTTGTCGCGCAGGTTCAATCCCTGCCCGGGGCCCTGAACGCCGTAACCAAGCACGGCGATTGTCTCATTTTTCAACACTTCGCGAGCCTTTTCAAGCGTAAATTCTTCGCGAGTTATGACGGTCTCTTCTATGCCGCCAAAGTTAAGTTTTGCCATTGTATTATCTTTTTAAAAATTATTTTCAATAGGTTGCCTGCGTCGCTCATATCTGAGACGGGCGAGGCAGAATGTAATATCCGAATCCCCCGAAAGCTCAATCGACGCTGTCTCCCCGTCGGTCGCCACTTTTAGGTAAGATTGCTGGTTGAACAGAGCCTCGTGGTGGAACACGATGTCAAGCTCCGCCACGCGGTTGTGGTCATAGAACTCCATCCCATAGTGGTCGGCAATCAGCTCCACATACCGGCACGAATTCACGTGGCGGTTCAGGTCAATGTCGCTGAATCTGAATCGGTAATTGTCAATAGGGTCGGTAACCTCGCGAACGGGGCGAGGCTTGGGCCCGAGTTCAATATTCACCTTTCGCGGATTTATCACCTCAAGCAGGCCCGGAAAAGTCGCCGGTAGGTCGGCCGGGCGACGCGTGTCAAGATTGATTGCACACCAAACCGTTTTCGCCTCAATCATAACATTGCCGGTGGCCGCGTCTCGCATCTCGAAATTACGATTGGTCATCAGCCGGCCAACATTCTCCACCCACGTATCCAAAATGTAAGTCGAGTTGATAACCGGTAACGAGTCGATTTTGGCAACAACGCGAGATAGAACCCACGAGCAATTGTGCTCAATCAATCCGGCATACCCGAATCCTGCCTTGTTGGCGTGGCCGGTAGCGGTTTGTATTAGCACGTCTATCAACCCGGCAAGGGGCATTTCTCCCTGGCCGTTACACATACCCGCAGCCTGAAAATTGGTTACTGTATACTGTTTTATCGGTTCTGTTGACATTCTTGGCTTCTGTTTTATCGGTTAAACTCGGCCCGGCGGCGCTCCTGCTCGTCAAGGAACAGCGAGACATGCTCGGTTGCCTCTCGGGTTACTATCACTCGGCCGCTGCGCATAAACTGGCGCAAGTCATAATTTTTCAGCTCCTGAAACAACGCCTCGGTCTCATCGCTGTGGCCGGTCTTTTCTATCACCGTATATTCTCGCGTAATCTCCAGTATACGAGCGTCATAACGGCGTATTATCTTCTCTAAATTTTTCTCGTCAACAAGCCTTATAGTCGGCACTTTGTACAGCGCAATCTCCTGATAGACAATATCGCGGTCGGTGTACAGAAAGGCGCGCAACACGTCGATGCGCTTCTCTATCTGCTTGACTACCTTTTCCATCGTAGCGCGGTCGCTGTAACACGTTACGGTAAATTTGTGAATGCCCGGTATCGAGCTCGCACTTCCCGAAACGCTCTCAATATTCAGGCAGCGCCGGGTGAGAATGATGGAAATCTGATTCAGCAGACCAACCTGATTCTCGCTGTATACAGTGACTGTGAAAAGCTGTTTTTTATTCTTCGTTGTCTGGTTCATACTTGAGATTGCGATTGAGCATTATGTGGTCAACAGCCTTGCCTACCGGAGTCATCGGAAAGACCATATCAGTCTCGTCAATATTAACGTCAAGAATATAGCTGCCCGGCGCACTAATCATCCGGTCAATAGCCGCGGCAAGTTCCCCTCGGGTCGAAACATGTTCGCCGGGGATATTGTAGGCCGATGCAAGCGTGATAAAGTCGGGATTAAGCAATGGCGTGTTGGAAAAACGACCGTTAAAAAACAGCTCCTGCCATTGGCGAACGTTACCCAAAAAGTTGTTATTCAATATTATAACTTTGACATCAACGCCATATTCCATTATCGTGCCAAGCTCCTGCACCGTCATTTGAAAACCGCCGTCACCCGTAAAGCAGCACACGGTTCGCTCCGGGTCGCCCAATTTGGCTCCGATTGCGGCCGGAAGTGAAAAACCCATTGTTCCGAGTCCTCCCGAGGAGATAATTGACCTGGAACGTGTGTAGCCGAAATATCGCGCCGACAACATCTGATTCTGACCTACATCGGTAACCAGAATGGCCTTATTCTCAGACGCTTCCGAAACAAGTCTGGCAACTTCTCCCATCTTCATTTTGCCGCCGCATGCATCCGCCTCGGGGTATGCTTCCGGAACTATAACCTCGCGATATTCAACCTCGGCATGGCGGTCAAACGACTCAATCCACTCCTCATGGGATGAATCATTCAGCATTGGCAACAGCGCCGACAGTGCATCGTGAGCATCCCCATGGATATGCACGTCGGCTGTGATGTTTTTATCAAACTCGGCCGCGTCAATGTCGATATGGATGATTTTTGCGTTCGGGGCATATAGCTCGGTGACCCCCGTAACACGGTCGTCAAACCTCATGCCTATCGCCATAATGACGTCTGCCCGGTTGGTATTGTAATTGGCTCCTACATTTCCGTGCATACCCGCCATCCCTTTGAATAAGCGGTGGGTTGACGGTATGGTGGATAACCCCAGTAGGGTGTTGATTACCGGAATATCGGCCCGTTCGGCCACTTGCAGCAGGTCTTGTTCGGCGTTTGCTATCATTACGCCGTGACCGGCTATTATCATCGGCCGGCGGGAATTGTTGATAAGCGCTGCCGCTTTCAGTAGATTTTCGGTTGCTATGACCGGTCGGGGATTATAGCTTCTGATGAAGTTGCAACGACGGTAGTGGCTCTCGATAAGCCCTATTTGGGCATCTTTGGCAAAGTCCAGAACCACCGGGCCGGGACGTCCCGTCGACGCTATGTAAAATGCGCGCGACAGAGCCCATTCTATTTCGTCGGGCCGGCGTATCTGGTAGGCCCACTTCGATATTGGTTGGGTGATTCCTACTACATCTGTTTCCTGAAAGGCATCGCTGCCCAAGTATTGCACGGCCACCTGGCCGGTTATGATTACCAATGGAGTGCTGTCCATCAGGGCGTCACTTAGTCCGGTAATGATATTTGTTGCTGCCGGACCCGAAGTGACAACCACCACACCAACGCGGCCCGAAGCACGCGCATACCCCTGGGCGGCATGGATGGCTCCCTGTTCATGTCGGGTCAATATATGACGCAGACGGTCTCGGTAATCCCATAATTTGTCGTAAAACGGTAGAATAGCGCCTCCGGGGTAGCCAAACAGAGTGTCAACACCCTCGGCAAGCAACCCACGTATCATCGCTTCTGCACCGGTTATCTTGTTGTCCATAAAATCTTGTGTATTAGCGTATAAATCGAACGCCACCCTTGTCGGCCGATGTAACAGTTGCTGCGTATGCTCGTAAAGCACGGGAAACAATACGTTCCCGTCGGTGGGGCGTAAACGCATCTTTGCCTCGTGCAAGCTCGGCACGGCGGCGCTCCGCGAGCTCCTCCTCAGTCAGATTTACCGCGATTGTGCGTGCCGGAATATCTATCGTCACGATGTCCCCATCTTTGATAAGGGCTATATTTCCGCCGGCTGCAGCCTCGGGCGATATGTGACCTATTGACAGCCCCGACGTTCCTCCCGAAAATCGGCCGTCGGTAATAAGAGCACATTTGGCTCCAAGATGCTTGCTCTTGATATAGCTGGTAGGGTAGAGCATTTCCTGCATTCCCGGCCCGCCTTTGGGCCCTTCATGGATGATGACAACAACGTCACCGGCCTCAACCTTGTCGTTCAATATCGCCTCCACGGCCTCATCCTGCGATTCATACACCTTTGCAGGCCCGCTGAAAACGAATATCGACGTATCTACTCCGGCGGTTTTGACAACGCATCCGTCTGTGGCTATATTTCCGCGTAATACGGCCAGCCCGCCGTCGGCAGCGTATGCATGCGCCACGTCGCGTATGCATCCACCGGCGCGGTCGGTGTCAAGCGACTCATATTTGGTTGATTGTGAACCTAAAACGGTGGATATTCTTCCTTCAGGCGCTGAGTGCCATGTTTCATCGGCAATCGCAGTGTATTTGTCGCCGCCAATAGCCCACAAGTCTATTGCCTCGCCGAGGGTCATATTGTCAACGCGTTTTACCGACGTGTTCACCAATCCGGCATCGGCAAGCTGTTTCATTATCGTCAATATTCCTCCGGCGCGGTTAACATCCTGAATGTGATAGGCCGAATTGGGCGCTACTTTGCATAAAACCGGGGTACGACGCGACAGGTGGTCAATGTCGTCGATAGTGAAATCGGCCTCTGCCTCGGCGGCTATCGCCAGCAAGTGCAGCACCGTGTTGGTCGAGCCTCCCATCGCTATGTCAAGCGTCATGGCGTTCAGCATGGCTTCGCGGGTGGCGATGGAACGCGGCAAAACCGACGTGTCGCCGTCGCGATAGTAGGCAAGAGTGTTAGCTATCAGCTGTTTGGCTGTGCGGCTGAATAACTCGCGCCTGTTTGTATGGGTGGCGAGTATTGTCCCGTTGCCGGGGAGTGCAAGCCCGATAGCTTCATTAAGCGAGTTCATCGAATTGGCGGTAAACATCCCCGAGCACGACCCGCAGCCAGGGCAGCCGGTGCGCTCTATTCGTTCAACGGTTGCATCGTCTACCGTCGGGTCGGCGCTTTCAACCATTATATCAACCAAATCAAGATGTCGGTTCCCGTCAATACCGGCTTCCATCGGTCCGCCCGATACAAATATGCAAGGAATGTTTAGTCTCATGGCGGCCATAAGCATTCCCGGAGTAACCTTGTCACAGTTGGAGATACACACCATCGCGTCGGCCTTATGGGCGTTGACCATATACTCTACCGAGTCGGCAATCAGCTCGCGCGAAGGAAGGGAATACAACATCCCGTCGTGACCCATCGCTATACCGTCGTCTATCGCAATTGTATTAAACTCGGCGGCATAAAATCCCTGTTTCTCTATTTCGGCCTTTAATTCCTGACCTATCTCGTGCAGATGAGTGTGACCGGGAACAAACTGCGTGAATGAATTCACAATCGCTATTATCGGTCGCCCTATCTGCTCCTCTTTCATTCCGCCGGCGCGCCACAATGCTCGCGCCCCGGCCATACGGCGCCCACGTGTAGTCGCATCGCTCCTAAGTGGGATTTTATAGATTGTATTTTGTTGCATTATACCTATTGGAAAACTATTCTTGCAAAATTAGATATAAAGGGCAATATGACCAAAAATTTGCACAATAAAAAACAGTGTGTGCAACAAAATGACAGCAATTTGTCTCTTTAGGCTGCGATTTGCGATTAAAAATATCTATCTGCCTACGATATTGTTTCGATTACCAATTTTGAAATGTAAGCGATGTAGCACGCCAACATTAATGCCCCTTCTGCGCGGGTAAACGTTTTGTCTTTGAAAAAGCGCCCGAAAAACCAAAACAGAAAACAAGCCACCGTCAACGCTATCAGGTCAAATTCTCCTATATTGCCCATAGGAAGAGGTCTGATTGTCGCGGCGCAGCCAAGAACAAGGAAGATATTGAAAATATTACTTCCTATGACGTTACCTATTGCCATGCCCGGTTTACCTTTGACTGCGGCTGTTATCGACGTCGCCAGCTCGGGCAGCGATGTGCCGGCGGCAACAATTGTCAGGCCTATGATTGCATCGCTAACCCCAAGGCCCGACGCTATTCCCGACGCTCCGTCAACAAACAACTCGCCGCCGGCTATCAGTCCGGCAAGCCCGATAATAACCCAAGCCAGCGATTTCCACAATGGCATCTCTTTAACCTCCTCCTGTTCAGGCAGTTCATCCGGGGATGCACCGGTGGCTCGTGAAAAGGTGTAGCGCATAAAAATGGCAAAGAACAGTAGCAGCAAAATTCCGTCAACCCGCGTCACAATCGCCGTTGGAGTGCCGTCGACAATCGTCGAGCTGCCGATTGCCAAAAGCGCCAATGCCGAAAGAAACACCAGCGGAATATCCATCGTCAGAATATTCCGGTCAACGACAATCGGTTTGACAATCGCCGTCGCCCCGACAATTACAAGGATATTGAACAGGTTGCTCCCCACAACGTTACCTATGGCCATTTCGGCACTTGAATTAATAGACGAAACGATAGATATAACCAGCTCGGGAGCCGACGTGCCAAAAGCAACAACCGTCAGGCCGATGACCAAATCCGAGACACCCCATCGCTTGGCTATGGCACTCGAGCCGTCGGTGAGCATATTCGCTCCAACAAGAATAAATGCAAGGCCACCAATCAGATAAATAATATTCAGTATCATCTATTCAAACTTTTTACTGCCTTGACAATGCGTTCGGTAGCTTCAAGCAACGACGCCCGCGGTGTCGCTACATTAAGCCGCATAAACCCGCGACCCTCGGTGCCAAACATTTCTCCGTCGTTCAGCGCCAGTTTTGCATTATCAATAATAAGAGAAACCAAATCGCGTTGTTCCAGCCCAAGCCCGGTGAAGTCGAGCCACCCTAAGAATGAAGCATCGGGGCGCACTGCCTTTACCTTTCGGTCTGGGAAATGCCCGGATATTGATTGTTCAACGGCAATGATATTCTCCTGAACATATCCAATGAGTTGATTAAGCCAGTCTTCGCCATGATTGTAGGCGGCCTCGGTGGCAACCATCGCCAGCAATATCGGGTCGTTGAATTCATTAGCCTCCATCCAGCGGTAGAACGGGTCGCGCAGGGCCGCGTTCTTTACCACCATCCATGAACTGACCATCCCCGGGATATTGAATGTTTTGGAGGGCGCTGCAAGCATGATACCCGCGCGACGGGCCTCCTCGCTTACGCTGAGAAACGGGATGTGTTTCTTCCCCCATAACATCAGGTCGCCGTGTATTTCATCCGATATGACGATAACATTGTGCTTGACTGCGAGCGCCGCAACTGCCTGTAATGTAGCTATATCCCATTGGATTCCCGACGGATTGTGTGGATTGCAAAGAATCATCATTGTCACGGTTGGGTCGGCCATACACTCCTCTAAATGAGCTATATTCATCCTGTAACGCAGATTGACGTCGTCATATATCAGCGGATTGACCGCGGCGCGGCGCTGATTCCCCTCGATGACCATCTTAAACGGATGATAAACAGGTGGTTGAATGATGATTCCCTCGCCGGGTCGGGTGAAATAGTTTATCGCATAAGCAATCCCTTTGACAACACCGGGTATGAACGTTAATTCATCGCGCGTTATGTCAAACCCGTGACGACGCGCGCTCCACCTAACGATTGAATCAATGTAGCTGTCACACTGGCATGGGTATCCTAAAATAGGATGTGAAAGGCGGTTGGTAAGAGCCTCTATAATAGCCGGAGAGACGGCAAAATCCATGTCGGCAATCCACATTGCCTTAAGGTCATCGCGACCAAACCGCTCGCCGAGCGCGTCAACTTTCAGGCACCCTGTTCTGTGACGGTCAATAACCGTGTCAAAATCATATTTACAACCCATCTTTTATTGCTGTGAAAAGGGAATACACTTGTTTCAAAAAACAAATATAGTGCTTTTTTCTTAAGCGAAACCTATTTTTGAAAAAAAGACTCAGAAAGTGATATGCACTGCAATGCGAACACCGCGTCGGTCGGCTGCGGGAACATTGCGATAGGTCAGTCGCCACACGTAGTCAACCCGCAGTATCTTGAAGATATTGTCGAGTCCAACGGCCGCTTCCAGATATGGAGCGTTTCCCATTGGTGTGACTTTTGCCTCGCCGGGGAATTGGTACAGACTTTTGTCGTGCATCGGATTGTTGCGGTCGCTTAACGCGCCCCATACCCCTCTGACACTCAGTATTTCACGCAATTTAAGCCGTTTTATCAGCGGTATATAATTGAGTATTGCGCCGTTAGCCCAATAAACAAAATCAATGGCTGCATAGCGGTCGTGCACAAACTCCATTGGTCGCATCAAGGCAAAACTTTGAGGCTGAATTATGTACGACATATTGGCGTTTGGTATGAGCAGATTTGGATAATAGGCTTTTGACCAAATATATCCGGCGTTTAAGGCTATATCGGTATAGCCGAACGCCGACAGCCAAAACCGTTTTGAAATACTCAGTTCGGTCTTGTTGAATGTGAACCGGTTCCCCCCAATCCCGCCGGGAGCGTAGATGTGGCGAATAGTAAATATCGGAGCGTCAAGATTGATAGGGTAGCGGTGGGTCTTGGATTGATAGAATTTCTCTCCCGGAGCATAGCGTAGCGTAACATTTAGCCCGGTAATGCTGTAATGGCCAGCCTGTTCTCCATAGCCATCGGTAAACGGCATGTAGACCGTCGATTCCTGGCGGTCGTTCTCAATCCCGGCCACTATCGAAAAGTTGTTTTCCAATTCAAGAGTGTACTCAAGTTTTGTCAGTCGGTGGTAGGTCATCAGGTGATTGTCACCTCGCTTGAGCGACAGAAACACATTGTCGGCGTTGGTGAAAAGATAGTGTTGCCCAATCATATCCATGTCATACTGGTGGGTGGCACGTATCGAATGCACCGGAAATTCGCGCGAATGGTAATTTTTATCGTGGAAAGAATATTCTATCTCGCCGGTATACTTAAATCGCCGGTCGCGGGTGCCGTAGGCCACGTAACCACGCATAAACAAGCGTTTTGACAAATTGGCCGTCGTAATGCCTCCAACTCTTAGCCTTACCCCCTCGATTGCGTTTCCGCTTATTGTCGTATTCATGGGACCGAAATCCCATTTGCTTTCGCTACCGGTTGATATATAACCCGATACAAGAATCTTAATCACCTTTTCGGTCCAGTAAAACACCGGAACCTTGCGCAACCGGGCCATCAAGTCGGTCATCTTGCCATAATCATCGCGTTTCCCGTTGCGTTTATCCTCCCAGAACTGATTGCTCTGTTTTTTTGCATCGCGCTCTACAATCTCGCGGCTCATTGCTCGGAAGACCTCTTCCGGAGCATTCGGCTCAAAAGAATGGCCGGTGTACACCGTGTTACGTCGCGCATACAGCCCCTGGGTGCCCGGAATCAAGCTCGCTTCGATTATCATATCGTCGCTTGTTTTAATGCGTGTGCCGTTTGCGCCACGTTCGTAGGTTTGAATGATGAACAGACGGTCTACAAAATTCAGATTGATGTGACGCGGAACGTTCATCTGTATACGCTTGATAAACAGACTTGAATCGTCGGCAACTACATAGAATCGGCCGGTAAAGCCAAATGACTGGTCGTTGTGGGGCACAAATGTGAGCTCAACGCATGGCTCCCCTCCAACAGCCACTGTATCAGTGATATAAAACTTGTAGAAATCGGCCGAAATTTTGGACAGCGGGCTGACAAACCGGTTTTGCAATATGTTGATATCGTTGCTGTAAACATCCACTTCACGCATCACGTCTTCATAGAACATCCTAAGGCTCTCTGGGTCAAGCATATCATCCAGCCCCGATTCTCTGATTCCCGAAATCACCTCTTTCTCGTCACGCGGCTCTCGGCGGTAGTAGATACTCGAGGCTTTTTCTCTGACCGATAGATTCAATACCGGCTTGCCCGATACCTCCGACGTGTCGATATATTCGTGCAGAAACGGAAATTGTTTCAACATCCATCCTCCGCCGCTACCCTCGGTGTTGTCGCGCGGATTGAAATCATTCAGCCCTATTGTGATACGCTCATATTTGTCATAGCTGTAATGCTGATTCCGACGGGGGTCGCTCTCCTCCTGGTGCTCCCTAATCTTCTGCATCAGCTCCACCGCCGGGTTGTTCTTTTTGCTATAATGTTCTTTCCCGGGGCGGATAGTCACTTCGGTCAATTTAACTCCCTCGGGCAACAAGCTGATTGTCAACTCAATAGCTTGGCCGGGACTGCCGGGCAGGTTAACTGGTTTGTAACCCATTGCCGATACTCCTATCGTTCTGTAACTCCCTGAAGTAGAGATATCAAACGCTCCGTTTTCGTTGCATATCATACCTCGGTCACTGCCATGCAGAAAAACGGCCGCGTAGGGTATAGGTTCGCCCGAAATGCTGTCAACCACCACCCCCTTGACACGCGAATCGGCCCCGGCAGCAGCTGTCGGCACCAATATTGCCATGATTATGACGCAAAATGTGATAATTATGCCGAAAAAGGGTCTTTGTATCAATAGATTTATTATTTTATAGCAACAATTTGTATCTTTGCGAACCGCAAAATTAGTCAAAATTATCCATCCATTCCAAAATCACCGCAATTTTGGATTAAAAAAGCATTTATGGCACAGGAAATAGAACGAAAATTCCTTGTTACCGATACTTCCTACCGCGATTTGGCTGTAAAGAAACACTCAATCAGGCAGGCCTACCTCTCATGCCGACCCGAGGCTACCGTGAGGGTGCGCATAATCGACAACAAAGCTTTTCTCACTGTCAAAGGTTCAACCTGCGGCTGTTCACGCAGCGAGTGGGAGTATCCCATACCGCCGGCCGATGCCATCGATATGCTATCCCTTGCCGATAGCAACACGGTGATTATCAGCAAAACCCGATACATAGTTCCCGCAGGAACGTTAAAATGGGAAATCGACGAATTTCACGGGGTTCACGAAGGGTTGACGATTGCCGAAATTGAACTGACTGCCGAAGACGAAGATTTTGCTCTCCCGCCATTTATCGGCCGCGAAGTAACAGGCGAGCCTTTCTACTATAATTCCAATCTTTCAACGCTGACAAATGACTGAATCACGTGCTCAATTTGCAACACGACTTGGCGTAATCGCCACTACAGTAGGCTCCTCCGTCGGGCTGGGTAATATATGGCGATTCCCCTACGAGGCCGGCACCAACGGCGGCGGTGCCTTTATTCTCTGTTATCTTTTCTTCGTGTTTGTCATCGGAATCCCGGTAATTTGCGCCGAGTTTATTATGGGGCGCCACAATAGGTCGGGTATCCTTGGGTGTTACCGTCGGTCGAGTGCCGGGCGGCGGTGGGACCTCGTCGGCTATGCCGGAGTGTTGGCCGGGATTATGATACTGTCGTTCTACTCGGTTATTGCCGGATGGACCCTGGAATATCTGTGCAAATCGATAGGCGGAATCTTCGCGTTTGAAAGCGATGTCGACCGTCACCGGGCTTTCTCGACATTTGTGTCGGGGTGGCGACCGGTGATGTGGGTGGTTGTGTTTCTGCTGATTAACTGCATGGTAGTGATTCGCGGAGTGAGAAAGGGGGTTGAGCGTATATCCAACATTCTCATGCCGTTGCTTCTTCTTATCATCGTGATATTCTGCATAAACTCATGTTTCATGCCCGGCGCGGCAAGCGGATTTTCATTCCTGTTTTATCCCGATTTTTCACGGTTAACGCCCTCGGTGATTCTCAGCGCAATGGGGCAGGCTTTCTTTTCGTTGTCTATCGGGCTGGGATGCATGATGACCTACGCATCCTATTTTCGCGACGACACCTCGCTCGTTAAAAGCGCCGTCACGATAGGTCTGCTCGACACTGTCGTTGCCATTCTTGCCGGCGTGATGATTTTCCCGGCTGTCTTTACATTTGGGGTATCGCCGGCCGAGGGGCCGACACTTGTCTTTGAAGTGTTGCCGGCAATATTTTCGCAGATGGCCGGTGGCTCTCTGTGGAGCCCGCTATTCTTTTTCCTGCTCTTTCTTGGCGCATTAACTTCCACAATTTCAATGAGCGAGATTTTCATAGCGTTCCTTTGCGATGAGTTTGGTCTAAATCGCAGGAATGCAGCTGTCATAACTACGGCCATCGCCATTATGCTTGGCTCTCTGTGTGCCCTCTCTTTCGGCCCCTTGGCATCGGTGGACCTCTTTGACATTTTTGATTTTACCACCTCCAACATTCTTCTGCCGGCCGGCGGCTTGATTGTGTGCCTGTTTGTAGGTTGGAAGCTTGATTCGGCAATAGTTTCGAGGCAGATAGAGGGCCGGCGTGGTGTCAATCCCGTTGTTTACTCCTGGCTGCTGTTCTGTCTCAGATATGTAGCCCCCGTTGGAATTGCAATCGTATTCATTGCCGGATTGATATAAATTCACTATATTTGCACATCAAAATTCAAAATAACTATGATTAGAACAATTTTAGCTATATCCGGTCGACCCGGTCTCTTTCGCCTCATTAGCCGCGGCAAAAATATGCTTATAGTTGAGTCTCTCAAAGAGGGAAAGCGCATGCCTGTGTATTCTCGCGATAAAGTCATCTCTTTGGGCGACATTTCCATGTATACTACCACCGACGATATACCTTTGGCCGACGTGCTTGAGAATCTCAAACTGAAAGTTGAGGGGAAAACTGTTGATGTAAAGGCACTTGGCGACGAAACTCAGATTCGTTCGTTTTTCCGCGAAGTGCTCCCCGATTTTGACGAAGACCGTGTTTACACCAGCGACATCAAGAAACTCTTGTCATGGTATAACATGCTGATTGCTGCCGGTATAACCGAGTTCAAGGAAGCCGAGACCGAAGAAACCGGCGACAAGGCCGAAACTCCTGCCGACGGCTCTGAAAAATAACTCCGTCTGATTAAAGCATTGAGTTGAATTGCTCTACGAGGGTAGTATCACTCTCAAAAACCCCTTTCATTTCAATTGTTGCGGTCGACGATTCCTGTTTCTCAACACCTCGCATCTTCATGCACAGGTGTTGAGCTTCACATCGCGCAATCACCCCCTTGGCACCCGTGACACGCATCACCTCCTCCACAACCTGGGCGGTGAGACGCTCCTGCACTTGAAGCCGCCTTGCAAAAACCTCTACAATGCGAGCCATCTTGCTCAGGCCCAGCATCTTGCCGTCGGGGATGTAGCCTATTGAGATTTTTCCGAAAAATGGAAGAATGTGGTGTTCACACTGCGAATAAAACTCTATATCTTTCACCACAATCATCCCCGAGCCCTGATGGCTGAATATCGCGCCGTTGACCGCCTCGTCAACCGACGAGCGATAGCCGTTTGTCATATAATACAGCGCCTTGGCTGCCCGGATAGGGGTCTTGACCAATCCCTCACGCGAGGGATTTTCTCCGAGTAGTTTTATTATCGATTCGATATGGAAAGCGACAGCTTCAACTGTCTTGTCGTCATAGTTGCAGGTCATCACTCGGCTACTATATTTACTCTGTCTTTTACAACCCTTATCTCCTTGCTCATCGACGGGAATGCCGCCTTTATCGAGCTTGCAGCGGCCTCGGCCTCTTTTTGGGTCTTGAAATCGCCCACGCGCAGTCGCCAGTAGGGCGACGTAAACATCACGTGCGTTTGATACTGCGGGAATTTTGCTCTGATTTGGCGAGCTTTGTTGTTGGCCTCCGATTTGGCTGTGCGGGTGTTGTTATCCGAGAATACCTGCACCCTGTATCCGGCCATTCGGCCCGACGTCGGCGCTGTTTTGCGCTCCGTTTTATCTTCTATTTGGATTGACGCATCGGGGCCAATGCGATTCAGCAATTCTTCGGGCATTACAACCTCATTTTCTCCGTCGGCCGTAATATGCTCCACGATTGAGACTTGATTGTCATTATCTGCGTGCACTGCGACCGGAAAAAAGATTATTCCGGCCACTACAGAAGACAAAAAACTAAGGTTGATTCTCATCTTTGAAACGATTGATAAGCAAATTTGGCTACAAAAATAGATAATTATATTCTTGTAGCCAAAAAAACTTCTGTTATACTTGACGCGTTACCCTTAGAACGCCGTTACAATGCCCATGAACGACTCGGCTTCAAGCGCCGCGCCGCCTATCAGACCTCCGTCTACATTGGGCTTGGCAAACAGCGCGGCTGCGTTTGATGGCTTGCAGCTGCCGCCATAGAGTATCGATGTGTTGTCGGCAACCTCCTTGCCATATTTGTCGGCTATCACCCCGCGGATGAATGCGTGCATCTCCTCAGCCTGGTCGTCGGTCGCCGTCTTCCCGGTTCCAATTGCCCACACCGGCTCGTAGGCCAATACAATCTTGCCAAAATCCTCGGCGCTCAGCTCAAAAAGCGAGCCCTCGATTTGCGCTTTTACTACATCAAAGTAGCTGCCGTCTTCACGCTGTTCCAGCACCTCGCCGATGCAGAAAATCGGTGTCAGATTGTTTGCTAAGGCCAGGTTGACTTTCTCTTTGAGTATTTCGGCGGTTTCGCCATAATACTGGCGACGCTCGCTGTGACCTAAGATAACGTGGGTTGCACCGGTCGACGCAACCATCGCTGCCGATACCTCGCCGGTATAGGCTCCTTTGACATGGTCGGCACAGTTTTCGGCACCGAGACCCAGAATGTTTTTGTCGATAACATTGTTCACCGAGGCCAGGTGGGTGAATGGCACACAGATAACGATGTCACACTTTGGTGTTGCTGTTTTGAGAGCCTCGTTTACATCTTCGGCCAGCTTAATACCCTCTTGCAGGGTAGTGTTCATTTTCCAGTTGCCGGCTACAATATTTTTTCTCATATCGTTTTTAGTTTTTTGTGGAAATTTGCCCGCAAAATTAACAAAATTATTTCACTTCCCCAAAAAACGGCATGCCTGCGCCGTCACAGCGACCCATCATGCCGCGTAGCCGTCACGTGTAAACACAGAAAACCACATCAAAGGATGTGATGAAACTCCGAATAACAGGATTTGAGTGCTCGCCAAGCTTTGTAATCCTCCGGGATGTTAATCCACCTCTGTGAGGTCGAGGCCCGCCATTACCAGGCTAAGCTTGTCTCGGTATTTCATAAATAATTGATGAGTTTCCCAGTCTACTTTGATGTGGTATATAATATGGCGTCGGGCAAAATTCCTCGACGCTTTCGGCTCTCTTGCCATTTATCTAACGCAAATTTAGTGCCGTATGTTCAATCTTCCAAATTTTTTTGTTGTTTTTCTGCAAAAAACAGCAAAACATCCCTGCGCCATTCACGGGAAGCCGTCATCGAGCTCTTATTTGCGCAGTTTTTTCTCTATTGCCTTGTCGTAGGCTTGACCTCTTGAAACCAAATATCTGAAAAACAGCAACTCTCCAACAACCTCAATGTGCAATGTAAAAAAAGCGCGTCGTGAACCAATTCTGATACGGTACACGTTTTCATATCCAACCAACTTCTTGCAATTCCCTATTTGAAGAAGATTGTCGGCTTTTTCAACGGAATCAAGAACATTTAAAGCTTGTTTAAGCTCTTTTCCCGAAAGCTTATCGAGAGCTCTTCCAAACTCTTTAGATATCCGATACCTCATTGTTGGCAGCTTTTAATCTGAGTCGGCTTATAAGGTTGTTTTGTTCTTCCTCCGAGAGCATTTCGTTCCCCTCCGGCCGGGTGTTGCAAAGGTAAGCGTAGACGGTCTCGTCATCAAAATCATCAAGAGAGTTGATAACGAGTGTCTCAATCAGTTTTTTTACGCTAATACCTGTTGCAGCTGCTCTTATCGCAAGGCGATGGCACACGTCGTTGGGCAGCTCAATTAGCTTTTTCTTTCTGTTACAGTTGTTTATAGTTAATGCTCTCATAGTTTATATATTTTATAGTGCAAATATAATATATATATTTTATATAACAAATAAAGGCGGCAATAGAGGAGCGCCGCGTTAGCCCGGAAAGCATGCTTTCAAGCCTGCGGCGTTACAGCCGCATCAACGCAAAAAAAAAGGCGAGACCCCGGTCAGGGCTCGCCTTTTCATATCGGCATAAGTTGTATTACTTGCGATAGTGGAGCGATGTCGCTGCTTGACGGCGGCTGAGGATGGTGCTCGTCGCAGTCTTTGGCTCAATAGGCAGTTTGTTAACCTTGGCCGGAGCCGATGTCGTGGTGACATCCTCGCTGAACTGTTCGGCCGGCATAGCTCCTTCACGAGTGAAGTTGACCAACAAACGATTTAGCTGTCCATCAATTCCATAGTAATCAGATGCATAATAGAGGAATGTAGCAGGCACATCCCAGTCGGCATACAGTATCTTGGTCGGCGTATCTATATATCCGCCCATAAGGATAGCATCCTTGGTCGCATCTTCGGGATATGTATCCTCGTCGGTCATGTCACCCCTACCGAGGACCCACGCATAATGCTGGGCCGACGCGTTGGGGGTCAACACCGCTTGTACAACAACTCTGTCTACATCCTCATACGGGAACTGCTCGGGTTTTGCAGCGTGCAAATCCTTGTACGAGAAATAGCGGTAAGAGAGTTTTACATCGGCGTCAGAGTAGTCATACAAAGATGTAGTAAACACCTTCTTGAACATCGGACCGGCCGCGCTGCCATCCTTATCCATCGCGTAGACATAGATGTAATACTGCGTGTCGTTCTGCAACCCCGATTCTATCCAGTTGGCGCAAACGCCACGGTGAACAATGTTATCAACAAGGTGCTCGACGAGAGCACCCCTTTCGGCGGCAACCTCCTCCACGGCCGCTTTCATCTCAAGCGTCATGGCATAATCGCCCGGCCAATCGTTCACGGAAAGAACACCATGCCAGTATTTGGTGGATAGGTCAGACGGGGTGATGGTATACATGACGGCGTCGGAGCTAACGTCTTGAATCTTGATGTCGAAAGTACAGTCACCCGGGTCGCCGGGAGGAAGGGTGCGGAATGCGACTATAGTCGGGTCGCCCACACATTTGCCCTGTTGGTCTATGGCCACGGCGTAGGCCATCATATCGGTGTCTGACGGCATTCCCACTATTGCGTCGCTGTCGTCGCCAACCGAGGTAAACTCGTTAACGAAATAAGACATCGGGAAACCGGGATTAATGGAAGCAATTTCGTTAAAGAAGTCCTCGATGAGGTATTCGATTCCGTAACGCTCGTAGGTATCGCGTCTGCACACGTCGTAATAGTAGGCCACTGTTTTGTCGTCGGGATAAACGTGCATTGTGGCCGACGTCGAGGTAATGTCGGTTATATCAACGCGAAATGGCCCCTGCTTTTCTATTGTGGTTTCAGGTCCGCTGAAGATAATCTGCTGCACATCCTCGGTGGAAAACGTTTGGGTTTGTCCGTCGTGCATCATTATCGTCAGCGATTTTTGCGCCGAGGCGCTGCCCCCCAATAGGGAAGCAGCGGCCAACGCAATTATTGAAATCTTTTTCCTTAAATCCATTTAATTGTAAATTAGATTTTTAGAATGCAAGAACCGAACGTACACGGGCAGCTTGATCTTTACCGTTATACGCAATTGATTGTCCGAATAGCCAATCATAATTCGTGCAGTATGCATTAGTAAGATAACCTAATGAAGACGGTGTGCCATATTCGGATGAAGTCCAATATGCTCCTTCTTCGAGCAATTCCTCTTTATATTTAATGATTGCATCTAATTCAGCAGCTGAAGGCAAGTACCAGCCCGAGCTTTTCTCGGGTGCTGTGGCTTTGCTATAATTTACTGCTGCGTATGCAGCGGGGAAAGTTGAAAAATCTTCCTTGTGATTTTTTATTGTTTGTGTGTTTTTATACCCCGTAAAGGTAGTACTATTGTTTGCGGTTCCAACATTATCTTGATAATTGGCTAAATCATTATCCCACTTGGCCATTGATGTCGCGTCTTCGAGCGCTACAACATAACCGCGTACTTCGTCAAGCATGGGGTAGTTGTCGGCTGAATCGCCGTTGCCAAGCCCAACCTTGAAGATAATACCGATAGCATTGTCGCTCTGCTCTTCGCCCCAGGTGCCGTCGCTGTAATAGTACATGCCAACTGCGGGCGCGGGAAGCGATTTCTCAGTAGTGAACGTAACGGTGGGTGCCTGGGTGATATTTCCGGGCTCAACAGTAATGGGGTTGCCATCGGCGCCCTCGAGACGCAGCTGAACGGCGTAGGTGTACTCGGTACCGGCTTCAAGTCCGTCGATAACCAAATCAACCTCGGTGGGGGTAGAAGCAATTTCCACCTCCTGTTTTACTTCCGTTCTGTTGTCGAAATTGGTGGCAACGATATACATCTTGGCCCCATCGGGTGCATACTGTGCGTTTTCAACCGTGTAGCTCATCGGGAACGTAGCCGATGTTTCGGTGATGGTAGCGTCGTCTGCATCCGGTTGCATGATAAAAATAGGCTTGGGAGTCGGAGCGTATGTAATCTTGTCGGCAGCCTCTTTCTCGGCTGTGGCAACGGTTTCGCTATCCAAAGTAGCCTCGGCTTTCACGGTAACTGTATATTCGCCCGGCTGAAGCGGTGCAAACTGAATGTCGACGGTATATACATCCATGCGCTCGTTGTAGTCCATAGCTTTATATTCGCCGTCGTTGAGCTTGTAGGATAGATCGATTTTTGCCGTCTCGTCAAGATTCTCTGATGTAATCTGGTCGGCAGCCACCGATACTGAAGCATAAGTGGGGTAGACGTTAACTGTAATATTGCCGATGGTCAGCGACGGAGCCGGTTCGGGGATAGTGTATTCAAAAGTTGCCTCGCCTAAGAGGTTGCCATCTTCGGTTGCAAGGAACCCTTCGGGAATTGTAAGCGTATAGTCGCCCGCGCCGGTGATGGCGTTGGGATAGGTAGCGAGATAGAGGGTTACGCGAGTTGTTTTTGCGCTCTCGTCATAGTAGGCATAATATTTAGTCTGAACCTCGTCTGCGCCGATTTCAACCGATACCTCCGGTCCGGTCAATGTGATTTTATCGGTGCAGTCGGTGTTCCCGCTGAACTGACCGTTAAGCACAATAGCTACCTGGCTGATGCCCGTGGGATAATCGCTGAGGTTAATAGTGCCCTCGGCGGGAGTGATTGAGGTCATATATTCGCTGAATGGCAGCACTGTAACCTCGGGCTCGGGAAGTGACTCGTCGGAGAACGAGATGTAGTCAACATCGGCAGTGTTGTAGTTGTAAACATCACCGCTTTTGGTTATTATTCTGAAACTCTGCGCGTTAATGATTGCGCACGCGGCCAATGCGACAATGGCCATGATTATATATTTCTTCATTATAGACGTATTTTGAACGATTTAGAATCAACTGTAACGATATACACACCGCCGGCAAGCGAGGCCAGCGAAACAGACTGAACGCCGTCGGCACCGATAGCGTCGGCATAAACGCGAACGCCGCGGATGTCGAAGATGGCTATTTCAGCTCCGGGAGTAAATCCTTCGAGCGTCAAAGTCTTGTTGATGAACGTGATGCGCGATGCGCCGGCTTCCAGTTCTTTTACCGACGAAAGCTCGTGCTCCTCAAAAGTAAACTTGGTAACGGTTGCCAAATCGTGGTCGTCGCTGATTTCGGCAGCCTCAATGTGCAATTTGTCGGCCGTAAAAGTGACAACAGGCTTGTCGGCAAGTACATAATAGACCTTCTCGCCGTCTTTGAAATGAACTGCGAGACAGTCGGTTGTTGTCTCCTCGGCGTTCATCGCAGGAGCGGCAAGTATAAAGGCAATAACCATCATGCCAAGTCTCCATGCACGGCTTAGTTTGGATGTAAAAATAGTGTTAAACATTGATTAATGATTTTATAGAATTGTGATTAATTTTATTTAGAATGCAAGCACCGAGCGAACGCGATAGGTTCTGTCCTTGGTGTAAATCGCGAGAAAGCCTTCGTAGGGCATTACGTCTCCTATATTTCTCGACGGGTCAAACGCGTAATAATAAGCTCTGTTTGACTTACCTGTCGACTCATACTTCTCGCCACTGGTCCAGTACAGGCCGTCGCGCGCATACAGCTCGCTGCCGCCATACTCGGCAAGTGCCTTGAGCGACTTCTGAACGCATGCGGTGTTCTCATCGCCTCCGTTGGGCACAAAGTAAACATACTTGCCAATGTAGTGGAGCTGATAGGGCGAGGGGAGGAACCATCCCGAGCTTTTGTCGGGCGCGGGAACTGCGGACTCAAAGGCTGTAGTGGCATAGTAGGTTGCCGGGAAATTTACCTCGTTGAGCTCCGTAAACTTCTGCTCGGCAAAGTTGATGATTGACTTTGTGTTGGTGTATCCGCGGAAGTCTTCTTCGCTGATTGAACACCCGCAACCTGAATAATAGGGCTCGGCAGTGGGACTGGCATTCCAACTCACGGTGTGGTGGCTGCCGTCATAGTAAGTGGCGTCGTGGAGCGCGATTACATAGCCGTGGATTTCGGACATCTTGCCGCCATCTTTGGTGGTGTAGTATGACGCGCTGTCGCCAAATCCGGCGCCAACATAGAAAACAACACCGATTGGAGTTACCCCCTCGCGCTTGATGAGCGAAGTGCTCCATGTGCCGTCGCTGTAATAGAAATCGCCCACGCGCGGCGCTGCAAGCTCGGCTCCTTCAATCTGATACACAACCTTAATCTGGTCGTTGGTAATGCTCTTGCCCGACACGTCATCGGTGAGCTTGAACAAGCCGGTGGCAATGTCGATGTAGTAGGTGCCGGGTGCTGTTATTGCCTCGTTGAGAGTCAGTGAGATAGTACCGTCGGCTGCAATCACGGGAACCATATACCCCTGCGGATTGGTTGTGCCGTCTTTATACAGGAACACGATAGCATTGGTCGATGCAAGCTCAACCTTGCTGTAGTTGTCAAACTTGACGGTAAACGACTCCAGCTTCTTAACCACACCCTCGGCCGGATTGACCGTAATAGTCTGTGCCGGCGCCTGGGCCTCGATTGTGAACGTGAACTCAGCGCCGCCCAGCAGCCCGTCACCATCGGTGGAGGAGTAGAACCCGTCGGGGATAGTCAGCGTGTATTCACCTGCCAGCGTGTGGCCGTCGGGGTTTACAACGTAGACAAACTGGGTAGCGTTGCTCATCGGCTCGCGATACAGGTGCATCCCGTCACCCTCCTCGCCGACACGGTCGTAGATTGTACCCGCGGGACCGGCAACGGTTACATGCTTGTCGCTCTTGGTGTTGTACATGTAGGTTCCTTTCATGTTGACCTCGATGCGACCTATACCGAGCGCATTAACCGTCAGGTCAACAATTCCCTCCTTGGGATTGACCGATACAAACCGCTCGGCGAACGGTATGTAGTCAACCGGGTCACTGTCCGAAAATTCGATGCGGCTAACATCCACGGTGTTAAAGCCCTCAACCTTTCCGTCGGTGGTGTGGACCCTAATGCTTTGAGCGTTCATGGCAACAGCCGCTGTCAGCGTCACTATTGCCGTTAATAAAAACTTTTTCACTGTAAACATCTGGTTTATATTGTAGATTATAGATTGGCTATAGTTGTTCACGATGATACATTATTGCAGGTATCGATGTGATATATGGTGTCCATGTTGCAAAAATAACAACAAAATGGTAACAAAACAGTGTTAGATGAGAAATTTGTGCAAAAATAATGATTTTTTTTGGAAAAAAGTTTGTTTTTGTCTGTTTCTAATAAAAAATGTGTATCTTTGCAGCGCAAAAACGGTTAATATTTATAGTTAAACTAAATAAATAAAGTAATGAACAATGAAACTATTGGCACAGCCGCAGGCTTAGTTTGGAATGCGCTTGCCGAAGGAGAACTTGGAACCAAGCAAATCAAAAAAGCAACTAAACTGAAAGATAAAGAGCTATACGCTGCTTTTGGATGGCTTGCTCGCGAGGGTAAAGTGACTTTTGCCGAGAGCGAGGATGGCAAGGAGCTGATTGTATCGCTCGTATGATATAATCCCTCTTATCAGGGATAAAAACCTTTGCAACGGCGAGTAGACGCTTTAAACGGCGCTCTTCTCGCCGTTGTCGCTTTTTGCTCATCTGATATTTATTTCTTAACTTTGGGGAACAGATAACCGTGCGGAATACAACTCGCCCGTGTTTATAACCGATAAATACTTATGAAACAATATCTTGACCTACTGAACCACATTATGACCTGTGGAGTTGACAAAGAAGACCGCACAGGTACCGGAACCCGCAGCGTGTTTGGCTACCAGATGAGATTCAATCTTGCCGACGGTTTCCCTATGCTGACAACCAAGAAGTTGCATCTCAAATCGATTGTTCACGAGCTGCTGTGGTTTCTTGCCGGTGACACAAACGTCAAATATTTGCAGGAAAACGGCGTAAGAATATGGAACGAGTGGGCCGACCCCGATGGCTCCTTAGGTCACATATACGGATACCAGTGGCGCTCATGGCCCGACTATAACGGGGGCTCAATCGACCAGATTTCCCAGGCCGTAGAAACGATAAAAAACAACCCCGACTCGCGTCGCATCATCGTCAGCGCCTGGAATGTCGCCGACCTCGACAATATGAACCTCCCCCCGTGTCACGCATTCTTCCAGTTTTATGTCGCCGGCGGTAAGCTAAGCCTACAGCTGTACCAGCGCAGCGCCGACTGTTTTCTCGGGGTGCCGTTCAACATCGCCTCCTACGCCCTGCTTCTCCTGATGATGGCGCAGGTTACAGGCCTGCAACCGGGCGAATTTGTCCACACCCTGGGCGACGCTCACATATATCGCAATCATTTCGAGCAGGTTAAGGAGCAGCTATCGCGCTCACCACGGCAACTGCCCGTGATGAAGCTCAATCCCGACGTAAAGTCTATTTTTGACTTCAAAGCCTCCGATTTTACCCTCGAGGGATACGACCCCATGCCCCACATTAAAGCAGTTGTTTCGGTATGATAACTCTGATTGCCGTCATAGGTCCCGCCAACGCCCTCGGCGCGAATGGTGGGTTGCTATACTCCTTGCGCGACGACATGCGCCATTTTCGCGAGTACACAATGGGCCATCCCGTCATTATGGGGCGAAAAACCTATGAATCATTTCCCGGCGGACCGCTTAAAGGCCGAACTAACATTGTCGTGACCCGTCGCGCAGATTATCAGGTGCCCGACGGCGTCGTTGTTGCGACATCGGTCGACGAGGCCGTCAGGATTGCCGCCACTATGCCCGGCGGTGATGAAATCATGGTAATAGGCGGCGGCGAAATCTACCGCCAGATGATGCCCCTTGCAACCGACCTTGAGCTGACCGTTGTGGAGCAGCAGCCGGAGGCCGCTCCCGATACATTTTTCCCCGACATCGCTCCCGATGAATGGATTGAAACCTCGCGCACCGAATCGCGCCCCGATTCACGCTCGGGCATTCCCTACCGTTTCATCCACCTCCGCCGCTAACAGAAAGCAGGCTTTCAAGCCTGCGCCATTACAGCGGCCCTAAAATCAAAAAAGAGAACGGATTTATAACGCTATAAACCCGTTCTCTTTTAATTTCGGTATCCTATATCGGTTTACCCGAGTATCTGCATTTCAAGCCAGTAGGTTGCAGCTCCGCAAAGATAGCCAAGCAGTGCAAGCCATGAAATATGCTTCATGTACCAGCCGAAACTGATTTTTTCAAGACCCATGGCGATAACGCCGGCAGCCGAACCAATGATGAGAACGCTGCCACCAACGCCGGCACAGTAGCTGAGCAACGCCCAGAAGTGACCGTCAACAACAAAGTTGGCCATATAAACGGGGTCGGCGGCTGCGGCAACGGCTGTTTCGTTTACCACCGGATACATACCCATTGCAGCGGCTACCAAAGGCACGTTGTCGACAATCGACGACAGCACACCGAGAATGGTATCGATAATGAAGATGTTGTGAACGCTGCTGTCAAGCTCCGTTGCAAGCCATGCGAGAACGCCGGTTGATTGGAGAACCGCTACTGCCATCAGAATACCCAGGAAGAAGAGGATTGAGGGCATATCGATGCGCGAGATAACGGTTGGAAGGCGGTGTTCCAATGCCTTTTCAAGCATCTTTTTGTTGTAGAACATTTCAGTGAATACCCACAGAAGACCCAGTACCAAAAGCATTCCTACAAACGGAGGCAGGTGGGTGAGAGACTTGAAGATAGGAACGAAGATAAGACCGCCAACGCCCAGATAGAACATTACCGAGCGTTCGCGCGATGTGATTGTAGTGTCAATCGCTTTCTCCTCGGCAATGGCGGGAAGTTCGCCTTTGAGCTGATAGGAGATGAACAACAGGGGTACCACAACCGAAACAACGCTCGGAAGCAATACATACTTGAAGAGAGATGCAACAGTCACGTTACCCTTAACCCAGAGCATGATGGTGGTAACGTCACCGATGGGCGACCATGCGCCGCCGCTATTGGCTGCAAGCACAATCGAGGCCGCATAAATCCAACGCTCGTGCTTGTCGGCCACCAGCTTGCGCAGCAGCATTATCATCACGATTGTTGTTGTCAGGTTGTCAAGAATAGCCGACAGGAAGAAAGTTACCAATGCGATAATCCACAGCAATGTGCGTTTGTGACGGGTTACGATGTGGTCGGTAATTACCTTGAAACCTCCGTGAACGTCAACAAGTTCCACAATTGTCATTGCTCCGATAAGGAAGAACAGTGTCTGAGCAATTTCACCAAGATGCTCAACTACATTGACATCAAGGATATACTCCAGGGCCTGCTTGTGGAGCGGCTCATTGGCCAAATCGGGATGTTCGGCAATGAACTGGTGGAAATGTTCCATCGACTCTTTCGGAAGGATAGACTCCGGTCCGAAGAAATGGGCTGCATTGCACGCATAGATTACCCAAAGAAGCATACCGAGCACCAGCGCAGTTGCTGTCTTGTCAATCTTCAGCGGATGTTCAAGTGCAATTCCCAGATAGCCAAATACGAAAACTGCAATTAAAATGGTTGTCATAAATGATTGATATATTTAATGTTAAAATTATTTTATACGATATGGTCTGGCGGAGAGAGGATATTCGGGCACAAAATTAGCAAAAATATGTTAATTGATATTGCTTGAACCACTGTTTTTTGTCAATTCCCTCGTTCGCTCTCAAAGATTGAGAGTCGGTCGATGGCATTCATGGCTCGTTCGGCCTCAAGAATGCCACGGGCGCGTGCCTCGACAAAACATTCGCGGGCACGGCGTAGGTCATTGCTTAGAGCATATAGTATGCCGCGGGCATATACAGCCTCGGCCGAGTTGCCGGCGTGTTTCAGTTGACTTTGTGCCGCCGACAGATTGCCGCGCGACATCCACACATTGGCCGCGTTTATGCGAGCACGTGTATCCTCGGGATACAGCTCCACCCCCTTGAGCATCACTTCATCACACGCCTTGACCCGCCTTGATTGCAGATAGTTGAAATATTTACAAAGTTCATACAGGCTTAACTCCTCGGGGTTGGCGGCATATATGCGTTCTATCTGTTCAACGTCGTCAATAGCCGTTTCGGTTGTCGATACCGTTATGCTGACATGATTGAGCAGCGGCGCGATAACATCCTGGAGGAACGACAATTGGGATGGGTAACGCTTTTTCAGGGTAGCCAGGCACGCCTGAGTGTCATGGTCCATGCGGTCTATAACGGCGAGAATGCTGTCGCGATTTTGAATCGACGAGCGGCCTATCCAGTTTCTGATACCGTGCCAGTCGTCAGTATTGAGTGTCGTTGTAACTATCCCCGCAAGCTCGGGATAGCGGCCGGTAATAAGATTGACTATCGAGTCGGCTTTCGCCGCCGGAACAGCCGGATTGGAGCCGTAAACCCCGGCAACGCTCAGCGCCGTCACGTTTATCTCCGTTAACCGGTGCCCGTAGCCCGTTATACGGTCGATAAACCTATTGACCGAATCGGTAGTCTCGGCGCTGTTGACCGCAGCAAAATCAATGCGCATGCGGCGTCGGCGCGACTTGACCGTAGCCTCTGTCGGTATCGCGTAGATATATTGCGGGGTAAAGACCGGCGTAGTGAGAGCGTAGCCGTCTATTCTCTCTGTCGGATATTCAACAATTGGCGCCCCGGCCTTGCGGCATGTTGTCATCTTGATAGTCAGCGTTCCCGATGTATTTTCGGTTGTCAGCACCGTCGACGCCCGGTATAGTAGCGATTTAAGCCGCGAGGTGGCGTCAAGAGTATTGGCCGGCAGTGGGCGCGTCAGCTCCCCCGAGCGAAGTCGACGCATGATGGCGTTACGCCCGTAGATTGTAACAGGGTCGAGCCTGACGGTGTCGCCCGTCGCGGTCGCTATCTCGGGTATGAGCGTTATCGTCTCCTCATGCTTGACTTTCAACGACGACAGATTGATAGTCATCACAACCTCTATCCGGGTACCATTTGACCTAACCGTCGGAGTCTCCACGCTGACACGTTGGTCAAACAGCGCTACACGGTGAGCGTTTCCGGCTGCGTGGACCGTTGCAACATGAACGGCTATCATGACTATCGCGTAGAGTATCTGTTTCATCAGAATATGTAACAAAGGTTTACGGCTAATTTTGTAGGCCCGAAATAATTACGGTAATGATGGCCGTCGTTAATATTTCCTTCAACGATATATCGGTCATAGTTTGTGTTGATATAGCCAACGGTAGCCTCTATCTCAACATTCCAGTGTCGCGACACCATGAATGCATATCCATACCCCACGCCGACTCCGTACGCCCAGCCTTCAAAGCGATGCTCGTTAAGATATTCCCAGTGCCAGCCAACAAAGCCAAGAGGCGAGTCAAAGTGTCCCGCGTTGTAATAGCCCGCCATGAGATTGACCGATACAAAATGCCCGCCCATGTTATCCACAAGCCAATATCGCGCCTCAGGCTGTATCATAGAGTGACGCCAGCTGCGATGACCGAATTTCCATGCGTTTATGTTACCCGACAGGTCTATGGTCCATTGCCTGGCTATCCCAATCTCAGCCCCGATGTTGAACGTCGCCGTTACGTCATACAGCAGATTGCTTTTGACAGCCACTTCACGCGCCGACGTCACGGCGGGCATGGCACTCATCAGAAGCCACACTGCAAGCCTCGCAAGACGCTTGAAAACACGCGCGTCGTTTATGTTTGACAACCTTCTCTGCATCGTTGCGCAAAATTACTAAAAAAGGCGCATATAGCCACCTTTACCCTTCAAAAAAAGAATCCGGACCTGTCGGGGCGGGTGCCGCTTACAATGTCCGGATTATAAGACTTTTCTACAACGACGCGATTATTCCTCGTGATTGTTGCCTCGGTTCTTGGCTCTGTTTTTAGATTTAGATGCCGATGAATTGACATCTTTCTCTTCCCGAAGGTCAATTTCGTTATTGTCCGGCCCTATCACGCGATACTGCAGGTAGGCCAGCGATTGGTCTGGCATAATTTTAAATCGCTTGCCGGTTTCCATTCTCCACCGGCGGTATAGTGATATTATACCCTTTTTTATGAACGCATCAACGTATGGGTGAACATACATTGTAAAATTGCTTACACCCAACGTTCCCGTCAGATAGTCAATCTTCTCCTTTAGAGTGTCGGTGAAAAGCAGCGACGCCTTAACCTCCCCTTTACCATAGCAGGAAGGGCACTTCTCGGCCGTAGTGATATCAAGCGCCGGCCTGACTCGCTGTCGAGTTATCTGCATGAGGCCAAACTTGCTCAGTGGCAGGATATTGTGCCGCGTGCGGTCATTGGCCATAATCTCTTTCATGTGCTCGTATAGCGCCTGGCGATGTTCGGCTTTATTCATGTCAATAAAGTCGATTACGATGATACCGCCCATGTCGCGCAACCGCAATTGCCTGACTATCTCGTCGGCCGCACGCATATTGACTTCCAAGGCATTAGACTCTTGGTCGGTTGCTGCCTTTGAACGGTTGCCCGAGTTGACATCTATAACGTGTAGAGCCTCGGTGTGCTCGATAATGATATATGCGCCGCTTTTAAACGATACCGTCTTGCCAAAAGATGACTTTATCTGTTTGGTAATATTGAAATGGTCAAAGATAGGCGTGGCGCTGTTGTATAACTTTACGATATCCGTGCGCTCGGGCGCTATCAGCGATACATATTTGACTATTTGGTCATATACATCCCGGTCGTTTACATATACACTCTCAAATGCGGGACTGAAAATGTCGCGGAGAACGCCTACTATACGGCTTTTCTCCTCATAAACCAACGCCGGGGCCGAGACTGTCTTTGCCTTGCTTACAGTATCCTCCCAGCATTTTAACAGAGTGCGCAATTCATTGTTAAGCTCTGCGGCACCTTTACCCTCGGCCGATGTCCTTACGATTACGCCGAAATTGCGGGGCTTGATACTCTCCATCAGCTGGCGCAAGCGCAACTTCTCCTCGGTCGTCTTGATTTTCTGTGATATGGAAATCTTGTCGCCAAAGGGGATTAAAACCATGTAACGGCCCGTAAACGTTATTTCACACGTCAGGCGAGGTCCTTTCGACGAGATTGGTTCCTTTGCTATCTGTACCAGTAGCTCCTGGCCGGGACTTAAGGTCTCCGAGACCGCCCCATGCTTGTCAATCTCCGGCAGGCGTTTCATCTTGGAAACCTGCACATTCTTTTTCTCAGTTATTGACTGCGTCAGGAATGCTTTGTATGAATCAAAATGTGAGCCAAGATCCAAGTAATGGAGGAAAGCGTCTTTTTCGTAGCCTACATTGACAAAGGCTGCGTTCAATCCCGGCATCAGCTTCTTGACCTTTGCAAGATAGATGTCGCCTACCGCATACGACTGATTACGCGACTCTTTCTGCAACGATACGAGCCGGGAATCCTCAAGTAGCGCTATCGACGCCTCTTCGGGTTGAACATCTACTATTAGTTCGCTTTTCATTAAATACTTGGAGTTAAAAATATGGCCGCACTACTTAACTGCATCAGTAAAGCGGGAGCGGCCATGTTTGTTCTTTTTAATGTCGTTTGAAGTAGATAGCCGACGGCACTCTTACTTCTTCTTATGACGGTTTTTTCTCAGACGCTTTTTGCGCTTGTGAGTGGCCATCTTGTGGCCCTTCCTTTTCTTTCCGCTGGGCATTGTGAATCAGTTATAAATTGATTAATAATTTACTACATTCTATTAGCGTACCTCCTCCATAAACACTTTGGCAGGCTTGAATGCCGGTATCTTGTGCTCCGGAATGATGATTGTGGTGTTCTTTGATATGTTGCGGGCGGTCTTCTCCGAGCGGGTCTTTACGATAAAGCTTCCGAAACCACGCAGATATACATTGTTACCACTTGCCAACGAACCCTTAACAATCTTCATAAACTGTTCAAGAGTTTCAAGAACGTTTCCCTTGTCGAGACCGGTATTCTTCGAGATCTCGTTTACAATTTCTGCTTTAGTCATTGTCTTGTTTTTTATGTTGTTTGAATATTTAGTCCTTATCGGTAAGTAGCTCAAAATCACGCAAGACCGCAGCTTGCCGATTTTTTGCAACCGCAAATATCGCACTTTTTTTTTATATAGCAATAAAATGAACGCGTTTTTTTATCTATGAGTGTCAAAATTAGGCATTTCCCTATAAATCACTCTTTATATCCATCGCCCGTCGGTGGTGCGGTACACGCCACTCCCGGCGATACTTCCGGGAACGCCTCCCGGCTACATTTAATATTGATTATCAGTTGAGTACAATTCCGCCAATCATTCCAATGGCGCTCTCATAACAGTAACAACGTGCAAATTGTCGCAGAAAATCTACCGTTCGCTTCTTCGGTTGATTGTTCGATTCTGATTCGGGGACTTCCCGAGTCGTTGCTTGATTTGTTGTCATAGAAATTAATAGAGTAGACTGTTTATTCATAGGCAAACCACCTTAAGGTTAATAAATCCTGTCACATTTACTTTTGCAGCACAATGAAATCGACAGCACCTCCATCATGCCTTTCGCTTTATTTAAACGTCTATATACCCCAGTTTATTATATCTCCGATGCTTTTTTAATAATTTTTGATCTAAGGTCTCTGATTCGATATACCCGTAGATTAAAAAATATGCAACTTTGAAATTAAGTATCGGGTGCATGGCTCGTGTTTTTTTGTATATTTGCAAAAAAATAGAAAATAAATTGAATATGAGAAAATATACTTATTGTAAGGTTGTTTTTATAAGCGGTATTCTACTGCTTGTTCAAGGTTGCAAGCCTGAAACGGAAAAAGAAGAAGCATTAAGAAATGTCGTTATAACCGAGGTTTCGTCTTTGTCGGCCGACGGTTCAACCAGTTATCCCGGGATAGTTGAAGAAGGCTCCAGCGTTAGTGCGGCATTTATGGCCGATGGTAAGATTGGCTCCATAATGGTTAAAGAGGGAGACCGCGTTCGCAAAGGGCAGCTCCTTGCAACGCTTGACGATAGCGATTACCGCATCGGGGTTTCACAGCTTGAAGCGCAGTTCAATCAGATGACGAAAGAAAAAGAACGCATGGATGCGATGTTTGAGAAACATAATATTGCACCAAACGATTATGAAAAATTTGAAGCAGGGTATGAGCAGATGAAACTTCAGCTTGATATGGCCATGCGAAAACTAAGTTATACAAGGCTTTATTCGCCCTCCGACGGCTATATTGCCACCAAATACATGAATGCCGGAGAACTTATTGGTGCAGGTACTCCTGTTTTCAACATTGTAGATGATACCAACCTCAATGCGAGCGTTGATTTACCTGTAAGCGTGTATCTTAACAGGTCCAAAATACGCTCGGCCAAAGGCAATGTTCCCGGCATAAATGTTGATATACCACTCACGATGGTAAGCTTCACTCCCGATGCCGACAACAATATGCTTTATCGCATGAAACTTGCCATTCCCGGTTCATACGCGAAAGAATTAACTGCTGGCATGAATATTTCTGTATGTCTCAACGTTTCTGAAGACACTAATTCAGAGACATTGATTCCCTCTCGGTCAATATTAGCCAAAGACGGAAAGACATACGTATGGGTGTTCAATGCTAAGGATTCAACGATTAGCCGAAAACAAGTTTTTATAGAAGGAGCCCCAAATGGGAAGATGAGTGTTGTAAAAGGACTTTCGGGCACGGAAATTATTATTGAAACGGGAGTCAAACAGCTTTTCGACGGAGAGAAAGTCAACGTGTTGAATCGTAAGGAGATTGGTATTTAACCATGGAAAAGGTATCAAAATTCTTTATGCAACGACGAACGCTGTTTTGGTCGTTGATGGTATTGATAGTTGCGGCAGGCGTAGTGACTTATTTTCGGATGCCGAAACTCGAAGACCCGGCGGTGTCTGTAAAACAAGCCTCGGTTGTTGTCTTATATCCCGGTGCCGATACCCAACGCGTGGAGAAAGATGTTGTTACTGTCCTTGAGGAACAACTGCGAGCACTTCCCGATGTCAAGAAGATTTCGAGTACAATCAAGCCGGGCCAGGCGTTGATACAGGTGGAATTCAATTTTGAGACTCCAATCGAGGAAGTTGAACAGCATTTCGACCTTGTTCGCCGAAAAGTTTCCGATACGGAAAAGCTTTTGCCACCGGGAGTGATGAGTCCTATCGTGATAGACGACATGATGGATGTTTATGGTATCTTCTATGCTCTCAGTGGCGAGGATTACACCATAGAAGAACTTGAGACATTCGCCAAGACCTTAAAGCGGGAAATTATGACCGTGAAGGGGGTCAAGCGAGTCAACATTGGAGGCCTTCAGCGTGAAGTAATCGATATATCGTTCACCCCTGAGCAAGTAAGACAAAATGGCATGTTGCCCACGCTGATTGCCGCGGCATTACAATCTTCGACAAAAGCCATCAATGGAGGGTGGATTGACAATGGCGACGACCGTCTGTCGGTCAACGTGACTAAAGGTGCATCCACCGTTGAAGAAATCTCGGATATTGTTATAAACCTCCCCGACGGTAAGAAGACCCGAATTGGCGATATAGCACAGGTGAGTCGTCACGAGGCGACCGTCAATACCGGGGAATTTTACCTTAACGGAGAGCGTGCTGTCATCATATTGGTGGCTATGGAAAATTCGGCGGTTGTCCCCAGTGTCGGCGCCGAAGTTGATGCGGTTGTCAACAACACGTTGTCCATGCTCCCGGTTGGGCTTACGATTGACAAAGAATTTTTCCAGCCCGACCAAGTGAATGAGGCTGTGTCTTCATTCATCATCAACCTTATAGAATCGGTGCTGATTGTTATACTCGTGCTTATGATAGCGATGGGATGGCGTTCAGGACTAATAATTGGTCTCGGACTGGTCCTTACAGTCTTGTTGTCGTTTCCCATACTTTCTTCATTGGGAACAACATTGCAGCGCATTTCACTTGGAGCTTTCATTATAGCGATGGGTATGCTGGTGGATAATGCCGTAGTAATAATGGATGGCATCATGGTCGATCGCAAGAAGGGTTTGCCTAAATCGGTATATCTTTATCGAATAGGCAAGCAGACGGCTATGCCCCTCTTGGGAGCAACCATTATTGCTGCCGCCACATTCCTGCCAATATTCCTTACAAGTGGCACGGTGGGCGAATTTGCGGGCGACTTGTTTTTGGTAATATGCGTTAGCCTGCTGGTAAGTTGGGTACTTGCGCTTATACAGGTTCCGGTATGCGTCGACCAATGGCTCAATCCCAATGATGTTAAAGGCAACATTGATAGTCAACCGAAGCTGAATAAAGTACAGCGAGTTGTAAAAAGAATCATTGAATACCTTATCGGTCACAAGATAATGGCCGTAACCGCTGCCGTCATACTCTTGGGATGTGCCGGAGGCGGAGTCCTGATGGTGAAAAACGTGTTTTTCCCCGATTTTAATTACGATCAGTTTGTTCTTGAATGTTATTATCCGCCTGAAAGCAATCCCGAGGCCGTTAAGAAAAGGATGTTTGAACTTTCAGACAGCATAGTGGCCGACAAGGATATACGCAACGTGGCGATAAGCTTAGGTGGAGCTCCGGGGCGGTATTGCCTTGTTCGCCCTGTTCCCGAGGGCGGTGACGATTACGCTGAATTTATCGTGCAGTGCAAGGATTACCGTGCGGTGCAACGTTTGGCTAAAGAAATGACAACGAAGCTTCGTGAAATAGCACCCGAAACTTATATCAGGGCAAGAAAATACAATTTCTCCGTAACTTCATCCCACTTGGTGGAGGTGGAGTTTGCCGGACCGGATGCCAATGTGTTGAGACGACTTAGCGACGAGGCGGCACAGATAATGCGAAATTCACCATATGTTGACCCGTATACGGTGCAGACCAACTGGAATGCTCCTTCTCGCCAGCTTTCGATAGCATATTCGGCACAATCGGCCGCACGAGCCGGTGTTAATCGTGAAGATGTAGGAAATGCGTTGATGGCCGCTACCGACGGCTATACGGTGGGTGTAATCAGCGACAGAGACAATCTTGTGCCAATCAACATTGTTATACGAAACAATGATGGTTGCAAACTTTCCGACCTCTCGAGTATTCCCGTGTGGACTATGATGAATGTCAATATATCGGGAAAAGATCTTGAAGGTGCTGTCAGAGGCTCGGTAGGTAAGGAGGATATTCAGAAAAAAATGTTTGTGTCTACCACGTTAGCCAATTGTGTCGATAGTATAACAACCATATTGGATGAGTCGCTTATCTATCGCTACAACGGACAGCGAGCCATTCAGGTGGAATGTGACCCCGACCCGTATAATGCCGAGGCGACTCCCGATAAACTGCTTAACTCGGTGAAGGCTGAGATTGAAAAGATAAAATTGCCCCACGGGTATACGATGCGTTTTGTTGGCGAAAACGAGGTGTCGGAGGATGCTATGGGCAAGGTGTTCCAAAACATTCCGGCAATGGTTGTGATACTTGTAATAGTGCTCTTGCTGTTGTTCAACAATTGGCGCAAACTGGCTGTTATAATCCTTTGTTTTCCATTTGTACTGTGTGGTATTGTTCCGGCTCTGCTGCTCACCGACACTCCGTTCACGTTCCTTGCTATCCTCGGCCTGATGGGACTTGTTGGTATGATGATGAAGAACGCCATAGTGTTGGTAGACGAAATAAACGCCCTTACCACACACCAACGGATGGAGCTCCTCCCGGCAATAGTACAGGCGACTCTGTCGCGTGTGCGCCCGGTGCTTCTCGCCTCGCTGACAACGGTGGCCGGTATGCTTCCGCTTGTGAGCGATCCCATGTACGGACCATTGGCTGTTACCGTAATCGGCGGACTGGTAGTCGGCACATTGGTGACGCTCCTTTTCCTGCCGGTATTATATTCACTTTTCTTCAAAGTTAAAGCTCAGAAACAATGAAAATAAGGATATTAAATCTTCTGATTGGTCTTTCGGTCTGTTTATCTGCCTGTGCTCTGGAATTGTCGCTGAACGAGTGTCGTGAGATGGCTCTGCAGAGCGACGAGAACATGATTATAGCGCAAAACCGCGTTGTTCAGGCCAATCTTGACAAAGGCATTGCCAAGACCGCCTATTTCCCGAAATTCGATATTAACGGCGGCGCATTCTATCTTGCGCCAAACGCGTCGATGGGTTCGACGATGGATATTCAGATGCGAGGCGTCTATCTGGCCGGAATTAGTCTGACGCAACCGATTTACACCGGCGGCAAGATAATAACCGGAAACAAACTTGCAACAATAGGATGTGAGGTTTCTGAGTATCAATTGGATGCCACCCGAATGGATATTATTGCCGATGCAGAAAAAAGTTACTGGATGTATGTGGCTGTCCTGTCAAAGATTGACATGGTAAATTCATATATGGTTCAATTGGATTCTATTTATGCCTACACTAAAACGGCCTACGAATTAGGGCTCACTACTGAACTTAATCTTAATCGAGTTGAGTCGCGCCGCTCGGAATTAGAGTATCGACTTCGTCAAGCTCGTTCGGGTGCCGACCTTTGCCGTATGGCTCTCTGTCGAATTATTGGGGTGGAAACATCCGAGCCGATTGTTCCAACCGAAAGTCTTGATGACCTGAGTAAACCACAACATTCTTTTGGAGGTATTGATAACCGCCCGGAGTTGCTTATGTCAATGAAAAATATCGATGTTAAGAAACTTGACGTAAAAATGGCGCTCTCTGATTTCCTGCCTGTTGTGGGTATGCAGATAGGCTGGAATGCATTCGGCAATATGAAGATGACGAGCTATACACCATTGGATGACGGAACGATTTATCCTTTTTCACAAACCATTGATTACCGAGGTTTTGTTGGTGCAGTCTCTGTGTCAATTCCGGTTTTTCATTGGGGAGAAGGTTCTAAGAAGGTAAAAAGAGCCAAAATCGAAGTTGAGAACGCGTCTTTGTCGTATGAACGAAACCGGAAGCTGATGGAGCTGCAAGCTCGGCAGACATTCAGCAACTATATTGACGGATATGACCTTATTGTGACAGCGACAAAAGCCCTGGATGAGGCGCAAAACAATCTAACGACCATTACAGAGCAATATCAAATTGGACTTATGACGCTGACTGATTTACTCGAAGCTCAAGCTCAATGGCATACCTCGTACGCAAATCTGATTGAGGCAAAAACCCAATATAAAATGAACGAAGTGGATTATCTCCGTAGCGTGGGATTGTTGAAATAAAGAGGACAAAATATTGGCGAGCACTCACACTATATTGTGATGCACAACAGATTCTGCCTTTAGGACTAAACAATTTGGTCACACTTTCACCTATGATGCAGCACTCCGGGTAGCAGCAGAACCTGTGCCGTTGGCAGTGGGATTTTGCCGCTTGAATTTTTTGTCTTACTTTTGTATGTTGTCTTTGATAATGTTTTTATAATTTTACCATGAAAAAGTTTTTGCTCGGCGTGGCGTTCTTTCTGCCCCTGATAGCCTTTGGCGACACTTCAGGTATTATTTTCGGCAGTAATGATGCCTCGGTTGACCGTACTGTTCGCAAATTCCAATATTATCCAACTGCCGACGGATATATTGCTACCCACAACGGTAACAATCTATACACCAGAGCTCTGTATGGAGGACATTCGCTGTGGCGACTCGAAACCTCCGACCGCCCTATCTTTGCTGCATATCACAAAAAAGATAATCGCAACATCTCGTTTTTTGTCGGCGCAGGCAAAAAAGGAGCTCTGATTGACCTGCAAGACGCGGCCTCATGCACAGCGCTTTATCGTGGCGGTCAGCGTGTGTATCGTCTCAGCGATGCAGCGTGGAATGGTGGAACATTGGAAATTTCGGTACTTGCGCGACACGATGCCGAGGGGGCTGTGTGGCAAATTAAGGCCTCCAAAATGCCAAAAAGTTCCCGTCTTGTGGCGCAATGCGGCCCCACGGTAAATGTTAAACTCAGTCGTAGCGGCGACCTTGGTGCCGACCCGGCCAACGCCTTTGCTCCGGCTGATGGCCCGACCGACGCGCTGCGTTCATGCTCGGTAGATATCGGCGGAAAGAATGCAACCAAATACGTGCTCTATGATGACCGCAACGTCACTGCCGACAATCAGACCGCCATTGCCGATATTTACAGCCGTGCAGAGCGCGATATGAACAACATTACCTCGCGCTTGCAGATTCTCACCCCCGACCCCTATATCAACTCCTTGGGGGCAAATCTCGCCGCTGCGGCCGATGGTATTTGGGACGGTGACACATACCAGCATGGTGCCATAGGTTGGCGTATGCCGTTGGCAGGATGGCGAGGAGCCTACACCGGCGATTTCCTCGGCTGGCACGACCGTGCACGTAACCATTTCAACGCTTACGCCGCATCACAGGTAACCAACGTTCCTCCCATATACGAGCACCCCGCCCAGGATAGCACCCTGGCGTTAGCACGAGCCGAAAAACGCTGGGGCACACAGATGTACAGCAACGGTTATATCTGTCGAAACCCACGCAAAAATGACACGATGCACCATTACGACATGAATTTATGTTACATCGACGAGCTGTTGTGGCATCTTTGCTGGACCGGCGACCTGGAGTATGCACGCGAGATTTGGCCAACCATAAAGCTATCCTTAGAATGGGAAAAACGCAATTTCGACCCCGACGACGACGGGCTTTACGATGCATATTGTTGTATTTGGGCTTCCGACGCTTTATATTATAGCGGCGGTGGCGTAACCCACTCATCGGCCTATAATTACCGTGCCAATAAGATTGCGGCCGACATAGCAAAATTAATTGGAGAAGACCCTGTTCCATACCAAAAGGAAGCTGCCAAAATCAAAACAGCGATAGAGGCCAACTTGTGGATGCCTGATAAAGGTGTATGGGCAGAATACAAAGACGCAATGGGGCTGAAACGCCTTCACGACCATCCGGCCGTTTGGACTGTGTATCACGCGATTGACAGCGACGTGGCCTCTCCGCTGCAATACTATGCTGCCACTCGGTATATCGACGACTATATACCCCATTTCAATATTACTGCCCAAGGTGACTCCATTGATACACAAGGAGCTGCAGTTGTTTCTACAACCGATTGGATGCCATATTCATGGAGCATAAACAACGTCGCCCACGCCGAGACGCTTAATACCGCGCTGGCCTATTGGCAGGCGCGACGAAACGACGACGCCTATAAAATTTTCAAAGGGATGATACTCGACGGAATGTATCTGGGAGCAAGCCCCGGCAACATAGGCCAGATTAGCCACTACGACGCCGCGCGGGGCGAGAGCTATCGCGACTTTGCCGACCCCGTCGGTGTCATGTCGCGCGCCCTGGTGCAAGGCCTTTTCGGCTATCAGCCCGATTTACTCAATCGTCGTGTGACTGTCACCCCGGGCTTCCCATCATCATGGGATAGCGCGTCAATCACCCATCCCGATTTTGACTTAAGCTTTGTCAGAGACCGAGAAAACGAAACAGATACGTATTACATTGATGTAAAGCAACCGGGAGCAGAACATATTCGTCTTGTATTCCCTTCAATTTATGCTATTGAAACAGTCACTGTAGATGATAAAAATGCGAATATCGAGTACGATTCAAATAGTGTTGGACATTCGTTGTCTTATGTTGATATAGAGGGTTCAGGAAAACATTCTGTATGCGTTCAATGGTTTGATGACGCATCTGAAAAAGGATATATATTACCAACAGGGCGTAGTATACCAGGATATGAACAGGTCAGTGAAGATGGCAAGTTATGGTGGCGTGAAATTCAGCGTGATAAGCCTCGCACGGAGTCCACCGATTACGGCCTTGACCTGATGGTAGCCTCCGGAAACAGCTATGAAAGCCTCCCCTTGGAAAATTACTATAACGCATTGGTAACTGATATTTTCCGCAATGAATATCTGTCACCCCGACCTAAAACTACAACACTTCGCATTCCTGTGCAAGGAATAGGAGAGTGGTGTCATCCGCTTGACAGCGCAACAATTGACGATAGTGGTTTCCGCAGCAAGCTTATCAGTGATATATTTATAACGCCACAAGGGATTCCGTTCCGTTCTGCTTCAAAAGGCAAAAATGTAGTATATACTTCGCTCTTTGACAATTATCCTGATAGTGTAACAATTCCATTAAACGGAAAAGCTTATGGGCTTGAATTACTACTTATCGGCTCTACAAATCACATGCAGTGTCATGTCGAGAATGGCGTAATAAAAGCGGAATACAACGATGGAACGACAATAACATTGCCGCTAATTCCACCACACAATTGGTGCCCGATTGAGCAAGATTATTATATTGATAATCACGCGTTTAAAGTAGTTGCAGAAAATCCGTGGCGAATATGCTTAGGCAATGGTATCGTCAGCAATAATTTAGGTAAAGAGCTGGATATTAATGAGGTTTACGGGCGGCGTATACCCGGCGGTGCAGCAACAATGCTTTGCATGCCGCTTGACCCTAATAAAGAACTAAAGTCGCTGACAATCAAAACATTGTCAAATGATATTGTAATAGGTCTTATGTCCGCATCCTACCTAAGGTCACATACACCGGCACCAATGTCAGATGTCAACAATGTCATAGATAACACCCCTGATAGTCTTGATGTTGCGTTAACCGTACGCCCCGTTCCGGGCTCAACACGTCGCGGCGACAACCCGGTACTTTTTCTCGTTGGCAACTCCACCATGAGAACCGGGACAAAAGGAAATGGCAACAACGGTCAATGGGGTTGGGGATATTTTATGCACGAATATTTTGATAATGACCGTATTACAGTTGAAAATCACGCTCTTGGCGGAATGAGTTCACGCACATTCTACAACCGATTATGGCCCGAAATCGTGCCTGCAATACGAAAAGGAGACTATGTAATTATTGAATTGGGGCATAACGACAACGGACCGTATGACAGCGGGCGCGCAAGAGCCTCAATTCCAGGCATTGGTAGCGACAGTTTGAATGTTACTATTCAAGAAACAGGAGAGCGTGAAACTGTATACAGTTATGGCGAATATATGCGTCGCTTCGTTAAGGATGTGAAGCGGCAAGGAGGGATTCCTATACTGATGTCATTAACACCGCGAAATGCGTGGGATGATACTGATAGTACAATAATTACACGTGTTAAAGAGACCTATGGGAAGTGGGCCAAAGAAGTAGCTGAAGCAGAATCGGTACCCTTTATTGACCTTAACGAAATAACGGCGACAAAATATGAGACTTTCGGGAAAGAAAAGGTAAAATATATGTTCTACCTTGACAGAATCCACACAAGCGCGTTTGGTGCACGGGTTAATGCCGAAAGTGCAGTAGAGGGAATCTGGGAATGTAATATGTTGAAAGATTTACAGTCAATGATTACACCTATTGGAGAGCAGATATATCCCAGAAAAGGCCCCAAAACATTTATAGCAAATGAATCAGATGGTTATTATGACGGTTATAGTGCCCGTACATTCGTGACATCGGGTCCATGGGATAAAATTTATAGAGCTCTTGAACCGGGTGATACAGTAAAGATTCATTTTGATTATGTTGACTTAAATGCCGACCAAGAGCGCGGTATGCTTGATGGCACAGAATCCAGGGTGATTAATATCAATAACACAGGAAGATATGAAGTTGTGTATCCCTACAGTTGGTATATCAACAAAATAGCCAATGATACACGAGAAAAGGGTGCCTTTCCAATCATACTCCCATCCGATTCAGTATTAGTTTCTGACAAAGGATTTTGGCATACAATTGAAACGTTGCCCGGCGGAGGATATGTAACAACGGCCAAATATGATGATTTATGTGGTGCACCACAGTCACTTACAGTTGCTTACATCCCGGCAAAATCAAAATACAAGATAGGGATTGCCGTCAGCGATACAGTTACGGCGATATCGAAATTTGCCGGTAGTGTGAAGGCTCTACTTGCTGTCAATGGCTCATATTTTGACATGGAACGCGATACCCGTGGCCGCGATAATTCGGTATGTTTCTTAAAAACGGGGAGTGTTGTGCGCGATACTACATCAATGACATCGGGCGCTGCAAATGCAGCCTTGAAGCTCGCCCAAAAACCCTCAATCATATCCTGGAACAAGTCTGTTGAAAAGAGTTACACCGACACCGTTGGCGACATTATTGTCAGCGGCCCGGTTCTTTTGGCAGGAGGGAACTATTGCCTACTTGAAAATATGCCGCAAAAATTCGCGTTTGGCCGACATCCGCGTACCGCTGCCGGAATAACAGCAAGCGGTGATTTACTGTTGGTTGTGGCTGACGGCCGGCATATAAACGACGCAGCCGGGCTAACCTTGCCACAACTTGCATGGATTATGAAACAGCTTGGAGCTGTGGATGCTATTAATCTTGACGGCGGCGGTAGCAGTGCGATGTGGACCCGCAAGAACGGCATTGTTACACATCCGAGCGGCAATTTTGAATTTGACCGCTTCGGTGACCGCCCAATTCCAAATATTATTTATATTTCAGAATAATAGAGTTGAATCTTTATATTTTGGCTATATTTGTAACGAATTAACCGGCTAAATCAATCATGCGCAAAAACTATATCGGATTATGGATGTTATTGGCAGTGTCGCTTGCCGCTGTCACTTTGTATTCTTGCTTTGACCCGATTGAGATATTTGGGATTGAATTACGTTCTTCCGGAATTGCCGACCGTTTGACGCAAGTACCTGATTCGGTGGATGATGAGAATCCCGATAGCATTAAAAGATTTATTCCTGCTCCTTTAGATACAGCTTCACATAATATCCTCATATTCGGCGATTCAATGCTTGAAGGGTTGAATCCGCGTTTGGCCGCATACGCAGCCGAAAACGGCCATAAGCTTAATTCGGTAATATGGTATAGCTCTACTTCCGAGCAGTGGGGCAGTTGTGATACGCTTGGCGTATTTTTGCGGCGATTTAAGCCGACGTTCATATTTATTAGCCTGGGTGGCAATGAGTTGTTTGTAAAGGATATTGCCCAAAAACGTGATAAGTGGGTGAAGAGTCTTTTGAAACAAATTGGCGATATTCCGTATATCTGGATTGGACCGCCCAACTGGAAACCCGATACCGGCATAAACGACTTGATTAAGGCAAATGTGCCTGAAGGTCAGTTCTTTCTCTCCAACGGGATGCATTTTGACCGAGCCAAAGATGGTGCGCACCCAACAAGAGCCTCGGCCGCATTATGGATGGACAGCATAGCGCGCTGGATGCCAAATCACGCTGCCCACCCCATAAAAATGAATAAACCGGCCGATAATGTAAGCACCCGGCCACAGTCGGTTGTAGTCCTTCAACCCCAGCGTTAATAAAAAATGATGGAAGTAATTTTTTACAATATTTGCCGGTTGCTCAGATATGACCCGGGCAGTCCCATGATTTTTTCAAGTGGATTGTTTTGGGCATTGTTTCTTGTTTTTCTTCCTGTATTTGCCCTATTGAGGGATAACAGGAAGCAGATGGTTGTGTTTGTAATCGCGTTCTCGCTCTATTTTTATTACAAATCTTCGGGCTTGTTTTTCATCCTGTTGGTGTGTACCTCTCTGCTTGACTGGAATTTATCAAGATTGATAACCGTAGTCAAGACAAAGGCTGCCAAGCGGTGGTGCATGATTGCATCTATTGTGACCTCGCTGTCGATATTGGGATATTTTAAGTATGCCAATTTTTTCCTTTGGAACTGGGATATGATAGTGAGCCGTAATTTTCAACCGCTTGATATCATTCTGCCGGTTGGCATATCGTTCTACACGTTCCAGTCAATCAGCTATATAGTAGATGTTTACAAAGGCAGAGTAGCGCCAACCGAGACCTGGCTTGACTATCTGTTTTTTCTGTCGTTTTTCCCGGCGCTTGTCGCGGGTCCTATCGTTAGGGCCGATTACTTTTTGCCTCAGATAAAGACAAGCAGTCATGCCACGCGCGAGCAGGTGTATCAGGGATTGTGGATGATAATTCTCGGTATAATCAAAAAGTCGATAATAGCCGATTATATTGCCCAATACAACGACCTAATATTCCAGACTCCCGGCGGATATAACGGGTTTGAGTCACTGATGGGTCTGATTGGTTATGTGATGCAGATTTACTGTGATTTTTCGGGTTATAGCGATATGGCGATAGGCATAGCCCTGATTATGGGATTCAAATTGTCGCAGAACTTTAATTTCCCATATAAATCGCATAACCTCAGTGATTTTTGGCGCAATTGGCATATCTCGCTGTCAACATGGCTGCGCGATTATGTGTATATACCACTTGGCGGTAACCGTAAGGGGGAATTGCGAACCTATTTGAACAACTTTGCGACGATGCTCATCGGTGGCTTGTGGCATGGAGCTTCATGGTGTTTTGTATTGTGGGGAGGGCTGCACGGAGTAGGGCTTGCCGTTCATAAATTTTGCCGCCCGTGGCTTAAGCGTATCCCCGATACATGGAGCGTCAAAGCTGCGTCGTGGTTTGTAACAATGACTTACGTTTCATTGCTATTCATTCTGTTCCGCTGTGGCTCGCTGGATGATTCCTGTATTATTCTTAAAAACATTCTGACCAACTTTGATATAGCCTATTTAGTCCCATTCATACAGGTAAGATTGGTGTGGCTGATGATGGTAATATTCATCATCGTTGCCCATTCACTGCCCCGGTCGTGGTATGACAGGATGAGAGACTGGTTTGTAGATTCACCATGGGGTGTTAAACTACTGATATTTATTACCGTGGTGCAATTTGTAATTCAATTTATGAGCGAAAATGTTGCTCCGTTTATATATTTTCAGTTCTAAACATGAAGCAAAGACAAAGAATCATTGGAGTAATCCTATTGTGTATCGGGGCCTTAACTGTCAGGGCTAACGATTCAACAACTGTGAATTATATACCCGAATTTCACGCAACGTTGAAACCTCGCGTGGAGTTTGATGCCGACAACGGGGCAGCCCGTTTTCAGGTTAGAAATGCGCGGTTTGGCGCGCTTGGCAGCATAACAAAAGAGTTAAGCTATAAATTGGAGGTCGACTTTTGTGACCGGGGTAAAATTAAGGTCCTTGATGCGTATGCCGGATTGCAGGTTGCAAAAGGGTTGCAACTTCAATTGGGGCAGATTGTGATACCGTTTGGAATTGATGCACCGCGAGCAAATTACGATTATATATTCGGAGATATAAGCTATGCGGGAGTGTTCAACGGGGCAATTCGCGGATGCGGTTTCAAACTGAACTATGCCGTGCCGGGCACCCGTCTGAATATAGCCGGTTCGGTCTACAACAACTATGAAATGACGGTTCAGAATGTGTGGCAAAAAAGTATGTCTTATGCGGTTGAGGGCCGGTATACGTTAGGCCCGGTTATTCCGGTAATAGGCTTTGAATCAAGTGTTCCAGACGGAATCAGAATCAACAGTATCGACGGCGCAATTTTATTCCAACAGGGCCGGTGGCAGGTTGAGGCCGAGTATATGATGAAACATTACACAAATAAATCGTTTGCAACGGCTCATGCTTACAGTGCGTTGGCCCGATATACAATGCCTGTAAAGGCGGGCGTGTTCAATCGCTTGACTTTTCAGGGCCGGTTTGACGGCATGACCGACTATTCGGATGGCGTTCGCAACGAGAAAGGTTTATTGACAAAATCGGGAACGGAGTGTCGGCGAGCTTCGGTGGGAACAACATTAGGTTATTCAAGAGGCCAATTCCTGACATATCTCAGACTTGATTATTATCACACTTTTAATCCGAAAGGCGTCTTGCCGATTCCTGCCGAGGGAGCCAACAAGCTAATCGCCGAAATCGTAGTCCACTTTTGAAAATTTGGAGGATTTATATGGAAAAGAAAGATTTGAAGATAGTGTTTCTCGGGACCCCCGATTTTGCGGTTTACAGCCTGGACAGAATTGTCTCGGGTGGGTATAATGTTGCGGCGGTTGTGACCATGCCCGACAAGCCGGCCGGGCGTGGCAAGAAGATAATGCAGTCGCCCGTCAAGCAGTATGCCGTTGAACATGGCTTGCCGGTGTTGCAGCCCGAAAAACTGAAAGATAAGGAGTTTGTTGAGCAACTTCGGGCTATAAATGCCGATTTATTTATTGTTATCGCATTCAGAATGTTGCCCGAGATTGTGTGGCAAATGCCTCGGTTGGGTACGTTCAATCTTCATGCGTCGTTGTTGCCGCGCTATCGCGGGGCAGCGCCAATAAACTGGGCCGTAATTAACGGAGATACCGAAACGGGCGTGACAACATTCTTTCTAAAGCATGAAATTGATACCGGGGATATTATAGCGCGTGAGAAAATTGAAATTGGTCCCGACGACAATGTTGGCGATGTTCACGACCGCTTGATGGTGCTTGGTGCTGACTTGACTGTTGCGACAATCGATTCGATTCTCGACGGCTCGCTAAAGACAATCTCGCAGGAACAGATGGCGGCAATGGAGAATACCGAGCCAACTCCGGCTCCAAAAATTTTTCACGAAACGTGCCGCATTGACTGGGCACGCCCGGCTCGCGATGTGCACAATCTTGTGCGTGGAATGTCGCCTTATCCGGGGGCGTGGTCGATTGTAGCCGATGGCAATAACGAGCCGTTTTCAATGAAAATTTATCAGACCCGCCCAACCGGCGAACCGTCGGCAGGTATTCCGGGAAGTATCGTTATCGACGGGCGTAGATTGTTGGTTAATACGGCCGACACAAAGATTGAGATTCTGACGCTCCAGGCTCCCGGCAAAAGACGAATGACCGCCGATGAATACCTCAGAGGATGGCGCTATGAGTCGCCGCGTTTTACCATCTGAATCCGGCTTCTGAACGCGCAGTATTGCCCGCAGCGTCGGTGACAGTGATAACGGCGGTGTGATCGGTGTTGCGTTCAAATCGGGTCGGGTCCATTTTGAATTCAACAAGATTGTTTTTGCCGTCAAGCTCGGCAAGTGCCCATTTGCCGTCGATTGTGACGCGGTATGTTTTAATTCCGCTGATGTCATCGGTTATGCGCCATGCGATATATCCGCGCTCTCCGTCGGCGGCAACATTCTCAATGGCAGGTGCGCGAGAGTCAATTGCTATGGCATAACGCCCCGGCCGTGATATACTTGCGGTTATATTGTTGCCATCTATTTTACTTTCAATTGCCGATACCGACTCGCCCGACACCGATATGATGCAGGCCCGGGTCTTATCGACATTCGCCGGTAATTTAAGAGTAATTATTGCCGGATTTATCAATGGAAATCGCCCTGTTTTGAACTGATATATGTCGCTGACGATGTGCTCGCCCGATGATGCAGATGCGGTCACCGAGACTTCGGCATCGTCGGCCAACGCATTGCGGTCTAATTGGAGTGACATTCCGGGAAGATGGAATGAGTGATAGCCACCCTGTCTCAGCAGTGTTCCCGACGGCTCGTAGGGGGGCATTTCCACTGGTTTCTTACCGCGAATAATAAAATCTACATCCGCGCGATTTCCATGCTCGTCAATCATTATCCATTTGCATCTGTAATCTCGTTCCTGATTGACGTTTACAGCTCCGTAGGTCGGTGTGAATCCGGTCAGCCCTGTCAGTGGGGCAGTAAGTGGTATATGACTCCATTCAGCCCATCTGCCCGAGTTAATCAACAGGTCATAGTCAACAAGGGTGTTGATTGCTCGCGTGCAGTTCAAACTGAACCGATTGATAGTCCGCCCCATAACGCGTTTACCGTCAACTGTTAAAATTAACGTTTTGACTCCATATATATTGGAGTTGCCATCCATGGCGTCATTACATCTGATAGCCGGGAATACGCGGCCCCATGCGGTAAATACTTTCTCATCCCCTTTATCTATCGAAGTAGGGGTATAACGATTGTTGACAAGCCCGCGGTTGCGGTCGGGATATAGGTAAAGTTGCTTCCAGTAGGGTCGGGAAGTGTCTCGAATCAGATTTTTGTAGTAGGGGAGCGGGTCGGTGGGGTCGCCTGTCGCAAGGTCGCGCACGTCAAAATGCAGGTGAGGTCCGCCCGATGAACCTGCGTTTCCGCTTCGCCCTATCTCTTGGCCGGCTTTGATTGGGAATACTTCGGGGCCCCATTCCATTTCAATATCAAACCTCTCTTGAGCGTATTGTGCATCGCGAACAACGCGGTCAATTTCGGTCGCAAATGATTCAAGGTGGCCATAGACCGTTACGAGTCCCAGCGCCGGATGGGTGACGTATATCGCGCGGCCAAAACCCCATGGCGAAACCTCGACGGCCGACACATATCCGTCGGCAACGGCAAGAATCGGTTTGCCTGTTTCTCCACCGGTTTTGAAATCAACACCCGAGTGAAAGTGGTTGGGTCGCAGCTCGCCAAAATTGGCGCTTAGCGACAGCTCGCCTTTGAGCGGCGGAATCAGCGGCGGAATCAGTGCTGTGGCGGCCCATAGGATTGTGGCAGCCAACAGTAATATCGGTGTGAATAGGATACGAAGTTTCATGTCGGGAGATTGTTTAATTGCGACGCCGGCGATAACCTTTGTTTCGTCTTTTGTTTGCGTTGTCGTTGCGGCCTCGGTGGCGACGGCGGGATTTATGCTCGGTTTGCGCAGTTGCCCGGCCAAATTCTATTTTGTAGTTTTTGAAAAGTGTTTCAATTCGGCTGTCAATTGCAGCGTTTTGCTCCTGCATGTCATTGGCAATATTGTTGGCCTTGATGAACTCAATAAGCATATCAAAACTATTGCGGCTGTTGGCAGAGCCGGCAATGTTGATTAATTTTTTATCGCTTACCACGTCAAGATTGGAGCCGGCAAGTCTGAATATATCGTGGTTGCGAACGATGTATTCAACGGTAATTGTGAAATCTCGCCCCATTTTGAGGTGTTTCATCCACACGCGTGCCGACCTTCCCGATGTTGCCTCGTGATTGTTGTATACGACGATGCCTTTTTTGTTTATAGTTCTGACCCGTGGTTTCCCGACGTCGTGAAACAGCGCGGCAAGCCGCAGCTCGGTCTCCGGTGGTGTTGCTTCAAGAACCTTTATTGTGTGTTCCCAAACACTTTCCTTGCTCCCGGTCTCCTTTTCTACATTCATCATGGCTTCCAGCTCGGGCATTAGTGTTTTCAGGACTCCGGTTTCGGCGAGCAATTCCATTGCCAGGCGAGGATTTGTTCCATTTAAAATTTTGATAACTTCGGCTCCGAGCCTCCGTGGCGATACTTCGGGCAACTCTGATACATGTCGGCACATAGCTGCGTATAAACGTCGGTCGATTTTCCAGCCCAGCCGCGTGGCAAACCGTATGGTTCGCAATACTCTCAACGGGTCGTCGGTATATGTCAGGTCGGGTTCAACAGGGGTCCTAAGAATCTGTTTGTCGATGTCGCCGATACCATTCCCGGTTATATCAAGCGTTTCACCGGTAGTGATGTTGTAGTACAGACTGTTAATCGTCAGGTCGCGCATCAGGCAGTCGTCAACAACGTTCCCAAATACAGCCTCGGGGCAGTCGCGGCTGTCGGCAGTGTATTTCCCCTTGCGAGTCTGAACAATCTCTATCTCCTCATCGGGATATTTGTCTAAGCTAAGCATCGCGGTGCCAAACATTGGATAGTATATTGGCTTACGGGCTGTTTTGCCCTGTGAATGAAGCCATTTGGCGAATTTTATCCCGCCGTTTGGAATCTCAACCGCAAGGTCAATATCCTTAATCTCGTTCCCCATCGCCAAATCTCGGCAACAACCGCCAACAGCGTAGACTTTGCCAGTCCACTCTGTTGCGTCAATCGTCTGGCGCAGATAGTCTAATATGTTATGATAGACCGAGCTATTCACGATGCATTAAAAGTGGGGGAGAGCAGCAACTAAGGCTGTGGAGGTTGAAAAAAATGTGCTGACTGCGGTTTGCATAGGCAGTCAGCACACAACTTTTGACGTTTTGTCGGGGTGACTAGATTCGAACTAGCGACCACACGCCCCCCAGACGCGTACTCTAACCTGGCTGAGCTACACCCCGATAATTGGAGGTCGATTTATTGTCCTCCTCAAAAGGTGCTGCAAATGTAGGAACATTTTTTTTTATGTGCAAGATTTCTCTCTATTTTTTTGTATTTTTGCAGTGGAGTAAGGAAGAAATGACCAATCGGATGTATGCAAACGTTCTATTGCCCTTGCCACTCCAGGGTTTGTTTACCTATGAAGTGCCTGAGGAGATGTTACGGAATATAAAGCCGGGACACAGGGTAATAGTGCCGTTCGGCCGAAAAAAATTCTACACCGGTATCGTTGTGTCTTTAACGCCTGTTCAGCCTCAAAACTACACGGTAAAACCGATAACCGTTGCGCTTGACGAGACCCCTATTCTGCGTCATCCTCAATTGAAACTGTGGGAATGGATAGCTGATTATTACTTGTGTGCGCTTGGTGAGGTTTATAAAGCGGCAGTTCCGGCCGGTTTAAAGGTTGAGAGCGAGACATGGCTTGAAATTAATCCTGATTATGAGGAAACAACCGAAAGTCGTCTTGGCGAGCGAGAGGCGTGTGTATTGCAGGTGCTTGACAATGCCGGTAAAGGCCTTTCCACCACTGAAATAGAGAAACGAACAGGGTTTAGTAACATAGGCCCGACAATATCGGGTCTCCTGGAACGTGGCGCGGTAATGGTGTCGGAACGATTGGTTGACCGTTACAGGCCCAAAAAGGTGGTTTGTGTCAAGTTGGCCGGGGAAACGGCCGATGAGGATTGGATACGCGCAGCCTTTGAAAGTGTAAAAGGTGCGCGAAAGCAGGAGACGGCATTGCTGGCGTTGATGGAGCTGAGCGGTTTTGCGCGTGGCGATGTAAAGGAGGTTACCCGAGAGGAGCTGATGGAACGCTCGGGGGTGACTTCGGCTGTCATAAAGGCCCTTGAAATCAAAGGGTTCATCAAAATCTATAAGAAGGAGATAAATAGATTTGCTCACAGCGGACTTGTTACCGGGGTATTGCCTTCTCTGTCGCCGGCACAGCGTCAGGCTCTATCGTCGGTTCATACATCGTGGTTGGAGCATGATGTTACATTGCTTCATGGTGTTACTTCCTCGGGAAAGACTGAGATATATATCCATCTTATTGATTTTGTGCTTAAACAGCGCCGCCAAGTGTTGTTTTTAGTGCCCGAAATAGCTCTGACCACTCAGCTGACGCGCCGGTTACAATCTGTTTTTGGAAGCAAGGTGATAATCTACCACTCTAAATTCACTGACAATGAGCGCGTTGATATATGGAAAAAACTTTTGACCGAAAATGAACCGGTGGTAGTCATCGGAGCTCGTTCGGCAGTGTTTTTGCCATTTCGCAATATCGGGTTGGTAATAGTAGACGAGGAACATGAACCCAGCTATAAGCAGGCCGAGCCGGCTCCGCGCTACAATGGTAGAGACACGGCGCTCATGCTCGCCCGAATGCACGGCGCGAAGGCTTTGCTCGGAAGTGCAACTCCGGCTATTGAGACCTATTATAAAGCAAAGGAGGGTCGTTACGGGCTGGTATCGCTCATGGAGCGATATGGCGATGTGAATTTGCCTGACATGCAGCTTATCGATATGTCAAAGGCCCATAAGCAGAAAGCCGTGCGAGGTCCCTTCTCGGTTGTGACCCACGATATAATTTCGGAAGCAATCGCGGCAGACAGGCAGGCGATAGTTTTCTTGAATCGGCGTGGGTTTGCTCCGGTAGTGATGTGTAACAGCTGCGGTTATGTGCCTAAGTGTGAAACGTGTGATGTTTCGTTGACTTATCACAGAAGTATCGACCGGATGGTGTGTCACTATTGTGGCATGAAATACCCGTTCCCGACAGTGTGTCCGGTGTGTCACGAGCCCTCGCTTGACGTTAAAGGCTTTGGTACAGAGCGAATAGAGGAGGAAGTGGTAGAGCAGTTTCCCGACATACCGCTATCAAGGCTCGACCTTGATACAACGCGCAACAAGGATGGCTATGAGAATATTATAGGGGATTTTTCACGCGGCAAGACAAAAATACTGATAGGCACCCAGATGGTAACAAAGGGACTGGATTTTGCAGGGGTGAGCGCTGTTGCCGTTGTTAATGCCGACACGATGTTGAATATGCCCGATTTCCGGGCAACCGAGCGAGGGTTTAACATGTTGGAACAGGTGGCAGGCCGAGCCGGTCGCAGGGATGTGTGTGGCACGGTTGCCGTGCAAACCTATAATCCTGATAATCCAATATTTAATCATTTGCTTTCACACGATTATGTCGGCTTTTATGAGGCACAGATAACGGAACGTCATCGGTATAACTATCCTCCGTTTACGCGGATTATCTATATCAACATAAAGCATCATAATGAGCATGAAGTTGAAGATATATCACGCGAATATGGCCGCCGTCTGCGTTCTCTGCTGGGTTCCCGTGTAAACGGTCCCGATGCTCCATACGTTTCACGGGTGCAGTCGCAATATATTAGAAGACTGATGCTTAAGATAGAGGTAGAAGCATCAATGTCGAGGGTTAAAGCTGTTTTGAGAGAACTGTATGTGCAGATGCATTCAATCAAGCCGGCGATGAAGGGGGCCACACTCTACTATGATGTAGACCCGGTGTAACTATAAAAATTATTAAAGAATTTTGAGATGAATAAACAGAATCAGAATAACGGTATTGGCTTTTTTGAAAAGTATCTAAGTCTATGGGTAGCGCTATGCATCATTGCAGGTATCTCAATCGGTTATTTTATCCCCGAGTTTCCGGCGACGTTGGGCAAGTGGGAGTATGCCAATGTATCGATTCCAATTGCAGTTCTGATATGGCTAATGATTTACCCAATGATGCTTAAGGTGGATTTCAAGAGTGTGTTAAACGTTGGTCGGCGTCCTAAAGGTATCTTGATAACATCTGTTACCAATTGGTTGATAAAACCGTTTTCGATGTTTGGCATTGCGTGGTTCTTCTTTTTTGTTGTTTTTAAGAACTTTATCCCGTCAGGCCTTGCCGATCAGTATCTTGCCGGCGCGGTTTTGCTCGGCGCCGCTCCATGCACGGCAATGGTATTTGTGTGGAGCTATCTGACTCGTGGCGATGCTGCCTATACGCTTGTGCAGGTGGCTGTTAATGATCTTATAATATTGGTTGCATTCGTTCCTATTGTAGGTTTTTTGCTTGGAATAGGAGGGGTTGCTATTCCCTGGGAAACGTTGATGTTTTCGGTTGTGCTGTTTGTTGTAATACCGCTTGTTGCAGCTGTTATAACCCGAATTATAGTTGTAAAACGCAATGGGATTGAGTTCTTCAACAATGTGTTTGTAGGGAAATTTGGTCCGTTTACAACTATGGGCCTGCTTCTTACGCTGATTATCCTATTTGCTTTTCAGGGTGATACTATTCTTGCCAATCCGCTTCACATCGCGTTGATAGCCGTGCCGTTAGTATTGCAGACGGTGTTGGTTTTCTTTGTGGCATACGGTTGGGCGTATGCATGGAAACTGCCACACAGCGTTGCGGCTCCTGCCGGAATGATAGGGGCGAGCAACTTTTTTGAGCTTGCCGTAGCTGTTGCTATTTCGCTTTTCGGGTTGCAATCGGGCGCCGCACTGGCCACGGTTGTAGGAGTGCTTGTTGAGGTTCCGGTAATGCTTACTCTTGTTAGGATAGCAAACAGAACTCGCGATTGTTTTCCCGAATCCTAACGGTGGGCCCGGCTAATCTTTTCGCAGATAATAGTATTCAGATTTGTGCACTCCAGGAGCTGTTCCAGCGTTAGGTGCATGCGGTAACGCCAATAGTGACGAGGGTTGGCCGGAATATTTATTAGCTCTTCGGCGGGATTTTTTCGACGCACCCTGCCATCAAGCGCCATCCAGTCCTGTAATGGAAGAATGCATAGCATCGACGGCGAGTCGAGGTGCATGTCGATTATGCGGCTGCATATCTCAGGCGTAGCCTCCCGGGGTGAATCGCCAGGCTCATTGAGCACATAAGTGTAGAATCTTTGGGCTCGCTGAGGGTCTTCCTCCCACCACCGTCTTATTCCGTTCATGTCGTGGGTTGATGTGGTGCAAACCGAGTAATAGGGATAGTTCCATGTTTTTCCAAACTCGGTGTGCTCCTCTTTGGGCATGCGTTGTATCTCCAGCGACAGAATCTGCAGTTGTTCCATCACGTTGGGAACGCAGTGTGGAATCATCCCTAAATCTTCGGCACAAACCAGCATATTGGTCGAGTCGAGCAGGGGTGGAAGCTTCCATAATGCTTTGTCGCGCCAGAAATCGTTATGCCGGTGATAGAAGAAATCGTTATACAATCGGTCAAAACAGGTCTGTTCGTAATGATTCAATGAGCGGTAGGTGTAGGTTTGCTGCGCGGTGATGCGTGGATGATAACACCCTTTCTCTACCGAATCTTCAATGAATAATACTTGATTGTGCAGCGACATCAGAGCGTCTCTGAGCCGGCAATTTTCGGCTGTATCGGCCTGTGTGGCAAAATATTCGTGTATTTTGCGCTGTGTGTTGAACTTTGCCTTAAATTTGTATCGATTGACGCCATCGCGTTTCAGATATTTTTTGCACACGTCATCGCCGTATTCGCCAAGTATATTTTCTACGACGGTTTCGTTGATGAACGGAGTGGTGTGTAAATCGGCGTCAATTCTGAAATTATATCTGTCTTTTAACTCGGCGGCAGTGTAGGGGAGAGCCGGGTTAAAATGCCCTAAGAGACCGTGAATTGCGGTGACAGGAATCTCCCATATTCTGAAAAATCCTAAGACATGGTCTATGCGGTACGCGTCAAAATATTCGGCCATTTTCTTGAACCGGGCTTTCCACCATGCAAATCCGTCGGTCGCCATTTCTTCCCAATTGTAGGTGGGGAAACCCCAGTTTTGACCCAGAATCGAGAAATCGTCGGGTGGAGCCCCTGCCTGGCAATCGAGATTGAAAAGCCGCGGAGAGAGCCATGCATCAACACTTGTTCGCGAGATTCCGATTGGAATGTCGCCTTTGAGGGCAACCCCTTTTGAACGAGCATAGTTGCTGACGTGCTTCATTTGTCGGTCAAGGTGATATTGCTGGAAATATACGAGGTTTATTTCAAAAGAATGGGCCCTGACAAAGTCATCAACATCTTTCTCGTTATAAACAGCATATTTGCCCCATTGACCGAATACAGGCGTGTTGAACGTATCGCGTAACACACAAAAAGCGGCGTATGGCTTCAACCAATGAATATTCTTGTCTTTAAATCGTCTGAAAGAGTCGCTTTTCAGTGTTTCGTCGCCCTCCTGCTCGTATATTTCACGGATATACTCGCGCTTGGATGCATTAACATGTTCATAATCGACGGTAGGGCTCTGATTGTACTCTTTTTTTAGTGCGGCATAATACTCCTGCCGACATTTGTCCTTGAGAATTCCGACTTCTTCAATTCTTAAATACATCGGATGAAGAGCAAACGTGGAGTTGGCATTATAGGGGTATGAGTCGGTATTCCGGTGGGTCATGGTTGTATCGTTCACGGGCAGAATCTGTATAAATTTCTGTCCTGTCTTGACCGCCCAGTCAACCATCTTTTTCAGGTCATAAAAGTCACCTACGCCAAAATCCTCCTCGCTGCGCAGCGAAAACACGGGGATTGCAACTCCCGCGCCGCGCCACCCGGCACGCGAGTCTCTGAATCTTAATCCGCCTATAACGACTGCGGCCTCTGAGCCGGTCCGGTCGATGTCTATGCGCCTGTTGTCGCTACATTCCCATGTTTTTATTTTGCCGGTCGCCGTGTCGACAATGACAAATTTGAACTCTATCGAAAAGTTGAGATTCTCAAGTGGCAGAGAAACGCTCCATTCGGGAAAAAGCGAGCTGTTCATCATTATTGCCCGGTTTTCCTGCCAGTTGCCAAGCGAGTCGCCGGCGCCTATCAGGGCAAGCGTTTCGTTGGTGCCTACCATTGGCGCAAGAACTTGGATTGTTAATTCCCGTTCTTTCAGCAATGGAGGATTCTGGCTGGCGGTTCGTGCGCAGATGCTGTTGACGAACGCCGACGAATATACAGGCATGTCTTGTGGAATATCCTGCCATCTGTCATAGACTATAACTTCCGACGTTGCCGGGTCGGCGAAAAATGAATGACCGTGTCCCCATTCCGAGCGTGTGATTTTGCTCTCGTTTTTAACAAAGTAACGGTAGCTGAAACGGCTTCGGTTTTTGGGGAGATTGATTTCGGCAAACCAATGCCGATTTCCCTTAATCTCCATTCTGAGGGCATTATCGGGATTGCCGTTGCCCAAGGCCGGAATATCACCCGAAACATACAAGGACTCGCCCCAGGTGGTCAAATAGTCTATGTTGAGAATAACTTTCATTGTTGGATAGCTCGCTTAACCGCATTTGGAAGTGCCGCAGGATGTACATATCAGACACCCCTCTTGATAGATAAGGGTTTCCTGACCGCAGTTGGGACACTTCTGTCCTCGTGCAGTCATTCCGTTGGGCAGATACTTTTTAAGTGCTCGCTCAACGCCCATTTTCCAGGTGTTGATTGATTGACTGTCAAGTTCAAGGCCACCAACCAATTTGAGTACCTGGTCGATAGGCATTCCATATCTTAGCACTCCCGAAATAAGCTTGGCATAGTTCCAATATTCAGGGTTGAATTTATCGCTCAGACCTTCAATCGTGGTTTTATATCCACGCTTGTTGATAAATCTGAAATCGTAACGCTTGTTGCCGTTCTCGTCAATTGCCTTGATTATCTGACCGCGGGTAACCGATTTCGGACAAAAGATGCCATCTTCGTCATCGGCAAGACCGGTGAAAATTTCGTATGGCTTGCCGTTCATCAGACCTACGAATGCAATCCATTTCTCCTTGTTGTTCTGGAATCTAACAACGTCGGCTTCAAGCTCGATGGGGCGCTTATGAACAACAACCGGTTCCTGGGGCGCTGCCGGCTGTTTCTTCTTTTCAAGGGCTACAAGCACGCCCGACCGCGAGCCGTCACGATACACTGTACATCCTTTGCATCCGGCTTTCCAAGCCTCGATATAAAGCTTGTTGACAAGCTCCTCGGTAACATCGGCTGGCAGATTTATGGTGACAGATATTGAATGGTCAACCCACTTCTGAACGCGGCCCTGCATGCGAACTTTTTCAAGCCAGTTAATGTCGTTGGCAGTCGCTTTCCAGTAGGGCGATTTTTTAACCATTTCGTCAATCTCATCTTGAGTATAGTCATCCTTAACAGGGATGCCGACGGTGTTCATCCACGTGATAAATTTGGGATGATAGACGATATATTCTTCAAACGCATCACCCGACTCGTCAACGTAGTCAACGCGAACCGCTGTATCGTTTGGATTTACCTTGCGACGGCGCTTGTAGACAGGCATAAATACCGGCTCTATTCCCGATGTGGTTTGTGTCATCAGAGACGTTGTTCCGGTTGGAGCTATTGTCAGGCAGGCAATATTGCGACGGCCTGTTTTCTCCATCATATCAACCAGCTCGGGGTCGGCCTCTCTAAGACGGTTGATATATGGATTGTTACGCTCGCGGTTGGCGTCATATATCTCAAACGCTCCTCGTTCAGAAGCCATCACAACGCTTGACCGATAGGCTGCAACGGCAAGCGAGCGGTGTACTTTTTCCGAGAAATCGGTTGCTTCAACAGTACCATACTGCAACCCCATGGCTGCCAGCATGTCACCTTCGGCTGTGGTACCAACACCCGTGCGACGCCCTTTAAGTGTCTTAGTCCTAATCTTCTTCCAAAGGTTAAGTTCTGTTTGTTTAACCTCTTCGGTTTCAGGGTCCGATTTTATCTTGTCGATGATTTTGTCAATCTTTTCCATTTCGAGGTCGATTATGTCGTCCATAATGCGTTGTGCCATGGCAACATGTTTGGCAAAGAGTTCAAAATCAAATTCGGCTTTGTCGGTAAATGGATTTTTGACGTAACTGTACAGATTGATGGCCAGCAGTCGGCAACTGTCGTATGGGCACAACGGTATTTCACCGCACGGATTGGTCGATATTGTCTGGAAGCCGAGGTCGGCATAGCAATCGGGAACCGATTCCCGTGTAATTGTATCCCAGAACAGAACCCCCGGTTCGGCCGATTTCCATGCGTTGTGAACAATTTTTTGCCATAATTTTGAGGCGTCAATCTCTTGTGAAACAACCGGGTCATTACTGTCTACAGGGAAAGATTGCCGATAGGGCTTGCGGTCGACAACGGCCTGCATAAAGGCATCGTCAATCCTTACCGAGACATTTGCTCCGGTTATTTTACCTTCGGTCATTTTTGCGTCAATGAAAGCCTCCGAGTCGGGATGCTTTATAGAGACAGTCATCATGAGTGCGCCGCGGCGGCCGTCTTGGGCCACTTCGCGAGTTGAGTTGCTGTATCGCTCCATAAAAGGCACGAGCCCTGTTGATGTCAGCGCTGAATTTTTAACCGGCATTCCCTTGGGGCGGATGTGTGACAAATCATGCCCCACGCCACCACGGCGTTTCATCAACTGGACCTGCTCCTCGTCAATCTTTATGACGCCGCCATACGAGTCGGGCTTCCCGTCAACACCTATAACAAAACAATTGCTGAGCGAACCAACCTGGTGGTTGTTTCCGATTCCCGACATCGGGCTCCCTTGGGGTACGATGTAACGGAAATGGTCAAGCAATTCAAAAATTTGCTCGTGAGTCATCGGGTTAGGGTAGTTGGATTCGATACGCGAAACCTCGGCTGCTATGCGGTTGTGCATGTCAGCAGGCGTCTTTTCAAAGATATTGCCAAAGGAATCTTTGAGCGCGTATTTACTTACCCATACGCGCGCAGCAAGCTCGTCGCCGCCAAAGTAGGTCAGGGATGCTTTGAAGGCCTCGTCGTAGGTGTATATATCTTGTTCCATGAAGATAATGTGTTGAGATTATAAAATATTGTTGTTTGTTGGTTGAAAAAGAATTGTAATCGTCAACACTCGGTATTGCTATCTCTATAGAAACATCCGCAAAGTTCAAAAAAACTTTTTAAGTTTCCAAATCAAATAATAATTTTTTTTATTCTTGTTGATAAATTTTCCATATCGATAAGGTAATTTGCAATGAATCAGATTATTGCTATTTTGGAGAGCTTGTGAAATTGTCGTTTTAAATAATATTATAGTGTATTTGAAGACTAAATGTTGAAAACTTTGTGAAATTTTTATGACCGGAAACTTTTGTGATTTTTTCATAAAAATTTGAAACAGACCAATGAAATATACTTTATTTTATTACTTTTGTGCAGGATAGATGACTTGTCTTTTCAACTTTCGGAAACTTTTAGAACAATTATTATGTCAATAGATTCTTTTTTTACTCAGCGGCGAACGATACGTCGATACAGTAATCGTGAAATCAGTGATGACTGCCTGACATCGATGATTGAGGCTGCTTCCCATGCTCCTACAACGGGGAATATGCAGCTTTACAGTGTTGTGGTCACGCGCTCTGAAGAGGGTAAAAAGGCGCTTGCTCCGGCCCATTTTAATCAGCCGTCGGTGACGGGATGTTCGGTGTTGTTGACTTTTTGTGCCGATTTTAATCGATTTGTAAAATGGTGTGTGGAAAGTGACGCCCGGCCGGGATACGACAATTTTCAGTCGTTCATTACAGCGCTTCTTGATACGGCTATCTTTGCTCAACAATTTTGTACAATTGCCGAAATGTCGGGCCTTGGATGCTGTTATTTGGGAACAACGACCTATAACGCTCCCGATATTGCCAAAATACTTAACCTGCCGTCGCGTGTTGTTCCGGTCACAACGTTGACTGTCGGTTATCCCGAGGGTGACAGCGAGTTAAGCGACCGTATATCTCCCGGCGCTATTATACATCATGAAGTATATAGCGATTATTCGTCGGAGCTGATTAAGGATATTTATGCCGAAAAGGAAGCCCGAGAGGATAGTATCCGTTTTGTGAAGGAGAATCAGAAGCAATCGCTTGCACAGGTATTTACCGACGTCAGATACACAAAAGAGGCCAACGAACATTTTTCTCGTATATATCGTGACTTTATAGAGCAGTCGGGGTTCAAACTATAAAGTTATCCTGGACAGTTATAAGAGATTCGCCCGGCAGATGATAGTGGCTGCCGGGCGAATCTATGTTGTTACACACACTTATTTTATTATGAAAGAATCTTTTCTTCGATTTTACTAATGTCTTCCTGTAGCTTTTTCTCCATCGGGATGCGCCCCTCAATGTTATTGCATGCATACAAGACTGTGGCGTGGCTGCGCGATAGCCTGGTCCCTATTGCTGTAAGCTGCATTTTGGCGTGTTTCTTGGCAAGGAACATAACCATCTGACGTGCGTCAGAGATTTCGCGCTTGCGCGATTTTGTGAAGATTGACTCGGGGTCGATATTATAATATGACGCAACCTCCTGCGTTATCATTTCAAAGTTGATTACGCGCTTATTTATCTTGATTGAATTGGAGAGAACCGTCTTGGCAAGGTCCAGGGTGATTGAGCGGTTCATAACCGTTGCATGCGCTACCAATGACACAACAACGCCCTCAAGCTCACGGATACTGTCGGTCACATGACTCGCTATGTATTCCAGTATTTCAGGCGACAAGTCAAGCCCGTCTTGGCTGGCCTTTTGGGTCAATATGCTGCGCCTTAAATCATAGTCAGGCCGTTCCAGCTCGGCTGTCATGCCCCACTTGAAACGGTTAATCAGGCGTGCCTCAAGGCCGTCAAGTTGCGATGGGCGTGTGTCGCTTGACAGTATCAGCTGCTTTTGATTCTGATGCAGGTGGTTGAATATGTGAAAAAACGCATTCTGCGTGCCCGGCTTGTTGCCGGCAAAATCTTGTATGTCATCCAAGATAAGAACATCAATACTCTGATAGAAGTTTATGAAGTCGTTAACTTTCTTTCTGGTAACGGCTGTTGTGTATTGATTTTCAAAAAGACGGGCTGTGACATACAATACTCTTGTCTCCGGGTTACGCTCTTTGATTCCAATTCCTATTGCCTGCATCAGGTGGGTTTTTCCTACGCCGGTAGGTCCGAATAGAAACAGAGGATTGAACGTCTTGCATTGCGGATTCGATGCAATTGCCTCTCCTATGGAGCGTGCCAGATGATTGCTCGTTCCGCTACAGTAGTTCTCAAACGTATAACTCGGATTGAGTTGAGAGTCAATTTCCTCAAGGTGGGGATGATAGAACGGGTTTGAAACAGTGTCGGCCCGAGGTATTACGGCCGAGCTCTGATTAGAACTGCTCATCGTTACCCCCGTGCTTTCATCTTTCTGTACCTGGTAATAGTGAAATTTCAACTTGACGCCACCGCCGAAAACTTTATTAATCGACAGAACCACCAGCCGGGCATAACGACTCTCTATCACGTCTTTAAAATAAGGAGAGGGGACATGAAGGGTCAATACATTATCCTCAAACCGATAACACTCTATCGGCTCGAACCATGACTTATACTGCGGCTCAGGTATATTGTCTTTGATTATCTCAAGACACTTACACCATCGTTGCTTTGGGGTGGCATCCATATAGTTCCTTAAAGAGAGTTTAGAGAGCAATTCACGATGACGACAATTCCGAGTTTAGGTTGGATATGTTTTCAGTCAAACGACATCCCATAATACCGAAACGTGAAAAAGTCACACCGCTTTTGCTGGGTTACGATTTCAATTCCTTTTCATTTACAAATTTCAGAATTAATTTTTTGAAAATAAATCCAATATTTTTTTGGAATTTACAAAATAGATGCAACTGTGCTGAATCTCAAACTGTTATAAATTTATTATACGCAATATGCTCTCGTGGTTTGGATTCATGGTATACAATGCTGATATTTAGATAGATATAATATTGATTAAACTTGGATATTTGTTGTTTTACCTGTTTCCTATATCTAAAAAACAACCGATTTATCAACATTCAAGCCATCTGTCAATAAATCGGTTTGTTTTGTCTAATTTAGAACCGTTCTAAATAACGTTAGAAAACCTTAATCGATGGAATGTACTTTTTGGGTTGACGCTTGAGGTCTATAAGGATTGAATCCAGGTCGGCGGCAGTGCTGTTGAGATTGTTGTACAGTGCAGGGTCATACAGTAGCATTCCAAGCGAAGATTCCTTACTGTTGAGCGCGGCCGTGACATTATTCAGATTTTCGGTAATTGCATTAATGTTGTTAATCGTCGAGTCAAGCGGTAATTTTTTTAGATTGACAGCAAGTTGAGCAAGATCTTCCGACGCAGCAGCAAGATTGGCCGTAATTTGGTCAACGTTATTGATAACCACGGGTAATTTCCCCGAAGCCGGCTGGACATTCTTCATCGTCACGGCCAATGACGATGTCGCCGTCTCAACATTTGCCATAATCAGATTCAGTCGCGAAACAGCTTGTACAAGAGCGGGGTCGCTGGTTATTACAGCAAGCGAGGTCAGAATTGAATCAACTTTGGGCATCAGACCAACGATGTCAGGCATTAGTTCTCCGGTTATATTATCCATCAATCCTATTGCATTTGTTCCGATTAGTTTGTCGCCAATCGAATGATAGTCAGTATTGGTAGCCATCTGTAGCTCTATTGTCGACGTGCCAAGCATATCGGTTGTCAATACGGCCTTTGAGCCGCGGGGAACCTTAAGCTGCTTGTCAAGACTCAACTCTACCAGAACGTGCCCGGGATTATCATATTCATAACTTATCTCCCTGACCAATCCAATCTTATAACCGTTAACTGTAACCGGGGCCGACTGGGTAAGTCCGGCAACATTGGTATATGATACGTAGTAATAATTGGCTGCCTTAAACACATTTATACCCTTTAGGTAATCTATGCCAAAAAACAAGATTGCAAGTGTTATAATAACACATCCTCCGATAATGAGCTCCTTGCTAAAGAATTTTTTCATATAGACTATTGAATTTTGCTTTTAAAGTTATCTAACTCTTTTACCGTCAATCATTTTTATCACAAATGCTTCCGGAAAGAGTTGCTTTATTTCTCGTAGTACCTTGTTAGCGCCTTGAAATGTGTTTTCGGCGCCAACGGTATATTTAACAACACCATCGGTGTCTCTGTAATGCTCTACATCTTTGAGTGACTTAAATCTTGAATCGCCATCGGGTAATACTTTGTTGCCGGAAGTCATGAATTGAACCTTGTACAGCAATTTCCCCGGCTCGGGCGTAGGCTTCATAGTCGTTGTTTCTGTAGCCGGTAGGGGAGTGGTGTCCGTTTCTGTTTGTGTCACGTCATTGGAAACGCACCCCTGCCGGTAATTCTTGATAGCATTTGCAATTGCGCGAGCCAACTTTGTCGAGCCCGCATCTGAATCCATAAACTTCTCCTGCGTTGGATTGCATATAAAATCAAGCTCAACCAAAATTGACGGCATCGCAGTCTTGACAAGTACATAAAACGGAGCCTGTCTTACGCCGTTATCCTTACGCCCGGCCGTTGTTTTAAGCTGTTTTTGAACCTCCCCGGCAAGTCGGATACTCTTGTCCATATCTACAGTCTGAACCATTTCAAACATTATGTAGCTTTCCGTCGAGTTAGGGTCAAAGCCCCGGTAGGTAGTGGTATAGTCAGGCTCAAGCATCATAACCGAATTTTCGCGACGGGCAACCTCCATGTTTGCAGCTGTTTTTTCAAGTCCAAGCGTGTATACCGATGCGCCGTTCACGGTAGTTCGCCCCGGGGATTCCATTGCCACCGAATTGGCGTGTATTGATACGAAAATATCACCTCCGGCCTTATTAGCTATATCCGCACGCCCTTGAAGCGTCACAAACCTGTCATCATTGCGAGTCATAACAACCTTGCAGTCACTCATTTCAGCCGTCAGATAACCGGCAACCTTTTTAGCGACCTTCAGGTTGATACTTTTTTCATTTGTATAGGCACCGAGAGCTCCGGCGTCGTTACCGCCATGTCCGGCGTCGATAACAACGGTGAAAGCATTGATTTGCACGGCAACAATCATCATAAGTATTGTCACCATTAGTCTCAGTCGTGTTATGTTGGTAGTTACTTTCACTTGATATTATTTCAATTGGCAAAGATAATCAATATCTTCCGAATTTATCAACGATTTGTCATCATCTTCTTCGCCTTTTGTTCATGTAAATTATCTTATTTTGCCAAATATTTTACGTTTTTATTTTTTTTCACCCCATTTGTTTGACATCGCAAAGATAATGCACCCGTCAGGTAAAATAACGACCCACAAATGTTAAAATAAACTAAACCCACACCCGCCAATCCTTTTTGCAAAAATAACACTTTTCTTCAACTTACATAACTTCGATAACTTATTTAACTTAACCACGCCGCGTCAGCCCGGAAAGCAGGCTTCCAAGCCTGCGCCCGTCGCGGCCGCCCCTCCGCCTCGGGCAAAAAAATAGAGCCGGCTCGTTGAAGAGTCGGCTCCAATAGAAGGGGCGGTTACCTACTTTCCCACTTTCGCAGTATCATCGGCGTGGTGAGGTTTAACTTCTCTGTTCGGGATGGGAAGAGGTGGAGCCCTCACACTATGGCCACCTTAAGTCGGTTTTCAGTCGCGGTCGCCGTGGGTCGATGACGCCTGTGCGTCTCTCTCTCCATCACCGCTCCGCGCTGTGTGCGTTAAAAAAGAGTGGACCGGAAGCAAGGCTTGACGCTTTTTATCTATTCGAGTATCGTCTTTCTTCACCGTCGCCGCCGTGTATTTCAGGCTTCGTCTTGTCTTTTTGTTGTTTCTTCAGAAAGGGTTCGGGTGATTAGTATTGCTCGGCTATAGACGTTACCGCCTCTGCACCTGCAACCTATCAACGTCATCGTCTTTGACGACCCTTTTATGGAGATCTTATCTTGAGGGGGGCTTCGTGCTTAGATGCTTTCAGCACTTATCCTGGCCAGACGCGGCTACCCGGCGGTGCACCTGGCGGTACAACCGGTACACCGGTGGTCTGTCCAACACGGTCCTCTCGTACTAGTGTCGGGTCCTCGCAAATCTCCTACGCCCACAACAGATAGGGACCGAACTGTCTCACGACGTTCTG
>JAFLTJ010000010.1 GCA_022510465.1 Muribaculaceae bacterium
ACCTCCACGTCCCGAACGTGGCGCGCTGCCAACTGTGCTACACCCCGATTGGCATCTATTCTGTCCAAAATTCAACCGCAAAGTTAGTCATAATTTTTATAACAACAACACTAAAAACAAAAAAAATCCTTATTAAACATCTGCTTGCCTATCAATGTGCTGGTACTCAACTGATTCCCTGAGGAGATAGAGCATAATGACTCCCACACAAGAAATGCTTGACATGAGATACAAGCATCTCAATGTGTGGGAGTTGAACTAACTAACTATCTTACAACAAATTTCTGCATAAGATTATCTTTGTAGGCGATGTATATGCCCGGGTTAAGATAATGCTTCCCTTTTCGGTTGGCAACAAGCTTTCCGTCAGCACTGTATAGTGCAATATCTTCGGCGAGTAGCTCCACGTAACCGTGGCCGCTGCGAGCTAGGCTGATTGACGGTATCACGACATTGTCAACCGATAGAACAGGGCCGTTGTCCTCATAGCCGGGAAACTCTAAAAGCGGCTGAGCCGGAGGCGTTGACACGGCGTAGTAAACAGGTCTTGTTCCATTCTCATCCACATTCATAACGTTTGCTTTCAGTCGCTGCTGTTCATTGGATGACGAGCTATCCTGCATGGTAAGACCATCATTCTTTTGGGGAAATAGGTATACATTTCTAACAGTGATAGGACTAACTGCATCCTGTTGATTTATATTAATTTCGGGCCCTTGTGCCTCCCATTCGGCAACCGAATTATATTTCTTTTCTCCAACTGCGACAACAAATGTATAAGACATAAGTTGCTCCATCGTCATAAGCATTCGGTCGTATTCCTGAGTGCCGGGTTCGGTGTATTCAACCAAGTATAGAGCCGTTTCATCTTCGTTGTCCTGACCGTAGTATAGTACCTTATCTTTTAGATAATCAGGATTGTTCGTGATATTGAGCCCGCGAACGGCAAGTATTTCCTGGTATTTGCCATCTTTGGTGCGGCGAATGTCACGATAAAGCTTTGTTACCTCGTTGTTTTGATCATAATTAACCTCGGGAGCCGTCAAGTCTAATTTCACTTGGGCTGTCATGTCTTTTCTCCATAAATTAAGAAATGAGACATCACCGTACTGGAATAAAGGTGTCTGCTCGCTAAGCATTATGGGCTGATATGTCTCGGTATCTCTGGGGCTGATTTGTATGCCCAAGGTACGGGTGGCATCTCCATCTGTTTCGTTGATATTCAGGTCATATATCGAGCCCATATCGGCATTATAGAACCCCGGGTTTCCGTCGTCGAATGTAGAGCGGCCGGTTGGTTTCCTGTCAACGGTAAACTCATATTTAAAGACGGGATCTCCATTATTATAAATCCTGTTTTTTAACTCATCGTTCCATTTCGGCTCAGTATATGGGAATACAACATGGAAATCGTGGGCGTTGATCTTGAAGTCTGTTGGCAGGTCATACACCATCTGAAGATAATCATTCTCGCCGCGCAGATCATTGTCGTAGAAACGCACCAACACAGAATTATCTTCATTACTCTCGTTCGTAACAGGATTTTCGACGCTTAACAGGTAACTAACATCTCCTGGAGTAGGTGTTGGAATAGTCAATGGAACATCGATAATAGCGAGAGGCGTAATAGAGGGGTCGTCGGCTACGGTCATAATTTCCGATTTCCCATAATTGTAATTCAAAAACGACTCGGGAGTCTCAACAATCCTTTCGTTGGGGACTATTTCCCAATAGGTTGGGTCATAATGGTCCTCGCCGTCATTGTAGGCTTTCTCTTCACAGACAACCTCATTAACTGTATATACGTTTTTGTACCAGATGCCATCAACTGCCATGGTGAAACTTTGTATATCAATAGATTCTCCGGCAAGGACAATGGCTTTTGTGGCATTGAAGCGATAAGTTTTCCCGGTGTTGCAATGGGTGAGTGTCCCTGTATATCCTGAAATCTGAATGTTACTGTTAGGATTACCCCACGTTTCCATCGGATCAAACTCGGGCATGACAACTATCTTATTGGTGAAAATACAGTCATTGCTGAAGTAGATATCAATGCTGCCGGTTGTCTTGTTGTAATCTACAACATTGTTATCGTCGTCGAGAACAACTCGGTAATAGTCAATCGTTTCCGATGAGAAATCGGCGTTCGGGTCGATAGTGTAGTAAACCTGATTGTCGCCTTCAAGTTCCCCGTTCATTTGGATGAGTTGGAATGCCTTAAGGGTTGGGTCTTCCTGCTTGGTGATTGATACATAGCCGTTCAGCCTCACCATCTCGTCGGGGGCATAATATCGGTTTCCGGCTCCTGTTCCAGGTAGTTCTGTATCGTTGTGGGTTATGACATCGTCAATGGCCGGCCGGTCAATCTTAATCTGGTAAACTTTTCCCGCTTCAAGCTTATTCAGATGTATTGAATAATTTCTTTCAAATTGAGAATCGGTCCTATAACGGTTTCCGGAGTTGGTTCGAAGCGAATTTTTATCACACCAGGGCTGGTTGTCGCCTGTCATTTCTTTCACTTGGCCCAACTCCAGCTCAATCTCTTTGATATACCATGGGCGCCCGTATTTATATTCAGGGGAATATTCATAAATCGGCCAGTAAATCTGATATGGATTTACAAACTCCCAGTCCTTAAAGTAGTTGCTTGTCTCGTGATTAAAAAAGCAATCATTAGGGTCCTCGTATACCGAGCGTTCCTCAAAAGAATCCTTGTAGGGATTGGGGAGCGCATACATGAAATCATAGTAGCAATAATATACCTGGTTGGCATATTTGGCTCCGGTAGAGCCCGTGTTCTGCTCTAATTCGTGGTTGTCGGGATTGTTTGGATTGTTTGGATTGTTTGGATCATCGGGGTCGTCGGGGTTATTTGGGTCGTCGGGAGCATCGGGCGCCGGATATTCTGCGCCGGCGACAAACGTGTAGGTGTAGGGATAGTCATCCCCCTCGAGTTCTATCCATTTGTCCCATCCATACAGACTTTCCCATCCGTCTCGGCCATCAAAATCATAGGAGGGTGAGGTGCGACACACCGAGCCGATAATGCGTGGCTTCGGGGTTTTCTCGTAGGTCACTTTAACCGACTGAGGAGTCTCCATATAGCGATCATTGCTGTCAAATTTAATTCTGATTATGACATTGTAGACAAATCCTCCGTTTTCAACGTTTTCGGGAACCTTAAAATAGTTGGTCAAGTTGGGGAACACGTATGTTTCATATTCTCGCTTGCCTCTGGTGATTGTGGCCTGTTTTTCATAAAGTTCCGCTTTGTCAAAGTCTACCAACTTGAGATTTTCACAAACATATCCCGATTCTTCAAATTTATAGACATATCGTTCTATCTCATAATCGTCGAATTCTTTGGTCCCGGTCCCGTCGGCGGGAGTAATCAGCGTACACGGATTTACCGGGGCCCATTCTTTAAGATACACTTCATCGCGTATGGTATATTCATAGTTGGTAAATATGGATTCATACTTTTTGTTTGTTCGGGCTATAACAAATCCTGAGTGTTTATCTCCGCTTCCTTTTCCGTCACCGACTCTTGTATCGCGGCGATAGGTCATGTAGGGCAAAACTATAACGAGCTCGTCGTTAAATCGCCTGGCAGAGTAATTTTGCAAAAGGTCCATTCTTGTGAATGAGGACTGGTCGGGGTCGAATGCAATGATAAAATAACGATATGTATCTGTTCTCGTTTCAGCAAGATTGTCATCCCAAAAAGGGACGTAGTCGTCAAATGCCATGAGGCTTTTAGGCGTGGCTAAAAGCGCTAAAAGGGCAAGAGCAATCCTCGTTGAATTCCATAGAATTGCCCTAATCTTTTGTTTTTCAAAAGAATAGAATTTTTTCATGTTTTTGTTTTATGTTAGGTTATTTTCGGCAAGTAAATGTATTAAACAAAGTTATGCACAAATTCTTCACTCGCTACCTTTAATCGTGTTAAATTGTGTTAACAATATCTTGATTGTCATTTTCAAAACCGCTTCACGCCTGCATTACAGCCTTTTTTCATTACATTTGCAAAAAATTACCAACAGCAAATGAGTTATAAACGTTGTGTGCACTGTCACAGGCCGATAGATGATGATTTTCAGTATTGCCCATATTGCGGGCATCCGCTTGTTTTATCTTTTGAAACCGCCGACGATGCTACAAATTCTGATACTGATAATCGCTTGACCGACAGAGAAGAACGCTCTGACGGCCGGCAAGGTTGCGGATGGACTGTCGGTATTATTGTTTTTTTGCTGGTGGTTGTCATGGCCGGATTAGGGTGGTATCTTTATAGGTTGCATCAGCAGGAGGTGGATGAATCAATTGCCCATAAGATAAGGCTTGACTCCATCGAGGCGGCACATCGGGAAATGGTGCGCTTGGATTCATTAAGGCGGGATTCGATTGAAAGAGCTAATTTTTGCAGTCCGGATTTGGCGATTTTCGGGCTTCGTGGACATGTTAACTCGGTCATTTACAGCGGCGAACATATATGCTGTCACACGCGCTTTTTTGCCGGAAAAATGGCTTTTGATGCCAATGGTAATTTATTGATTAACAGTGATTTAGATTTTGGCGGAAAATGTGTTGTGTCACGCGATGCCGACGGGCGCGTATCCTCCTTGAAATCAGCTGATAACGGCATGAATCTCCGTTTGAAGTGGGATGGGGCTAAACTTGTTGAGGCCGAGTGGGAGGATGAATGGTCAAAAGGCCGGGAGGTGTACACCTATAACGGTGATAATCAGACTAAAATAACGATTGTAACGATTGATGGCGATGGCCGCGACATGACTCAGATTGTGTTGCGATATGCCGAATATGACAGGATTGGCAACTGGATAAGTTGCCAATGGTCCGGTCGTCAAGTGGTTGAAACAGACAGTGTTGAGGCCTCGCAGCGCGTAAATCAGATAGACGGAACAATCAGGCGCACGATTACTTACCACTAATAGGCAACGGAGCAATGTATATAAATAGCTGAAACTATTATAATTATGAAGAAACAAACAAAAGCGATACATTTTGATTACCAGCAGCCCGACCCGTATGGGGCGCTTTCTATGCCGGTCTATAACGCGCTGGCATACGAGTTTGATAATTCGGCAGTTATGGCCGATTCTTTTTGTGGTCGCAATGATTTGCCCGACTATTCCCGTGTGACAAATCCTACTGTGACCTATTTTGAGCGTAAAGTTCGTGAAATCACCGGCGCACGTGATGTAATTGCCTTTAATTCAGGCATGGCGGCAATCACAGCGGTGCTTATGGGGGTGTGTCGCTCGGGGAGTGAGATTGTTACGTCGCGGCATCTTTTTGGAAATACCTACCTGTTGATGGTCAAGACGTTAGGTCGGCTCGGAGTCAAGACAACTTTTTTGGACTTGCTTGATACTGAGGCAGTTGAAATGGCAGTAAGTCGGGAAAATGTGAGCTGTTTGTTCCTCGAAATTATGACAAATCCCCAGATGGAAATTGCCGATATACGCAAGTTGGCCGACGCGGCCCACCGCCATGGAGTTCCGGTTATTGCCGACACTACGATGATTCCTTTTACCGAGTTTAATGCCGGTGGCCTTGGGGTTGATATCGAAATTGTGTCGTCAACAAAGTATATCTCGGGCGGAGGCACTTCCTTGGGCGGTCTTGTGATTGACTATGGGGGTGTGGATGGATTTGACACGCTGATGAGGCGTGAACTGCTGCTCAATCTGGGCTCGTATATGACTCCGCAGGTCGCCTATATGATGAATCTCGGGCTTGAGAATCTGAATGCGCGCTACAGGCTGCAGAGCGCCAACGCGATGGCTGTGGCGAGCCGGCTTGCCGAGGATAAGCGTATTAGGGTGTGCTATCCGGGGTTGGCCGACAATCCGTTTCATCAGATATGCCGGGATAGCTTTGGCGGCAGCTATGGGGCGATGTTGACGTTTGAGCTTCCCGACGAGCAATCGTGCTATCGCTTCATGGATTCTTTAAAGCTGGTCAAGCGCGCCACTAATCTGTTTGACAACAGGTCGCTGGCAATTCATCCGGCAAGCACTATCTTCGGCCCTCTGACGGCCGAGGAGCGCAAGGCAATGGATGTGTCGGATTGTCTGATACGCCTTTCGGTGGGGCTGGAAGACCCGGATGATGTTGTGGAGGATATTTTTGCCGCTATCGACGTGGCGCTGGCTTGATTTTATAGTGGCGATAAAATAAAAAGGGGCTACTCGCGTAGCTCCTTTCTATGAGTTTCCAATAGGTACAATTTCTAAGGTAAAAAAGATTGTTTAGGTTTCTGGCACAAAGTAAAGCCAATCAATTTGGCTGACCAAATTTTTTTTTATGTTTTCCAACATGCTTTTTTAACCTACCAAATTGTATCTTGATAATTGGTGTATAATATATTGATTATTAATTGTTTGCGCTAATTATTACTATTGCAACTTTATTTAACAGCTGTGTTAAACTTTGTTAACTATTGATTTGAGGTGTGCCATTAACCGGAACGCTTCATTGTCGCGAGAGCCTGCGCTCAGGGCTTAAACTGGTGGGTTATTAACCCTTCGTCGGCAGCATAGGTGGCGTAGGTGAACTTGTCAATCCAGTCTCCAAGCAGAATCATTCTCGCACCTGTCTCGCTGTCGATAATGCGGTTGTCAACAACGTGCAGGTGGCCGTAAATGAAGTAATCGACGCCGGGATTGGCTTGCAGGTATTTTTGGGATGCCTCGGCAAGCGCGTCGACTGACGAGGTTATCTGATGGCTGTCGGCAATGGCTCCGCCGCTGCGACTTTTGGCTGACCATCGATGGGCCAGGCCGACTGTCCATCGCGGGTGGATTCCGGCAAACAGGCGCCTGGCAACCGGGTTGCGGAACAGTTGTCGCAATATTTTGAATCCGCGGCTTTGTTCTCCCATCCCGTCTCCATGTTCCAAAACAAATCTTTTGCCGTCGATGGTGCGGTCGAGAATTCCGTCAATGATTTCTATTCCAAGATGCTCGGAGAGGTAGTTGGTCATCCACATGTCGTGATTGCCTTTGAGCCATACGATTTTTATGCCCGAGTCGGCCATCCGGGCAATCTGCCCCAGGAATCTCACATATCCACGCGGCACAACAGTTTGATACTCAAACCAGTAGTCTATCACGTCGCCCAAAAAATATACTGCCGATGCGTGCGGAGCTATCGATTCGAGCCACTGCACAATCATCTGCTCGTGGGCGATGGCATTGTTGTGACATGCTGCTCCGAGGTGAAGGTCGCTTAGAAAATATGTTTTTGAGGTTGACATGGCGGGAGGTGTTTACAGGAATCCGAGTTCAAGTTTGGCTTCCTCACTCATCATGTCTTTGTTCCATTCGGGCTCGAAAACGAGCTGGAGGTCAACGTTTTTAATATCGGCTATGCTTTCTAATTTTATTCGGGCGTCTTCAAAGATAAAATCTGCGGCTGGGCAGTTTGGTGCTGTCAGTGTCATGTCGACGTGCAGATTGGCGTTATCGTCAATGTCGATGTTGTAAATAAGCCCCATGTCGTAGATGTTTACGGGAATTTCGGGGTCGAACACGGTTTTCAACATTGTGATAACTTTCTCTTCGAGTTCTATTTTTTCTTGTGGTGTCATAGGTTTAAGCTTTTACCATCGGCTGAATCTGTGCAAAGATACAACAAAAACGCGAGCAATCGACCTCGGCAGAATAAAAATGTCGAGTCGCGGGATTGTCTTTGGGCTGTTTGGGGGTGTGAATGTGTGAATGATAGCGCTTCCCGAAGTTTTCGTTTAAAAGATTTGTTTAAGTCTAATTAAATGTTTATATTTGTATAGACCAAAAGAAAGGAGTCCCCTATGGCACGGAAAAATAAAAAAGAGGAGATAAAGCGCCCGCATTCAGGCAAAATAGTACTGGCTATTTTGGTGATATGTGTCGTTTGGGGTATCGCAATCATGTCATGGATATTGCCGGTGATCGGGCTGATGATTTTCATCGGTTGGTGGGCCGTCGTGACCGCCGACCCGGAAGAAGCATACGACAACTATCAGATAAAAGGTTTTGTTCCACCACCCTCCTATACTGACGATCCTGAGTTTCAAAAAGATCTTCAAAGAGATTTAAAAGAATATGAGAAATACAGAGATATTTATGAAGATTGGAAAGCGTATAATCGAAGAAATTCAAGAAGGAGAAAAATATCATTTGAAGAATTTTTAGAAGAACACGAAATACCAAGGCCTAAACGAGATATCGATTATCTTTTCAACTGAATTTTATAGTCCTTTAGCAACAGCTAAGGGACTTTTATTTTTGTGTCAATAAAAATATTGACGCAATGGCCAAACTACAACCGGATTATATAGATGTTTCAGATAAACTTGACGTGGCGTTACGGAAATGTTGTTATGTCAAATTTACTTTTGTAGGTGGCACTCCTTCTTTCTTATAGAAAACAATTAGAGAGCATAAATCGAGTTTGTCATCGTACATCATAATAGAAGCATCTCGACCGCCAAGATAAACCTCGATATGGTCGTTGTCGTTGATGAGAGTCGGAATTAGATATATGCGAATATAACGATTCTATCTGTTGTATTCTATAAGCCGGCCGACTTTCCCGTTGATTTTTGTGGTATTTAGAACTTTTGGGGCGGTTGCTCCGGAATGTGGCGGTGAAGTTAAGGGGATTTTTGTTTTTTTTGCTATATTTGCATTTTAAATAAAAATGGTTATCGTGAAACTGTTTAAAGTGTTGATATCGCGGCCAGGATGTGTTGTCGCAATGGCTATTATCGGGATGGCTATGGCCGGGTTGCAGTCGTGCTCGTCGGGCCAGATAGAGGTGGTTGCCGACGGGGAGGTGGCGGCTGTAGACGGTGGTTTGCGCCCGGCGTTGAATGTCTATGTGGAAAATTCGGGGAGCATGGATGGGTATGTATCTCCCGATGCAAATCTCTCGGATGCTGTTTACAGCTATGTGAGCCGCCTTGGAGAATATGTGGACACGACGCGTTTGTTTTACATAAATTCGGCTACAATTCCTTATGCGGGGCCACTGGCCGGGTTTATCGGGGACCTGACTCCCGAGGCGTTTGCAGCAGCGGGAGGTAACCGTTCAAGCTCGGATATGGCGTCGATGATATGCCGTGTGCTGGAGGCGACGAGCGACTCGACCGTGACGATGTTTGTGAGCGATTGTATTCTTGATTTGAGTACGAGCGGGGGCGTGTCGACGTCGTCGCAACTTAACAATCGTCGTATAGCTATTTCAAATGGTGTCGCGGCTGCGTTGAAGCGTGTGCCAACGCTTGGAATAGTTGTCATGAAGATGGAGTCGCCTTTCACGGGGCGGTATTTCTATCCCGATGGCCGGACTACACATCTTGACGGGGCTGCGCGCCCTTATTATATATGGCTTGCGGGTGACCGATATTTCATAGCCCGAATGCTAAAGTGTGTTCCGCCAATCAATATCGTTGGAAATGGGTTCAGAGAATTGGCCGGGTTTACAACTGAGACTCAGGTGCCTTTTAAGGTCACCAATCAGTCGATGAATGGCAGTGTGGTGTCGTCAATATCGGGCCGATATGTTGTTTATCTCAGTGCCGACCTTGGACCGACTCTTCAGCCGTCGCAGGTTATAACGAGTGCCGAATGTTATTCCACCACGAGCCCGACGCCGGGGTTGAAAATAGAGCGAGTTGGGGCTGTGACCAATCCCGAGTCGCCCTACGATGTGTTCCTTGAGATTTCGATAGAGGAAAAGTCGCGCATTGACATGGAGCGGATTGTGTTCTGCCCGCCGTCGTTGCCCGAGTGGGTTGAACGCAGTGATGACAGCGGAATCTCGGATGTTGAGGGTCGTCTGGACCGGACCGTTGGCCTCGGGGCGCTGTTGCAAGGGGTCTCGGAGGGATTCAACAACGGGAGAGAGTTGACAAGTTTTAAGTTTGAAATAAAACGTAGATAAATGATTCTTACAGGTATATACAGTATTTTCAGCAGCCTTTTCGGCGGTACTCTTGACGCTTATATGCAGGGTACGGCCTCGGGCCTGCAGCCCGACGACATGTCGGCTCCTATTTTGCTGGCTTCGCTTGCAATAACGGCAGTGACCGTCGTTTTGTTTTATTTTGTAATCAATTATCCTAATTTTAATAATTTTGCCGGATGGTTTGTCTTTCTGGCAATTAATGGATTGCTGAATTTTTTACTTGGCTGGCGCTGGGTCGCATTTGATTTTAACGATGGCAAGATGGTGAGTGTCGACCCTGCAACGGGGCTGCACACTCCTCTGCCGATATTTGAGGATGATTTGATAATGTTTGGGGTCTCGAATGCGATAGTGTCGGTTGTTGCGTTTACAGTGCTTTCCTACTGTCTTAAATGGTGGAGTACAAACTGTTCGCGCGCTCCATTTTGAATAACTCGAAATTATGTCAAAGCTTTTTCTATTTGCAATAGGAGGAACGGGGTCGCGGGTGATGCGGTCGCTGTCGATACTGATGGCTTCGGGCGTGAAGCTGGATGTGGATGAGATTGTTCCGGTATTTATCGACCCCGACGCGTCGAACGCTGACCTTACGCGCACGATAACTCTGTTACAGAATTATGTGACGGTGTCGTCTCGCCAGTCGTTCCCGGCAGGAAACAATTCTCGATTTTTCAGGACCCGTATTGTGGAGGCGTTGCCGTCGTTCACGTTGCGGGTCAGAGATACCGACGACCGTACGTTCGGCCGCTTTATCAATTATGCGTCGATGTCGCGAGCCGACAAGGCTATGACGCGAATGCTGTTCAGCGACAAAAATCTGTCGGCGTCGATGGAGGTTGGGTTCAAAGGGAATCCCAACATAGGCAGCGTTGTGCTCAACCAGATAGCTACATCGCCCGATTTCGCGACCTTGATGTCAAGATTTGAAACGGGCGACAGGATATTTATCATAAGTTCGATTTTCGGCGGTACCGGTGCAAGCGGATTTCCGTTGTTGCTGAAGACATTGCGGTCAACACAGGGATTCCCTAACTTTGGGCTTGTAAACACGGCGGCCATAGGGGCGCTGACGGTTCTTCCGTATTTTACAGTGTTCAGGGATGATAATTCAGAGATAGATTCGGCCACATTCATATCCAAAACACGCTCGGCTCTTGCTTATTATGAGAATAATATCAGTCGCTCGGGGGATGTGAATGCCCTGTATTTCCTCGGGGATGAAATGTCGAAGGTTTATGACAATCATGAGGGCGGAGCGTCGCAGCAAAACGATGCACATCTGATAGAATTTCTCGGGGCGACCGCGATAGTTGACTTCATTAATAGGGTTGACGGCAGCATGCATGTATCAAAGGAGCTCGGGTTGAAGGACCTTGAGGGCAGCGTTACGTTTGACTCGTTTTATGACGATATGCGCGGCGAGCTGTATAATCCGCTGGTTCAGTTCAGTCTGCTGGCCAATGCGGTGCTTGACAATCTGAATTATTTTGGCAGTGATACGTTTGATGCCAACAGTAGCAAAAAGGGTAATTTCGGCGGAATTTATACATCCCGCTTTATGAGCGGATTGAAGGAGGTTGCGCGGCAATATCGCCGGTGGCTTTTGGAGATAAGGGGCAACAGCCGGTCGCTTGACCTGTTTAATCCCGAACCCGGAATGCGGCCGTTTGACTTAATCAATGGCGTGGCGCCACGCCGGGTAATGTCGCTTTCGTCGGATTATGCGCTCATAGCAACGCGATTGAACGGGGCTGTGTCAAAGACAGTTTCCCGGGAAAAGGAATCTCGGTGGCTCGAAATGTGGTGGAGAGCAACCGAGCGACTTGTAGCCGAAAAACTATAACAACACTCTATCCAAGAAGAATAAAGATGTCAAAGGTATTCAGAATATACAAAGATGGCGTGGCGACGTTGCAAGGGTGGCAGTCGGCTGCGGCCTATCCCTACAACTCGACTGCCCGTGATACGATAGAGGACCCCGACGGGCGAACTGCGCGATACGAAATCACCTCGATTCCGTCGCCCTTGGCGCGTATCGACTTGATAAAGACGGCGTTTGCCGAGTTGTCGCGAGGAGGCACGGAGCAGCTTGACGGGTCAACAATTTACCACAAAATGGTGTCGGATACGCTCGATGTGGCGGAGATTTTCTTTAACCGCGACAAAATGGGCAGTAAGATAGAGATTATAAAGTGGACTGCCGCCGGCATGCAGGAGCGTCTGGCAGGCTCGCCGTTGGAGGGGCACAGGTATATAGCCGACGCGATGCATAAGTATCTTACGGCCGACGCAGCGACTTATAATTTTGACCGTCTCCAAGGTATATATCTGCTCAATTATCCATCCGGGCCTGATGAACTTAACATTATCGGGGCGACCTCGCCGGCAACTTTGTTTTTCAGCAATGCCAATGATTTAAGTTTTGTCGACGATATATTTCTGGGACAGCGGCGGCCGTTCAATCGACACAGTTTCACTCCGCTATACCGTCGCGACCGTGAAATGATACTGTATATGATGTCGCTGAGGGCTTCTATTCCCGGATTTGCCGGATTGTTTCCCGAGGTGGACTCGTATCTGACTCTTACCTACCGTGCTCTGACCGACGAGGCGTTGAAGGATGAGATTAGGTCGATATCGGCGTCGGCAGTGTCGTCGATGTATGCTCCGATTGAGGTTGTTGACGACGGAGGGAGTGATGTCGTGGAAGTGCTTGGATATGAGATATTTCAAAAGCGCGGAGCGGCGTCGCTTGACAGCAGCGAAATGACAATAGCGTCGACGCGCCCGGTTGAGCAGCCGCCAATGGTGCTGCCCATTGAAAATGGCAATAAATACAGCTCGCTGAGATATGCATCGGCGCCGTGGGGCGTTTCAAACGCGGCTCCGCTGTGGGATGCTGAGCCCAATCCGGCCAAACGGCTCCTTCCATTTGACGGTGCCCGGTATCCGTGGCTTACAATCGGTGACCTGCTTGAACCGACGCTTATCGCCGTGCCTCACACGCTGAATAACGTGGATTTTTTTGATGGCAATATAGGCAAAATCAACCGAGATGAGCTGGCCTATCTTCTGCCGATTAAACCGCTGCTGTTCAGATATTTTACGGTAGAGGATATAGCGGGCCCGGCGGTAGACGGCTTGCCGATTGTCGAAATGGAACAGCTGGCGGGCGACGCGGTCAAGGTTACCTTGCGTATCCCTATAAAGGGAAACAATCGCGTTAACAGGATAGAATACAGCCGCATTTATTATCCCGGGCGTAGGGCCGACGTGACGAAGAATGAGGGCTCGATTGTTGTGCATCCGTTTACAGGCGTTCTGATGCCGGCGGTCAAGACTCCGGCGGGTGTCGATAGTTTTTACAATGTTTCGTGCATAGATGCGTCTCGCGCAGCAACGGCGCTGAGGTTCTATAAAGCCGACGAGGTTGTAAATCCAACGTCGGTAACGTGTCGCGACAAGTCGGGCGAGCATAACATCAAGGGTGTTAATTATTATCTTGAAAATGTAGAGTGGGAGTATATGGGCGTGGAACCAGGTGGCGATGACGGCATACGCGGGCTGCTGATACCGCGATGGCGCACGGTGCCGGCCTCACGGCGCATCGACTTTGCCGTTGACCTTGGCACGTCTAACACGCATATCGAGATGTGTCACGACGGCTCACCGGTGTCGGTTCCTTTTGGATATGACGCGGGTGCGGCTCCGGCTGCAACATTTTTCAGGCCATCGCTTGACGACGGTGGGGCGATGATAGACCTCCAGGATGAAACATCACTGATAGAGAAAGATTTGATTCCCTCGGTATTGGGAAGAGGGGATTTCCAGTTCCCTACACGAACGGTTCTGTCGGCGTCGAAAACAATGAGCTGGACCACGGGAACAGCTCCGATGACGATGTTCAATCTGCCATTTACGTATGACAAGCGCCGGGCTCTCCCGTATAATGCATTTCACACGGATATAAAATGGGGCACGGGTGAGGCGCTGGATATTATGGAGGCCTACGTCAACACGTTGGTGCTGCTGATGCGCAATAAGGCGCTGGTTGACGGCGGCGACCTAAAACAGACCCGCTTGACGTGGTTTTATCCTGCGAGTATGCCGCCAAAGAGACTTAGGCGTCTGAGGCGCGTTTGGGACGATGCCTATCGCCGGTATTTTAACCCGGCGGGCTCAACGGTGTCGATATCTGAATCTCAGGCCCCGGCCGGATATTTCTATCGCGCAGTGGCTACTGCAACAACGATGGTGAATATCGACATTGGCGGCGGCACGACCGATGTAGCCTACTCGGCGGATGGCCGCGTCAAGGTGTTCACGTCGTTCAGAATGGGCGCAAACGCATTGTTTGAGAATACATTAAGCAAAATTGACACGACAAATGCGATTGTCGACCGGCATAAAGTTGCCATACTGGATTTGCTTCGCACAATGAATCTCACGGAGCTGATTCACATATTCAATAGCCCGGCCAACCGTTTGCCGGTAAATATGGCATCGTTCTTATTTGGCCTGCGCGACAACAGTATTGCAGCTCGCGCCGGGGTTAAATCGTCGGCACTCGATTTTAATTTCCGGCTCCAGGAGGATGAGGATTTCAAGATTGTTTTCATCATATTTTATGCAGCCATTATCTATCATATAGGCAAGATGATAGGGGTATCGGGCGGGCTTGAACTGCCGCGGCACATATCTTTCAGTGGCAACGGCAGCCGAATATTGAATATAATAACCACCGACGTGGCTCAATTGACGCGGTTGACCCGAATCATGCTTGAACTGTCGTCGGGCCTTTCGTATGGAAATGGCCGGCTTGAAATTCTTGGCCTTGAAAAAGACTCGTCGCCTAAGGAATCGACCTGCAAGGGTGGAATTTTGGCCGGTGACAGGGATGAGAATTATGATGACTCGCGACGTGTTGTGCTGACGGGTGACCTTAGACGGATAGTGACTGACGGCGATACATACGCCGGTCTTGACGGTGAAAGCCGTGATGGAATTGTGGGTGCGGTAAATCAATTTTTCGATTTCCTGAACCGGGTTAATGAGGAGATGGATTTTGATGATAACTTCGGCGTCAGTCCGCGTTCAATGTCGATAGCCAAGAGTATGTGCCGGCTTGACCTGGCCACGTTCTTGGATAAGGGTATCAAGATTGTTGCCGACGAAAGCGACGGCGAGTCGATGCTTGACGAATCTCCATTTTTCTATCCAATCCGCGGGGCTATTAATGCTATATCGGCCGAGATTGGCAAAAATATCAATTAAAAAAAATTCAGCGATGGTAGGTTTTGTTTGTATACTGGTTCTGGCGTCGGTGGCCGTGTTTGCTTTTGTCAAGATGAGTGCAACGGTGAAGCGGTTGAGTGAAGCTTCTGATGGCCTGGTTGCCGACCGCTCGGCGTTGCAGAATCGTGTTGACGCTCTTGAATTTGAATTGACGGCTATTCAGGGAGAATGCCAGCGGCTGACACGCCGACTGTTGAGCGTCGAGGCCGAATTATCCAAAAAAGAGAAGCAGCCCGAGAGCCGCCAACCCGAGGCAGCGGTTGAATCACGGTCGGGAACACGATATTTTGCCAATGTAATCAACAGCGGACAGGGATATTTTCGCGGATTGCTTAATGAACCTGACTATACGGCTAAGTTTGTTGCAAAGGCCGATGAAGCTGACCCGATAAACATAATGCATTTTGAACCTATCGACCTCAAAACGCTTCTCTCCAATGACGGGCTGGATAAAGCAATCACCATAGTTGGCGATGTTCCGGCCGAAGAGGCTCGCAGTCTTTTGGTAGAGTTGCCCGGAGTTGCCAATCTTGTTGGCAGCCGCTGGATTATTGTGTCGCCATGTAAAGTTTCATTTATACGATGAGTAAGCATAACAGTAACTTGGATTTGTCAAATGGCGATTCGGCTACGGCCGAGGCTCTGTCGCTATTGGTTATCAATCTAAACCGTTTTAACACTGCATTTGCCGAGAATACACGCCGCTTGGATGTGGCTATTGATAAACTCAACGGGCAGTCGGGTGGGGGAGGCTCCGCCGCGGGAGCACCTTTGCTGCCGGCCGAGGCGGATGTAAAACGGATTGCTGCGGCCCAGATTGAAACGCTCCAAAAGATGCAGGAGCTGATGGATTATTACATGGCCGAAATGGGGCGAACGGCGTCGGTCACCGACGCGGCCCTGCGCTCGTCGCTTTCATCCATCAAGGAGGCTGCAGCCGACAATATGGAGCAGCTGAACAGGATGTTTGTGGACCAAAGTGAGCAGTTTAAAAGGATACTGACCGAGGAGCGTGATTGTTTTGAACAATTCAACGGAGATATTTTAAATCGCTTCAATAAGCAGATAGAGCAGCTGCCCCAGCTGGCCGAGCGTCTTCAAGAGTTGGCGGATGTCCCGGCACGGCTTGATAAGCTGATTGAGCGCGTGTCGCAATGGCAAACGGAGTCGATGATTAACGTGAACCGCTCTATCCGTCAGGCTCTTAATGACCAAAAAGAAACGGCGCCCGCGGTTAATCTTAAGTCGGGGCGCTCGTTCTTGAATACGATTCTGTTGATAATCTCTACACTGTGTCTAGTAGTTATTGCGCTTAAACTTATTCTTTGAGACCTGAATATTCCGGGTCAAAAATTTTGTTCAGCAAGTGGGCCAAGCGTAAACCGCCTCTGAGAAATTGGTCTTCAATGACAGGAGTCCAGCGGGCAACCTCGTTGTAGGAAACGGATGCACCGACCGGCATTTCTTCGTAGACTTGGGTTGCAATTTGTGCTGTTTCTTTTGCCCAATCGTCGATTGACCCCGAAATGATAGCAGCTTGCATAGCCTCGTTGGCACGGTCAATTTGCTGTTGCCATTCGGTATAGCTCCACTTTCGGGCGCTTTCAACTATGTTTGTGTCCCAGATTGAGTGAAGTTTATTGTCTCGGCCAAAATATTTTACGGTAATTCGATTTCCGCCGAGGTCGGTTGCGTGTCCCAGGTGCATGGGCTGATGTATGTCTCCGGTAACGTGAACTAAAATTTTGAGGGCCAGCGATTTTTGTTGGTCAGTGGTGCCGGGGTCGGTCAAAGTCTCAATTTGGGCCTTAATGGCAGTAACGGCATCGCCGGCGGGATTGGCAGGCGCTTCTTCATACCTCACGCCGCTGTCGATATTTTTGTAATGCCATGTGGATGTGTAGGCATATTCCCGTGTGTGACTTGCGTTGTCAAGCCAGTTGGCCCAATAGACGATAGATTTTCCATCAAACAATTTTTCGACCGCGGCTTTTGTGGTCGGAGTCAGATGTTGCTCGGCTATATAGGCGGTTACATCGTGCCCTTTTTGACCCCAGGCCATGGCCGACAATGTTATTGCGGCCATGGCGAGGTTCAGTATTATTCGTTTCATTGTGTTTTTGTGACGGTTTTTGGGTTTAACGTCGTTTCCCACGCTGACGTTCCTGCTCTTTAAGTAGCTGTTGCTGACGTCGTTGTGCTTCTTCCAATCGCGCCATGAATCCCGACTTTTTGCGTGGTTTCCTGGCGTTTTCTTTCATTGTTGCACGCACTTTCTCTTCGCTAATCATTCGGCGAACAAACCATGTCTGAACGATTGTGATTAACAGCGACAGGAAGTAGTAGTAGCTCAACGCGGCGGCATAGTTGTTGAAGAAAACAAGGAACATTAGCGGCATCAGGTACATCATCATTTTCATTCCCGGCATAGCGGCACTTTGGGCCTGGCTCTGCATGTTGATGTAGGTGTAAATAATGTTGGTAGCGGTCATCAACAAGCAGAAGAGGCTGATATGATTGCCAAAAGTGGATGATATGAACGGGATGTTGGCTGTCCACGAAACGATTGCATCGGGCGCCGAAAGGTCGTGGGCCCAGAGGAATGACTGTCCTCGGAGCTCGATTGCCGACGGGAAGAAGTTGAACATAGCCACGAGAATGGGCATCTGTAACAGCAGCGGCAGACATCCCGACATTGGGTTTGCCCCGGCCCGGCTGTACAGCGCCATTGTTTCCTGATTGCGCTTCATCGCATTGTCGTTACCCGGATATTTGTCGTTGATTGCCTTAATCTCGGGGGCAAGGATGCGCATCTTTGCCTGTGACTGATAGCTCTTGTAGGTGAATGGGAACAGGATTATCTTGATGAAGATTGTCAGCAAAAGTATTATTACACCATAGTTGGTCAGGAACTTACCCAGCAAGTCGAACGTTGGAATGACTATCCAGGTGTTAATCCAGCGGAAAAGTGACCATCCAAGCGGAATCAGTTTTGTCAGATGGAGATTCTGCCCGGGCATAATCTCGTCCTCAAGGTTGTTGAGCAGGGGATATGAGTTTGGCCCGAGATAGAATGTGAACGAGGCCGGAGTGTTGACGGTCGATGAGTATTCAAGCGTGGTGTTTATGTTCATGTTTTTGAGATACTCGGGGTCGTGTTCCAGCACTTCACTGTCGAGACTGGCCGATGTGAACTGGTTTTCGGAAATGAGTACGGCGCTGAAAAACTGGTTCTTGCATGCAATCCAGCGTAGGCGTTCGGTGACTTCTTTTCCATCATTTTTGTTCTCTGACAAGTTGTCAACATCGCCGTCGCCAAGCATGTAGAACAGTCCGCTGTTGCGCTCCTCAAATACACGGCCGGCCTCGTTTCGGTGCATCCTGTTATGCCAGTTGAACTCCATTTCGGAGACGTTGGCCGGGATTACGTTTGTCATGTTTTTCTGGACTACATCCATTTTGACGGTGTATCCATCCTGCGGCAGGGTGTATATGAGACCCCATGAGGCTCCGTTGCCAAGGTCAAGATTCATCAATACAGTTGAATCGCTCTCGACAATCGGGGTAAAGTAGAACTCGCGGGTATCGAAATGGCTGTCTTCGCTTGAGAGAATAAAGCTGTATCCGGTTTCGCCGGCCGACATCAGTTTTACAGCAGATGAGTCGGCTCGGTTGTATTTTTTGAGAGCGGCCTCGGCAATGATACCGCCTTTGTTGGATATGTCAAGAGAAATCAGGTCGTTCTCAAGACGGGTAACTGTGGAGTCGCCTGAGAGGTAGCGCGCAAAACCGCGGTACCGGGCTACACCCGAAAGGGCGCTGCGAAGAGCTTTTACCGCTTTGTCGGCAGCTGTCTCGGGGATATTCTCGAGATTGTTGTATATGATTGCTTCTGCCGGAATAATGGCACCGCCGTCAATTGTGATTTGGCCCGAGATGCGATTGTCAAGACCTACTTTGAGCGCGAGGTTGTTAATATTCAGTGAAGCGATTGATGTTGTTGTGTCGGTTTCGCCATAATTGCGTATGGTGGCAATTGTTTGCGTGATTTCGGCCGCACTGATGGTGTCTCGTTGAACTGCCGGTGCTGTATCTTCCCGGCTTTCGGCCATCAACTGCTCTTGTCGTTCCTTTTCCATGCGGGCCTTCTCCTCGGCGCTCGGCTGACTCATGTACATGAATCCGAACATAACGAGAGCCATCAGTATCAGGCCCCAAACGGTGTTTTTATCCATTGTTTTTTCGTTTAAGAATATCAGGAGATATTGGCTTGTGTCAATATCTCCTGTTTATAAGTAAGTTTGGGCTATATCAGCCTATCTTGATTCCCGAGAAACCCATGAAAGCCATTGCCAGGAGGCCGGCAACAACCAGTGCGATGGGCACACCGCGCATTGCACGTGGCACATTGACAAGTTCCAACTGCTCGCGAACACCGGCAAAGATGACCAGAGCGAGGGTGAAACCAATGGCGGTTGCTATCGCGTAGACAACTGACTGACCAAGGTTGAGACCGTCGGTGATAACCTTAATGGCAACACCAAGAACAGCACAGTTGGTGGTAATCAACGGGAGGAACACGCCCAGCGAAAGGTAGAGCGCAGGGGTCACCTTCTTCATAATCATTTCAAGCATCTGCACCAAGGCAGCGATAACGAGGATGAAGACGATTGTCTGCATGTACTCAAGGCCGCATGGAACAAGCACGAACGTTTGCAGCAACCAGGTGATTGTTGTCGCCATCAACATGACAAAAGTCACGGCGGCACCCATACCTACTGCCGACGACAGTTTCTTTGACACGCCCAAGAAGGGGCAGATGCCGAGGAACTGGGCAAAGACAATATTGTTTACAAATATTGCCGTGATGATAATAGAAATATATTCTAACATGACTTCAGTTTATTGATGATTAACTTTCTTTCTTCTTGAGATTGTTGAAAATGGCAATCAGGAAGCCGAGGGCGATGAACGCACCGGGAGCGAGCACAAATACCAGCGAGCCATAGCTTTCGGGGTATAGTGCTACACCAAAAATGCGACCTGTGCCAATCAGCTCACGAACGGCGCCAAGCAGTGTCAGCGCTATCGAGAATCCGAGACCAATGCCGATACCGTCGAGCATAGAGTCAAATACCGAGTTGCGTGATGCAAATGCCTCGGCACGACCAAGCACGATACAGTTTACAACAATCAGCGGGATGAAAATGCCCAGACTATCGTTGATTGCCGGCAAATAGGCCTGGATAAGCATTTGAAGAATAGTTACAAATGCGGCAATTACAACGATGTATGCGGGGATACGAACCCCCGAAGGAATAAAGTTCTTAATTGCTGAAATAACAATATTTGAGCAGATGAGCACCGCCATTGTGGCCAGACCCATGCTCATACCGGTAAGTGCGCTACCGGTTGTACCGAGGGTGGGACACATGCCCAAAAGGAGGACAAATGTCGGGTTATCCCTTACGATACCATTGAGTATGATACTTAATTTATTCATAATCTTGGAAGTGCATTACCTTAATTTTGTTCTTTATACTGTTTGAACGCATTGTGGGCGCGGCTTAGCGCGTCGAGGAAAGCGCGAGAGCTGATAGTAGCTGCCGTGATGGCGTCAACTTCGCCACCATCTTTGCTGACTGTCATGTTGTTAACATCGGGATTGAGGCCGATGACGCTGCGCTCGGTGTTGACCGGGTCTTTAAACCAGATATCCATTTTGGCTCCGAGACCGGGAGTCTCTTCATGGGCCAGAACAGCATAGCCGGTTACATTTCCATCTGTGTCAAAACCATACATTACCGAGAATGAACCTGAGAACGCTTTCTTAGTCCAGCTTTTTACAGCCGCACCAACAAGCTGCCCATCCTTTTTGGCCGGATAAACATTTACGGTATCTCCGTCGATAACAAATTTGACTTCTTCGGTTGTCGGCTGGTTGTTAAACTCGGGAGCAACTTCGCTGATTGCCTGTGTCTGTTTTTCCAGCTTTGCCTGGTCAATAGGCTCTTTGGTAGTGTTGTACACCAACGCCAAAAGCGTGCCGGCAACAATGGTGATTAAGCCTAATGACAACACCATGTTTGTTACTGAAGATTTCATGCTCATTTCTTACTCCTTTCTCCGAACTTAGCCGGCTTGAAATAGCGATTAATCAGCGGGGTAAAGCCGTTCATCAGAAGGATTGCGAACGACATACCTTCGGGATATGCACCCCATTGACGGATAATGATGGTGATTATACCAATCATCGCTCCATAGAGAAGCATTCCGCGGTGGCTCATCGGCGATGTTACATAGTCGGTTGCCATGAAGATGGCGCCGAGCAACAAACCGCCCGAGAAGATGTGAACCAGCGGGTTGGCACCGATACACAGCGAGAAGATACCGGCGGCGGCGATGATTGACACGGGAATGTGCCATGTAATAACGCGGGTGCAGAGCAGATAGATGAACCCTATCAGCAATGCAATGGCGCTAACCTCGCCAAGCGAACCGCCCATTTGGCCAAGCAGGTTGGTAATCAAATCAACCTTTTCGGGTTCAATGAGGCCTTGTTTGATTTGGCTCAGTATTGTAGCACCAGTAGTGGCGTCGGTATAGTTCATTGTGTTAACCAAAGGTTTGGGCCATGTGGTCATTTGAACGGGGAACGAGAGCAGCAGGAACACGCGGCCAACGAGCGCCGGGTTAAAGATGTTGCATCCCAATCCGCCAAATGCCATTTTGCCGATACCTATGGCAACAACCGAGCCTATCAGAACAATCCATACCGGAAGGTTTGACGGGAGGTTAAAACCGAGGAGAATGCCGGTCAGAACAGCAGCACCGTTGGCAAGCTGTGCCGGCTGGTGCAACATGTAGCGAGTGATAATATATTCGGTCAACACGCAACCAACCACTGCGGTTGCGATGACAATTGCCGCTCCGATGCCGAAGAAATAGAGGGCACAGAGAAGTGCCGGCACCAGGGCAATGACCACGTTCCACATGCACCGCGAGACGGTGTTGGTGGTGTGAACGTGGGGTGATAGTGATATAAATAATTTTTGCATGATTGATTATCAAGATTTGCGTGAACGGATAGCGGCCATGACAGTAGTCTTGCCCAAACGTATGTAGTCAAGCAACGGGCGAGATGCGGGGCAAATAAAGCTGCATGAACCACACTCGACGCAGTTGACAATTTTTTCGGTCTCGGCATCATCCCATCGTTTGAGACGCGATAATGTGCTAAGCAAATAAGGCTCAAGTCCCATCGGGCAGGCGTCAACACACTTGGCGCAACGGATGCAGTTTTCAACGGGGCGACGCTTTGAGTCATCTTCGCCGAAAATAAGCAGTGCCGATGTTCCTTTGACTGCGGGCGCTTCGATGTTGTCGATTGTGCGACCCATCATCGGACCACCGCCAATTACTTTTGCAGTGTCTTCAGGAAGACCTCCAGCAGCGGCGATGAGGGCCGACAGCGGAGTGCCGATTGCAATCTTGAAGTTGCCGGGGGCGCTGACGCCGGGTCCGGTCACGGTTGCAAGACGCTCGGTAAGATTTTCACCATAGCGAACGGCGCGATGAACGGCGTATGCAGTAGCTACGTTCTGAACAACGGCTCCGGTTGCAATGGGGAGTGCGCCTGACGGTACTTCACGGCCTATTACAGCTTCAATGAGTTGTTTTTCACCACCTTGCGGATATTTTACCTTGAGCGGGCAAACTTCTATATCGGTTGCTCCGGCTAGCTTCTCCTGAAGAAGAGCAATAGCGTCGGGCTTGTTGGCCTCGATACCTATTATGGCGCGATTTACATTCACCGCACGAGACAACAGGCGAACGCCTTCAATAATCTCGTCGGGGAACTCCATCATCAGCGCGTGGTCGGCCGTGATATATGGTTCACACTCAACGGCATTGATAATCACCACCTCGGCCTTAAATTCGGGGGGAGGGGATAGCTTAACGTGGGTTGGGAATGTTGCACCGCCCAAACCTACGATACCTGCATTTTTGATAATATCCTTAATCTCATTGTCTTTGAGAGCTGCAATTGCAGCGTCGTCGCGCAACGGTTTCAGGTTTGCACGTGCCTCGGCGTCGGCGGCTGCATCTTCGGCATCGGCCTTGATGAATACTGCCGGAACTGCGAGTCCCTGCTGATTTTTTACTGTGTCGATTTTAACGACCGTACCCGAAATAGGGGTATGTACGGGGGCTGATACAAATCCGCCGGCTTCGGCAATCATATCTCCTCGCTTAACCTTGTCGCCTTTGGCAACAACCGGCTTGGCCGGTGCACCGATGTGCTGACCCAGCAACAGGGCCACTTCACCCGGCAGGTCAAGGGTGATAATCTTCTTTCCGGCAGTCAGCTTTTGCTCCGGGGGATGTACCCCGCCTTTAGAAAATGTTTTCATGCTTGATTGTTGGAAGCCGCATCGGCCGGAGCCGCAGTGGCGGGTTTTTCTTGATTAACTACTTTTTTTACTGGAAAATTCACGGCCAAGATAGCGTGAGTGGGGCATACGTCGGCACACTTGCGACACAACTTGCACTTGTTGAAGTCGATGTAGCTGAGGTTGCTGTCGATGGTAATAGCCTCGTGGGGGCACTCTTTGGCACACTTGCTACAGCCGATACATGCGGCCTGGCAGGCTTTTCGAGCCGCTGCGCCTTTGTCCTTGTTTGAGCAGGCAACATATACGCGCATGCCGCGTGGACCTTTCTTGCGCAACTCCAGAAGTCGACGTGGGCAAGCCTTTACGCATGCACCGCAGGCGGTACACTTATCCTGGTCAACAACCGGAAGCCCGTCTTCACCCATGGTGATGGCTCCGAAATTACAAACGCTTACACAGTCGCCGCAACCCAAACACCCGTAGGCGCAATCGGTAGTTCCGGCTCCGAGTGTGTTAAGAACTGCACAAGACGAGGGCCCATCGTAGGTCGATGTCTGTGGTCTGAACTGGCATGTGCCGTTGCATTTGAGGACTGCAACCATCGGGGTGGCGGCGCCGGCCGCAAGACCCACAATCTCGGCAACCTTAGCCATCACCGTGGCACCGCCAACGGGGCAGTTTAGCCCGTCAAGCGAACTTGCTTGGGTGCACGCTGTTGCAAAGTCGTGGCAGCCGCTTCGTCCGCAACCGCCACAGTTTGCTCCCGGGAGCACCTGCTCGATTTGCTCGATTCGCGGATCTTCGGCAACATAAAAGCGTCGCGATACGACATACAGAACCGCGGCTCCGATGATGCCTATTCCTCCGAGAACGAGGATTGACATGAGAATGGTATCCATAATGATTATATATAATTAATTATTGTTCAATTGATTACTTTAGTTATCTTCCAGTTCATGGAGATTTCCAGCCGGCGGCGAAAGAATCTCCACATGACAAAGAAATAGGCTGCACACCCGGCGGCGGCAACCACGGCGGCGATTAACTCGGAGCATCCGGCGGCGAGAGCGACAAGTACAGCCGTGACAATCAACAGTATAGGCACAACAAAAGCCAGCAGAATTCCATTCCACTGGGCGCCGGTTGAAGGCTCAAACTCTATCATATCGCCCGGCGTGAACCGGGATGCATCGGGGGTATAGAGAGTCACGGCATCTTCATCATTTTTGGAACCACAGAACGCAACAATTGCACATCCTTCGCAGTGGCAATCGCCCGATACGCGAACCATAAGCCGATTCTCTTCTGCGCTGAGAACTACCCCTCGCCGTGTTGTTATTTCTGCCATGGTAGAAATCCGGTGAAGATTTGTGCAAAATTACAAATTTATTTTGTTACCCCAATTTGTTTATCCCAAAAATCTTGCGACAAGGGGGCTAAAATGTTAAAATGGCTTGCCGAATGAGTTGTTTTAGGCATATTTTTTATAATTTTGCCCCGAGCAATGTAACTATTTGCATATTGCTGCGTCATATATACAGGGAAAAATCAATCAACAATTATAAATCAATTCATTTGCATAATGAAAAAAATGTTTAAATTTCTGACGTTTGCTATTGTGAGCGTCTTTGTGGGCCATCTGTCGGTGTCTGCACAGGATTTAGGCCAGATGCAAATACCGCAGCTTCCCATCGACCAAGAGGTTAGAATAGGAGTTCTACCTAATGGCTTGACCTATTACGTTCGTCACAACGAAACGCCCAAGGGCCAGGCTGACTTTTATATCGCCCAGAAGGTTGGTTCAATTCTTGAGAAGGATGACCAGCGCGGACTTGCCCACTTCCTGGAGCACATGTGCTTTAACGGAACAAAGAATTTTCCAGGCAACGGCATCGTAGACTGGTGTGAAAGCGTGGGTATCAAATTTGGCGTGAATCTTAATGCGTACACCTCGGTTGACCAGACGGTGTACAACATATCCAACGTTCCTGTTGCGCGTGTAGGTGTGCAGGATTCCTGCCTGTTGATTTTGCACGATTGGGCCAACGACCTTCTTCTTGACCCGGTTGAAATTGATAAGGAGCGCGGTGTGATTCACCAGGAATGGCGTCGCACCAACGTTGGCCAAATGCGCATTTTGGAGCAGTTGCTCCCGGTGATGTATCCCAATAGCCCTTATGGCTATCGTCTTCCGATAGGAACGATGGAGGTTGTGGATAACTTCCCGTATCAGGCGCTTCGCGATTACTATGAGGCATGGTATCGCCCCGACCAGCAGGGTATCATAGTTGTGGGCGACATTGATGTGGACCGTATTGAGAATAAAATCAAAGAGATATTCTCGGATATTGAAATGCCGGCCGATGCTCCCGAGCGTGTTTATTTCCCTGTTGCCGACCATCAGGGTACAATCTATGCTATCGGTCATGACCCCGAGCAAACTACCAATGTTGTTCAGATGATGTTCCTCAGCGACGTTATGCCTGTGGAGTATCGCAATACACCTGTCTTTATGCAGGTGAAATATATGGAGCAGATGATTTCGTCGATGCTCAACAATCGTTTGGCCGACATTATGTCAGCCCCCAATTCACCTTTTGCAGCTGCAGCATGCTCGTTTGGAAACTACTTTTTGGCCAAGACCAAAGATGCATTTACGATTTATGCCGTTGCCAACGGAACTGACGTAAAAGGGGCTCTTGAAGCTGTTTACCGCGAGGCTGTCAGAGCTTCAAAGGGTGGATTCACCGCATCGGAGTATGAGCGTGCCCGCAGCGAATATCTTTCCAACCTCGAGAATGTGTACAACAATCGCGAGAGCCGTCAGAATGAAAGCTACGTGAATGAATATGTAAACCATTTCCTTGATAATGAGCCCATTCCCGGAATAGAAACCGAGTATCAGCTGATTGCATTAATGGCACAACAGATATCGGTTGATGTGCTCAACCAGGTATTTGCCGAGACAATAACTCCCGATAATCGTGTTATCCTCTCGCTTAACTCTGACAATGAGGCCGGTGTATATCCAACCGAGGCCGATTTTGTTGCCGCAGTTGAAAAGGTTGATGGCGAGGAGATAGTTGCCTTTGTTGACCAGGTGAAGGAGGAGCCGCTTGTGACAAATCTTCGTAAAGCCGGTAAAATTACCAAAACAACCGAGCTACCCCAATGGGGCGCAAAAGAGTGGACTCTTTCCAACGGTGCAAGGGTAATTGTTAAGAAAACCGAGTTCAAAAAAGATGAAATCCAGTTCTCGGCAGTAGCCAAGGGCGGTACTTCGGTGCTTCCGGCTAAGTTTGACACGGCGCTACGTTGTGCAGGTATCTTCTTGCAGGGTAACGGTTTGGGAACATATAGCAATCAGGATTTGAGCAAGTATCTTGCAGGTAAAAAGGTTGATATCCACACCGAATTTGATGATTATACTCGCGAGGTTTCGGGTTCAACCACACCCAAGGACCTTGCCGCCTTTATGGAGATTCTTTACATGACAATGACCGAGATTAACTTCACTGCCGATGAATTTACGGCTTTGCAGTCGACATACAGCGGTCTTCTTGCCAACCAGGAATCCAACCCGCAGTACAAGTTCCAGGTGGCTGTGTCAAAATCAATCTATGACTCGCCCCGCAAGCAGGCTGTAACGGTTAATGACGTCAACAGTACAAGTCGCGAGGATGTTATTGAGATAGCTCGCAAAATGACTGAGAATGCAGCCGATTATACCTATATCTTCGTTGGTAACTTTGACGAAAATGAGTTGAAGGGTCTCGTTGAAAAATACATAGCTTCTCTGCCCGGCGATGCAAAGAAAGCAACAACCGAACCTGTATTTGTGGCCGGTCTTGATATAAAGACAGGTGAGGGTATTGATATATCAACAGCTGAAATGCAGACGCCTCAAAGCTATGTGTTTATCGTTGACCAGGCCAATTTGCCTTACACTGCCAAGAATCAGAAAATAGCATCGGTTGCAGGTCAGATTCTGTCGCAGCGCCTGCTTGAAAAGATTCGTGAAGAGATGGGTGCCGTATATTCGATAGGTGCAGCATCGGCCATGAGGCGTGTTGCCGACAAGAATAACACCTTCCTTCAGAGCCAGTTCCCCATGAAGCCTGAAATGCAGGCCGAAGTCCTTGCCGAGATTCGTAAGATAATGGATGATATGGGGCAGAATGTAAAGGCCGAGGAGCTTGCCAAGGTCAAGGAATACATGATTAAGAGCTATGAGGAGCAGAAGGAGCTGAACGGTCCCTGGCTCGGCAGCATAGGCGGCTGGACCCGCAACGGCGTTGATACATTCAACGGTACCGACAAGGTTGTAGAGTCGATTACAACTGCCGATATTGAGAACTTTATGAAGACGTTGGCCAAGTCGGGTAACTACCGTGTAGTGGTTCTCGCTCCGGCCGAGTAAAATACAATTTCTTTAGGGAAGAAATATATAGCGGAGGGTGCTGTCACGGCATCCTCCGCTTAGTTGTGTTGTAGTATGGTTTTTTAGAGCGTATCAGCTTATCCGGCTCCAGTCGGCAACCCGTTTTGTGAGAAACCCGAGCTGTCGCGCTGCGACTTGATTTTCAGGCATACTCAGGTTTGGGTCGCTGTTCAGCATGTCGATTGCGGCCGAGCGGGTAAGCTCCACGAGGTCTCCGTCTTTGGATAGGTTGGCAACCTTAAGGTTAAAAATCAAACCACTCTGCATGGTTCCCTCCATGTCGCCGGGGCCGCGCATCCTCAAGTCGGCTTCGGCTATGACAAAACCGTCGGTAGTCTGTGTCATCAGAGTCAACCGCTGGCGTGTGTTTTTTGACAGTTGCTGCTTTGACATCAAGATGCAATAACTTTGGTCGCCACCACGCCCCACCCGCCCTCTGAGCTGGTGTAGCTGCGATAGCCCAAAGCGCTCGGCATTCTCTATAACCATTGTGGTTGCGTTGGGAACGTTTACGCCCACCTCGATTACTGTTGTAGCAACCATAATCCGGGCCTCGCCTGAGGCGAATATTCCCATCTGGTAATCTTTCTCGGCCGGTTTCATTTTTCCGTGTACATAGGCCACCCGGTAATCCCGGAATGTTTCGCAGATTGTCTCATATCCCTCTTCGAGGCTTCTCAAATCAAGTTTTTCGTTTTCCTCTATTAATGGATAAACTATGTACACTTGCCTGCCTTCGCGCAGCTGGCGGCCGATAGCACGGTAAACTTCCATTCTATTGTTGTCATGCCTGAGCAGGGTAACGATGGGTTTGCGACCCGGTGGCAACTCGTCAATAATGGATAGGTCGAGGTCGCCATACACGGTCATGGCGAGGGTGCGCGGAATAGGGGTGGCTGTCATCACAAGCACATGGGGCGGAGTGGTGTTTTTTGACCACAGGCGGGCTCGCTGGGCCACTCCAAACCGATGTTGCTCGTCTATTACTGCCAAACCGATGTTGCGAAATTTTACGTTATCTTCAATCAGGGCATGGGTGCCAATCAGGATATGGATAGCACCGTTCTGCAACCCTTCGTGGATTATGTCTCTCGCTTTTTGAGGTGTTGAGCCGGTTAGCAGTTTGACATTTATGCCTATCTCTGCAACCATTTTTGAGATGGTGTCAAAATGTTGAGAGGCAAGTATCTCGGTTGGCGCCATGAGGCATGCCTGGTAGCCGTTGTCAACAGCCAGGAGCATAGACATTAGTGCTACAAGCGTTTTCCCGCTACCCACGTCACCTTGTAACAGGCGATTCATCTGCTTGCCCGAACCTATATCGCGCCTGATTTCGCGAATTACGCGTTTCTGGGCCCCGGTTAGTTCAAACGGCAGGCATTCTTTGTAAAATCTGTTGAAATATTGGCCAACGTGGTTGAATACAAATCCGCCCGATGCACTCGCCCTATTGCGGCAAAAACGCTGTATATCAAGCTGTAAATAAAATAATTCTTCCCATTTGAAACGATTGCGCGCTCTTGCCAGCTCTTCGGTGTTCTTAGGATTGTGAATAGCTTTAACAGCCTCATTGATAGGCATCAGGTTGTAACGGGCAATAATGGAGGAGGGGAGAGTCTCCGACAGGTTGGGCGGAAGGGAGTTAAGAACTTGGTTTATAAGTAAGAAAATAGTTTTAGAGGTGACGTTGCGTTGGCGCAGTTTCTCGGACAGTGGATACACGCCGCGCAGCCCTCCGGTGTCGTTGGCACTGCCTTCGGTGTCTATCTCGGGATGTGTCATTGACCATCGGCCGTTGAACACGTTGGGTTTCCCGAATACTACATACCGGTTGCCGGTTGAGTAGGCTTTGCGTATATCGGCAATTCGATGAAACCAAACAACTTCCATCAGCCCGCTACCGTCGGAAAGCAGCCCGACAAGGCGTCTTTTGGCTCCCTCACCGTGAATGGCAAATGAAACGAACTGTCCTTTTACCTGTATAGCCGGTATTGCCGCGTCGTCGGTCGCATGAGGTAAATCGGCTATGCGGTAAACAGTTGTGCGGTCAAGATAGTTGGATGGAAAATGGTGCAGAAGGTCATAGTAGGAATGGATTCCAAGCTCGCTGTTGAGCAACTTGGCGCGTGCCGGTCCAACCGCCTTTAGATACATTACGTCACGATTGCGCAGCCTATTCATTCCACGACTGATTTGCTAAGATACAAACGGGCAATTTCAATATCTCCCGGTCGGGTTATCTTGATATTGTGCGGGTCGCCGGGAATGGTGTCTATCTTTCCCATACCGGCAATTTCGATGACCGATGCTTCATCGGTCATTTGGGGTGTTTCGTCGGCGGCATAGGCTTTGATAAGGAGGGTTGCGATGAATGCCTGGGGTGTTTGAACGGCACGAAACCGTGTTCGGTCAACCGATTGTGTTGTTCCGTCGGTATTAATCATCCTCAGGGAGTCGGTAACGTCGACTACGGGGATAACTGCCCGAGAGGTGCCGGTCAGCAGTGGCGCAAGCAACCGGTCGATGAGCCGGCTTGTGACTATGGGTCGCGCTCCGTCGTGAACTGTTATGATGTCTTCCGGCCCCATTTCTCCAAGTGTCTTAAGGGCATTGGCCACGCTGCCGTGTCGTGTTTTGCCGCCATACACTATCTGAGGCGAGCAGAACCGGTGCTGTTCACACAACTCAAGCCATAATTCCTCCATTTCGCGGCTGATTACCAGTAAAACCTCCTCCTCCCGCCGCGACATAAAGCAATCGAGAGTTGTCATCAATACCGGCCGGCCATCCTGCATTGGAAGGAACTGTTTTGGCAGCCCGCCTCCATATCGGCTTCCGCTGCCGGCTGCCACAACGATATGAACAATGCGTCGTTTCATTCTATTGAGAGTGACAGATTCATGGGGTTTTCAAAGTATTCGTTTATCCCCGAGACAATGCCTAATAAGGCTATTATCATCAAGATAATTGCGATAATGCGGTTTAGTGTTATCAGCGACTGTGTGTTAAAGCGAGAACGCACCATGCTGACAGCGGTTGTTACAGCCAACCACCATGTTACGGCGCCGGCAAGGATGCTTATATAGCCGGCAATATAGTGATAGTGAACAAATCCCGATTCCAGGAAATTGAATCTCGCAAAAAGCGTTATGATGAAAAATACAATCAGCGGATTTGAGAATGTCAATAGAAACCCGGTTACAAAGTCTCGCCAGTAGGTTGTTGCCGGTATGTTTGGTGCCGCGATGGTTCTCGTTGGCCTGATGCGGTAGAGATACACGGCATAGATGATGAAGACGATGCTGCCGCATATCTGTAATGCAATATGGTTTGTGGTTATGAAATCGGTTATAAACGAGAGCGATAGACCTGTTAACATGGAATATACAAGGTCGGACAACGCAGCCCCCAGCCCGGTGAAAAATGCCGGCCAACGGCCTTTGCTCAATGTACGCTGAATACACAGCATCCCGATTGGCCCCATGGGGGCCGACACCAAGATGCCGATCAACAATCCTCGTATGATGATGACCGGAATCATTTCCATGGCAGCAAAGTTAAAAAATTCCAATCTTAACTGCAAGACTTAGCGCTAAATCGGGATAAGATTTATTTTAAAAGGGCCAGAAACGATGCCGGAACCGGAGTGGTGAAATTCATTTCAACTCTTGTTGTGGGGTGGATAAACCGGAGTGTCTGGGCATGAAGCGCCAACCGGTGTATCGAATTGGGGCTGCCACCATACCGGCGGTCACCCGAAATAGGGTGTCCCAGCTCTTTTAAATGCACTCTGATTTGGTTCTTGCGACCTGTATCCAGTTCTACGGCAAGCAGAGATTTCCCGTTGCGGCTTTTGATTGTTTTATAGCGTGTTACAGCCGGCTGTCCCTCTCGGGCGTTTGGGGTTGAATATACTTCGTGACGGGAATTCTCGGTAAGGTAGCTGCGTATTGTTCCTTCTTTTTCTTCGGGAACACCCTCTACAACAGCAAGATATTGCCGGTTGAGAACCATGTTGTTCCAGTTGTGTTGCATCTCGTCTTTGGCTCGGGCCGTTTTGGCAAACATCATCAGCCCGGAGGTGTCTCTGTCCAGTCGATGAACGATAAATAGCTTGTTGGCCGGGTTGCTCCACTTGACGTACTCTCGCAGTATCGAGTAGGCGGTGCCGTCTTTGATGCGGTCGGTGCCCATTGATAACAGTCCGTATCCTTTGTTGACAACGATGATGTCGTCATCCTCATATACCATTTGTAGCCGGCGATGATAGAACTGCCTGAACTCGCGCACGAGATTAACCTTTACCACGTCGCCCGAGTGAAGCAGGGTGTCGTGTCGTGTTTGTGGCACGTTATTGACTGCCACCTGAGAGTGTTTCAGCAACTCCTTGACATTCGTGCGTTTGCGTTGAGGCATCGCTGCTATTAGGAAATCAAGTAAGGTCCCGTCGGTTGCAACCGGATATGTTTCGATAACATCCGGTTTAAAAGTTGCGCGCTCGGCGCCGGGCTTATGATTGGGGCGTGAGGGCATTTATATCAGGCTTTTTTGCCGGTTGTTGAACGGCGAGTAGTGGTTTTACGAGCTTTGGGCTGTTGTGTGTCAATAAGTTCAAGACATTGACCGAGAGTAAGTTCTGCTGGATTTGTAACGCTTTTGGGTATCTTGTAATTTTTCTTTTTATAAGCGATATACACTCCATAACGGCCGTTAAGAATCTGCATATCAGGGTCTTCGTCGAATGTTTTTACAACTTTTTTGGCCTCGGCATCGCGCTTTGCAATGATTAGTTCCCGTGCCTCGTCGAGCGTTATCTCCATGGGAGACAATGTTTTGGGTATAGACGCAAACATGTTGTCGAAACGAACGTATGGGCCAAACCGACCCACTGCGACCGATACCTCTTTGCCATCAATCTCGCCAAGAACACGTGGTAGCTCAAACAGCTTTAGGGCCTCCTCCAATGTGATGTCAAACACCGACTGGTCGTGTCTCAGCGAAGCAAATCTCGGCTTGACGTCGTTCTCGCCCGAGCCAATCTGTACTATGGGGCCAAATCGGCCTATTTTTACCGAAACAGGCTCGCCACTGGCGGGGTCGGTTCCAAGCATACGTTCCCCGACTTTGTGCTCAAGACGTATTTCGGTGGCTTTGTCCACTGCCGGATGAAACAGTTCGTAAAATTCCTCTATGCGGCTGCTCCAGTTGCTTTGACCCTGTGCAATCAAGTCAAACTTAGCCTCCATTTCGGCCGTGAAATTATAGTCAAGAATATCGGGGAAGTGTTCTGTCAGGAAGTCATTTACAATTATACCTATATCTGTGGGAATCAGTTTCCCTTTGTCGGCACCAACGTTTTCGCTTTTTGTGCTTTTTGAAATCTTCCCGTTGGCGAGTGTCAGAATCTGATATTTACGTTTTTCACCCGGTTTGTCGCCTTTCTCTACATACTCTCGTTGCTGGATTGTAGAGATAGTTGGCGCGTAGGTTGAAGGGCGGCCGATTCCCAGCTCTTCCATCTTCTTGACGAGCGAGGCCTCGGTATATCGTGCAGGTGCCAGGGTGAAACGTTGGGTCGCGGTTACATCAATCTGTGTAAGTGTCTCGCCAACGGTTGTGTGTGGCAGCATGGAAGCGGTGTCGCTATCCTGCTCGTCATCATTACCTTCAAGATATACTTTGAGGAATCCGTCATGCTTAATTACTTCTCCCTGAGCTGTAAAATGGAAATCATCATTGCCGGTGGCCGGATGTATGTCGACGGTTGTTTTCTCAATAACAGCATCGGCCATCTGGGAAGCGATAGTCCGTTTCCAGATGAGGTCATACAACCGCTTCTCCTGTGATGTCCCGTCAATGCTGTGGCGGTCGATATACGTTGGGCGGATGGCCTCGTGGGCCTCCTGAGCGCCCATCGATTTGGTTTGATATTTGCGCACTTTCAAGTATTCCTCGCCGTGGGTATTGACAATCTCGGCTTTGATTGTGTTGATGGCAAGCGAAGAAAGATTAAGCGAGTCGGTTCGCATATAGGTGATATATCCGCTCTCGTATAGCCTTTGAGCTACCATCATCGTCTGTGATACCGAAAATCCCAGTTTGCGTGAAGCCTCTTGTTGAAGTGTTGAAGTGGTGAATGGAGGCGCAGGGGATTTCTTCAACGGCTTGACATTGATGTCGGTAATCTTGAAGGTTGCATCCTTGCATTTTTGCAGCAATGTCATGGCTGCATTTTCATCAGGAAGCCGTTTGGATAACTCGGCGCGTATGGTTCGCCCTGCCTCAGGCTCGGTGAAGTGTGCGGTTACTCGGTAATATGGCTCGGGCTTGAAGTTTTTAACCTCGTTTTCGCGCTCAACAATCAATCTGACGGCTACTGACTGCACGCGGCCGGCAGATAGCGCTGGTTTAATCTTACGCCATAAAACCGGCGACAATTCAAACCCTACAATGCGGTCAAGCACTCTTCGGGCCTGCTGAGCGTCAACGCGATTCATGTCGATGTGTCGCGGTTGGCTGATTGCATTGAGTATGGCTTCCTTGGTGATTTCGTGGAACACGATACGACGGGTGTTTTCCGTATTTAGCCCCAGAACCTGGGCAAGATGCCATGCAATGGCTTCCCCTTCGCGGTCCTCATCGGAAGCGAGCCACACAACCTCGGCCTCCTTGGCGGCTTTCTTTAAATTCTTGACAAGTTCCTTTTTGTCGGCCGGTATCTCGTATATTGGCTGAAAGTCATGCTCTTTGTCTATGCTGAGGTCTTTTTTGCGCAGGTCGCGAATATGACCGTAGCTCGACATGACTTTGTAGTCTTTCCCTAAAAATTTTTCAATTGTTTTTGCCTTGGCAGGCGACTCAACAATCACAAGGTTTTTCACCATGATATGTGCTATTTTGTTTTTCAGGGTGCAAAATTAGAAAAGAAATCTAACAATATGTATCTTTTTGCTACTTTTTTTGATGTAAGAGACTCGCAGAGGGCTGTATGAAAGATTTTAATTTGTACTTTTGTAAAAAAATAGGAATGAGAAAACGAGACGGAGAATGGTGGACCTCACCAAACGAAAGTGACCTCGGCAGGTTGATTATGGTAACCGGCCGTCGGGATGTTGAAAAGTTTCGCAATAATCCGCGTTTCAATATCCGTGTTGAGGTATCCTGGGAATATGACGGGAATGCTTCCGGTATGCCCGATTTTGAAACTTCGACATTGATGGAGCAGACTCAGGAAGCGATAGAAAATGTGCTTGAAAAGGACCCGATTGCGGTGTTAACCGGTGTGTACACGGGTGATAATCGGCGCGACTGGATTTTCTATACGCTCAGTACACATATATTTGGCAAGAAGATTAATGAAGCCTTGGCCGACTTTCCTCTTTTGCCGCTGAAAATATACTGTGAAAACGACCCTGACTGGGCCGAGTATGACGAAATGGCGGCTGCCGAAATCAAATTTGACTGAACGCTGTTTTACGGTTGGGTTGACAGCACGTAACTGCGAACTTTGCGGAAAAGGTCGTTGGCAAAGACGAATTCTTCGAGGGCTTTGTTGTTTGACGTGTATATCTGATTCATGTCTCCAACCCACTCTCTATGGCCTTTGTTTATAAAGATGATATTCTCGCCGATACCGAGCACCGAGTTCATGTCGTGGGTGTTGATAACGGTGGTGATGTTGTATTCGCGGGTAATGTCGTGAAGCAACTCGTCAATAACGATTGATGTGCGCGGGTCAAGTCCCGAGTTGGGCTCGTCGCAGAAAAGGTATTTTGGATTTAAAGCGATTGCGCGGGCAATGGCGACGCGTTTCTGCATACCGCCGGATATTTCTGAGGGATATTTGTCTCCGGCACCTTTAAGATTGACGCGCTCGAGGCAGAACTGCGCGCGGTCGCGTATCTCTCCGGCCGACATCGTGGTAAACATTGTCAATGGGAACATTACGTTGCCCAACACGGTTTCAGAGTCAAACAGTGCCGACCCTTGAAAGAGCATGCCAATCTCCTTTCTCAGCTCCTTTACCTCGTCGGTTTCCATTCTCATAATGTCGCGCCCGTCAAAGAGTATCTGCCCCTGTTCGGGCTTGATAAGGCCAACTATCGATTTAAGCAGTACGGTTTTTCCCGAACCGCTCTGACCGATAATCAAGTTCGTTTTCCCGGCAACAAACGTAGCGCTGATGTCGTGAAGTATGGTTTTGTCGTCAAACGACTTGGTGACATTCTTAACCTCAATCATTGCAGCAATAGTTTAGTCAGTAATACATCAAGGAGCAGAATCATAATGCTGCTTGTCACGACCGCATTGGTACTTGCCTTTCCAACCTCGAGCGCTCCGCCTTTAACGTAGTAACCGTTGAACGAGGCAACCGAGCTGATTACCACCGAGAAGAAGAGTGACTTAATCAACCCATACCACACATACCATTCGTTGAAAAAGGCCTGAAGACCGTATGTGTAGCGCGAAACGGTTATAATATCGGTGAAAAATGCAACAAAGAAGCCTCCCAAAAGTGTGGTTGCCATACAGAACGCGGCCAGCACGGGCATGAACAACAAAAAGCCTATAACTTTGGGTAAAACCAGGAAATTGGCCGAATTGACCCCCATAATTTCAAGAGCGTCAATCTGCTCGGTAACTCTCATTGTGCCAATCTCGGATGCAATGTTTGAGCCCACTTTCCCGGCAAGAATCAGGCAGAGAATAGAGTTGCTGAACTCGAGCAATACGATGTCGCGGGTGGCAAGACCCACTGAATAGGCCGGTATAAGTGGCGAGCTGATGTTTAGCTGCATCTGAATGGCGATAACGGCTCCTATAAACACCGATATGACCATTACCAGCGGTATCGAGTCAACTCCGAGCTTGGAAATCTCAAAAAATGTTCGTTGAAAAAATTGTCGCCACTTATCGGGAACGCTACACACCCGTTTCATAAACAGGCAGTATTTACCGAAAGTTGCTATCGAGTTGGATATTACCATTTTCTTTGGGTTGGATGAATATTTGGTGGCAAAATTACACAAAAAGTTGTATCTTTTGACCTAAACATGGCGGTTTTTACCATTTATGACATATTTATGGAACAAAAGGCCATTAAAAGATTAACAAAGCCAGGTTATAGGCTCCGTAAGCTACAATCCACGCAACGGCTGTGTTGTAGACAACAGAAAATATACCGTAGCCCCAGCTCCCTGTTTCACGAATAATAGCGGTCAATGTAGCTATACAGGGGCAGAACAGAAGAATGAATATCATAAACGACAGGGCTGTAGCGGCATCAAAATCGGGCCGGCCTGTTATTGGTGAGGGCTGACTCAGTTTGGTAGACAGCGTTGACTCTGAGACTGTTTCGTCTCCGGCATACAGCACACCCAGCGTTGAAACTACAATCTCCTTGGCCGGAACGCCGGCTAAAGCGGCAACCGAGGCTTTCCAGCTGAATCCAAGCGGCTCCAGGGCTGGTGATATGGCTTTCCCTATCATCTGAAGGTATGAGTCGTGAGCCGGGTCAATCTGAGTTGTCTCGATGTAGCCTGAAGATTCTTCGTCGTGTCGTGGAAAGTAGTTTAGAGCCCACACGATTATACTTGCCACGAGAATTAATCCGCCCATTTTTCGCAGATATTGCTCACCTTTGCTCCAGGTGTGTCTTACCATCGCTTTCAGAGTTGGAATTCGATAGGGGGGCAATTCCATAACAAATGGGGTATCGTCGGCTTTGAAGAAAAAGCGCCTCAGAAGTCGGGCGGTAATTATGGCGACTACCACTCCAAGTACGTATATCCCTAAAAATACGGCCGGTGCACACTTGGGGAAGAATGTCCCTACAAGCAGAACATAGATAGGCACGCGCGCCGAGCACGACATAAACGGGTTAATCAAAATTGTGATTATGCGGGAACTGCGACTTTCGATTGACCTTGAGGCGATTATGGCAGGAACATTGCACCCGAATCCCATTATGAGCGGGATAAAGGACTTGCCGTGAAGACCTATCCGGTGCATCAGTTTATCCATTATGAATGCCGCTCGGGCCATGTAACCCGAATCTTCCATAAAGGAGATACAGAAATAGAGTATCAGAATATTTGGCAGAAACACTATCACACCACCAACTCCACCTATCACACCGTCGACAATCATGTCTTTGACCGGTCCGGCCGGTAAAACGGAGTCAACGGTCGAGCCCAGCCACGTGACGATATTCTCAATCCATGTCATCGGGTAACTTCCTATGGTGAATGTCAACCAGAAAATAGTGAACATCAGGGCTATAAATATCGGAAATCCGAGAGCACGGTTGGTGACAAGCGAGTCTATCGTATGGGTAAGCGCCGACTTTTCGGGATTTTTTGACGGCGTAAGAGTTTCGGCAAGAGCGCCGGCGATAAAACCGTATTTTTCGTTGGCAATGGCAGCGGTAACGTCATCGTCGCCCAGCATATTGTCAATCTGGCTCCTTTGAGAGTCTCTTATGCTGAAAATATGGTCCCTTTGGGGTGAGTGTCTGAACATTTTTTCAACCTCCGAGTCTCGTTCAAGAAGTTTGATGGCGAGGTATCGCGGAGAGAAATGAGGTGCGATAGACGGGTCGGCCTTGATGGCGTCTTTTACGGCCTGTACGCCCGGCTCGACAAACGGCCCCAGGTTGACATGTATATGTCTGACGGCATTATCCTTGCCTTCATATACATTGACAATGGTGTCAAACAGCGAATCGACTCCGTCGCCGGTTCGGGCGGTAGTGGGGACTATCGGTACGCCAATCATCTGCCCGAGAGTTTTGAAATCCAGGATGTTGCCGTTGCGCTCAAACTCGTCGAACATGTTGATGTCGATAACCATCGAGCGGTCCATGTCAATCAGCTCGGTAGTCAGATACAGGTTGCGTTCAAGGTTGGAGGCGTCGACAACGTTGACAATCACATCAGGAGTCTCGGTTTTGAGGTACCGGCGAACATACAACTCCTCGGGCGAATATCCGGCCAGGGAATAAGTGCCTGGCAGGTCAACGATGTTGAACGTGTAGTCACCTCGTTTAAAGGTTCCCTTTTTGGCGTCTACTGTAACTCCGCTATAATTGCCAACGTGCTCGCTTGCGCCCGATGCTACGTTGAACAATGATGTTTTTCCGCAGTTGGGATTGCCTATGAGGGCTACATTTATGACCTTTGAATCCTTTTCGGCGCGCAGCCTGTCACCAAGATAATATTCGTCGGTTTCAACCTCGGCCACTTTTCGCGGCTCGGGGTTATGGGCATCATCAACGGCAACAATTTCCACTAAGGCAGCCTCGCTGCGACGCAAAGACACCTCATAGTCCATCAATTTATATTTAATAGGGTCATGCAACGGAGCGTCAAGAACCACGTCAACAACGCGCCCTTTGATAAACCCCATTTCAATCATCCTCTTTCGGAACGCTCCATGTCCAAGGATTTTTACCACAACACCGGTCTGCCCCGGATTTAGTTCTGATAATCTCATAAAAGCGGCCGCCTGTTATCCTATCTCTTAATGATTCATTATTCTTATTACTTAATATTAACGTAACCCGTGCGCAAATATTGTGCAAGACATTTCCATCTTCCGGGATATGGCGTGAATGAGATAAGAATTATAATAATGGATGTGATGGCAACAATTAAAAGCCAACCGTAAATTTCTTTCATCGCCACGACCATTGAATGTCCTGTTACCATTACCATCAAGTCCTGCAAAGGAATATGTTCAACCGAGGTGGTATCTGTAATTCCGGAACTGAAGAATGCAAAGTTTCGTTGCAAAACATGACGCAGGAACTCACCGATAATTGCCGGCCCCAACGTTGCTCCCATAACAGCACCGGTAAAACCATTGATAGATACAGCCTGTGGAAATATCTCGAATGGCAAACCGCTCTGCACAATAGACGTCAGGAATACAATGGAAATAATGACTGACGCAGCTCCACGGAAAAATAACGGTACAAACAATGCCTCTTTTTCGATTCCGTAATCAATAAAGAGATAGAACCACGCCAAATATATGGTTGCCAAAGCAAAGGCTATCAACGCCATTGTTTTGTAGTTCCATTTGAGTTTGGCAAAAGTCAGGAAGGTAAAACTGCATCCGGCTAAAATGCCGACCATAACGTACCAATTCAAATCAATCAGATTAGTCTCGTCAAAACCGAGGATATGCTCGGCGTAACTATGTTCAAAAACGTGTTCGGTGGCAAGCAGTGTAAAGAATACGAGATAAACCGCCGTGGCTCGCCATACGGCTTTATTCTTCCATGCCTGAAAAGAAATATATGGATTTTTCAGGAATGTAGCACGCCACAGGAGTAACGCGATACAAGCCAAAGCGATGACAGTTGCAACGCAGATTTCGTTTGATTCCCACCAATCAAAATAATTGCCATAGACGCATACAAACGTAAAACAAAGCATAAAACCGGCCCAAAGGATGCTCCCGAGCCAGTCAATTCCCTTAAGAGGAATGAACATCGGTCCTCTAACAGGTTTTAAAAGGAGCAACACAAGGAGCATCATCAATGCCAACAGAGCAACCATAATAAGCTGCATATTCTCCCATACAGAGAAGAACGCGGTGTATATCGTGAATATCCCACTCAGTTGTATCACAGTGTCGACTACCAAATATACATAACAGAAAAATACCGACATATCGCGAACGGGAGTAAGCCATAACTGGATGGTCGAATTGCAGGCCAGAGTTGCTTGCATTCTGAACCATCCTGCTACAAGACAGGTCAATACGAGAACAGGTACTGATGTGGTCTGAACGCATATAATATTGGCAAGTATGAGTATTGTTCCGCAAACCAATAGTTGAGTCCGGGTTGAAAATCGGAATTTTATGCGGAACATTACGGCAAAATTGACCGCCATACCGATGAGCGAAGCATAACCGGCCATCAGGATGTCCTGCTGCATTAGGGCGGTGGTGCCGACCATATTTGAGGCGGCAGCCATATAAATACCCCCTGAGAACTGAATGATTAAAACAAACAGGATGAAAAGCCATGGCTTAACTCCACGTGGTATCCATTTGACAACATCAGGGATATCAAATGGCCCGGGATTGTTGCTCCAGTCACTCATTTACTCGGTATTTTACAAGACATTCCACATTCATTCCCGCTCTCAATAGCCCTATTTCTTCGGGAGAATTGTTTTTAGTGAAGTCGATTCTTATGGGGATTCTTTGGCGTACTTTTACAAAGTTTCCGGCCGAATTATCCTGGGGCAAGATGGAAAGCGCAGCGCCGGTGGCTGTTGAAATAGATTTTACCACGCCCTCAAATTTTACATTCGGGATGGCATCGACTGTAATCTCCACCACATTTCCGGGTTGGATATGCTTAAGCTGGGTTTCCTTATAATTGGCGTTGACCCATACATCGGAAGTGTCGACTAAGTCAAGCAATGTTTGACCGGGCTGTACTAATTGCCCTACTTGAATAGCCTTGCGTGATGTATAACCGTCGCACGGTGCGGTAATTACCGTATAACTTAGATTTAATTCTGCGGTTTCCAACATTGCTTTTGCCAGGTCAATACCGGCGTCAGATGATGTCAGTTGCGAACGGCTGACATCGACCACGCTTGAAGCGGCCCGACGCTGACGCTCAAGTGTTTCATATCTTGCCTTTTTTGCTTCGTAATCGGCCTTTGCATTATCAAATTGCTGACGAGTGACAGCTTCTTGGTCGAGAAGTGTCTGATAACGTTGAAAATCTCTATATGACTGCTCCATGAACACCCTGGCCTCTTCAATAGAAGCTTCGGATACGCCAAGATTGGCCGATGCGGAAGAAACAGTCTTGTCGGTAATGTTTTTACCGGCGAGGGCATTCTGATATTCAGCGTTGGCCTTGGCAACATTAAGTCGGAGATCCGAATCGTCGATGACGACAAGAGTGTCGCCTTTGCTTACTCTCTCAAACTCTTTAAATCTAATCTCCTTAATATATCCCTGCACACGGCTGTTGACCGGAACAATCTGTTGTTCTACCTGTGCGTTGTCTGTAAATTCTACGTTGCCCCAATGTACGAAACGGGAGATTATCCATATAGCGGCTCCGGCGATTATCAGCAGAGTGAGTAATATTGAAATTATATTTTTTGTTTTAGCGTTCATATTGTACCTGTTGAAAAAAGAAGTTTATAGTAAGAGTAAATGATGTTAATTTTGCTGTTGACAAGCGATGTTTCTGCATCAAGCAAAGAGTTGGCTGCATCAAGCATATCAGTGATTAAAGCCATGTCGGCTAAATACCGTGTTGAAATAATTTGATAATTTTTTTGAGCAAGCTCCACACTTTTCTCGTTGGTCTTTAGTTCTTCGTAAGCCTCTAAATATTTTACATAATCGGCTTTAACGGTCATGTTCATATTTTCAAGCGTGGATTCAAATTGTTCCTGAGCCAGTCGGGTTTCCGCTTTACGCTTCTGCATAGCCTTGTTGTTTTTATAAAGCGACGCGAGATTATAATTTACGCCAAGTCCTACCCACCAATAACTGAGATTTCTGTTAATGGGTGGCACTTCAACAAGGATAGGGCCATCAATTGTCCAGCCGGCTTGCAGCCCTATTTTTGGCCGATTGTCGCTGCGGGTCAGTTTTTCCGCTTTCAGGCTTAAATCAATGCTGTTGCGTGCAAGCATAAGTTGAGGGGAGTTGGCAAGCGCACGTTGGTTCCATTCGGCTTCGGTAGCGGAGGGAAGTACGCGACTGACGATAGTTGAATCCGGGATAACAACAGTTCCCTCGGGTAGTCCTGAAATGGTTGCCAGGTTGTTGTTGAAGATATTAAGCGTATTATTGATGCGAACTAACTGCAATTCAAGATTTGAAATAAGCAATTCGTAACGTGTTATGTCATTTTGCAGGGCAGTACCCTGTTCAAATCGAGCTTTCATCTCAGCGAGCACTCTGTTGGCAGCTAAGAGGTTGTGTTTCACAACATTCCGCAGGTTTCTATATTTGAAAACGTCAAGATAAAAGCCTGTCAGTTGGAATCTGATATTATCACGCTGGAGTTCAGTTGTGAAACGAGCACTAATTGATTTCAATTCAGCCATTTCAATAGCTCCCGTAATGGCACCTCCGGTATAAAGCGGTTGCTCTATGTTTATCCCCAATCCCGTGCCAAGGTGAGGGATTGGAGCCTTTTGATAATCGGAATAATTTCTGTTCGTTGTGAAGCCGTCTCCAAGGAAACTGACCGATAAATTTGCATTGATTTCGGGAAGCCTTTGGGCTTGGGCAATGCTGATTTCATGTTGGCTTACATCTTGAGAGGTGATTGCAGGTTTGAGCTGTGCGCTATGGGTTTCGGCATATTCAAACAATTCTTCAAGAGTCATAACTGACTGACTGTAACTACACACCGCCATGCCCGACAGAACCATGCCAAGCATGCCTGTGAGCAATCTATGATTGTTCATCTAAATTGAATTTAAAATTAGGGTTGATTAATGAGGTTTGCACTGAAACGGCAATTTATCTAAAATTGAGTTCCTCTATCAAGAAAATAAACCTCACAGAGAAGCGGTGCTTTTCCAATGCTCGAGACAGCCCCAGTTCATCACGAAAGGGCCTACACGATGTTTTGTGGTATCTAATGATATTCTTTTTAACATTTGCGGTGCGCCTCTTTGTGAAACGCACTGCAAAGATAACGAAATTTTTGTTATTGCTTGTTTTAAAGAATATTTTTTTGAAGCGGTTGCCACGTGTCTCTATCAGAATAAAAGCGGAAAAACGGTGTTCTATTACAAGTTGAGTTGGATGCTGAAATCCAAGGAGCGGGGCAATGTAGGGCCGTAGATATACCCGGAGTCGCGTTGGTCGCCCTTGTCAAAATCTTTTTGATAAGAATTGAAAATATTGCTTATTCCTCCCGAAATATTAAGGTTTAGAGACTTATGTAAATTCAAAGTATAAGTCAGTTTGAATGAAGCATCAAAAAAAGATTGTGTTTTCACGGCCATATCAACGTCTGTTCCCGACCCGACAAGATGTTGAACAAGCATAGGCCCTGTGGCGGTACCGTTTAATGTTGCTTTGAGCGAGTGGGTTATTTCCCAGTTAGCAGTGAAATATCCGTATATGTCGGGAGTGCGGAACATCTTCTTCACCGGTGCAACATCGGGGTCATCGCTCCAATATTCGGGTTTCTTGTATCGGCTTTGCTGTAAAGTCACGCCACCTTGAACGTCTAAATGTCTTGAAAAGAAAGCTTTGGCTTCGAGATTAACACCCATAACACGAGCTCCCGAGCCATTATACCGTTCAAGAACGGCATTTCCGTTTTCGTCGAGTCCGTCAAGCTGCCTCAGTGCGAAAACATCCCGGAGGTCGGTAAAAAAGCCCTCAATCAGAAAATTAGTTTGCACACTTCCGAAAGTAGGATAAAGGTCGGCCGACACGCTAAAACTCTGCGAACTTTCTTGTTTGAGATTTGGCGCCAATACGGTAACCACACGATCGCCGCCGACAATAGCCACGTGGAAATCTTCATCGTAGGCTTGTGGTGAACGGAATCCGGTGGAATAAGATAACCTCAAGTTCACGTTTTTGCGTGGATTATAACGGATATTGGCACGGGGCGACACTATAGGATTCTGAATAAGAGTGTGTTTATCAAGACGTGCGCCTACAAGAAATCCCCATGTGTCGTTTTTCCATTCGTTCTGAAGATAGCCGC
>JAFLTJ010000100.1 GCA_022510465.1 Muribaculaceae bacterium
GATGGCGTCTTCGCGGTTTTGGGGTTTGCCTATTACCTCGTTGTCAACAATCACGACGGTATCGGCTGTTATTATCAGGTCATTATCCTTTATTTCAGCCAAATAGGCGTCGGCTTTGAGGTTGGCGAGAAAAAGAGGAACCTGCCGGGAGTCAAGAGTCGAGGGATAGGATTCGTCGACATCAATACCGGTCATCACTCGGAATGGAATGTCGAGCATACCAAGGAGTTCACGCCGTCTTGGTGAGCCACTGGCCAGGATGATATTATATTTCTTGAGATTTTCGAGTTGTGTCATTTCTTTAGGGGTAGTTTTACCATCCGAAAGCGTCGGCAGTTGTCATCCACAATCCTTTTGCTTTCATAACCATTTCAATTAAATCTCGGGCGACACCATATCCGCCTGTAACCGGCGAGACGTATACTGCGATTTCTTTAACTTCGGGAGCTGCGTCGGCAGGGGATACGGGAAGACCTACATTGAGGAGGCATTCTATATCGGGGATGTCGTCACCGACGTATGCAACCAGGTCTTTACTCAGATTGTTATCGGTCATCCACTTTTGCAAGATGGGCAATTTCTGAGAAGCTTTGATATATACATCCTTGATACCGAGCATGTTGTAACGCTCGATAATCGCCGGGGTATCGGCTCCGGTAATAATTGCAATTTTCAATCCTTTTTTTACGGCGAGCTGCAATGCATATCCGTCTTTAAGATTTGCCATTCGGACAGGGCGGCCGTCATTGCCCATTGGAACTGTAGAGGGAGAAAGCACACCGTCTACGTCAAAAACAATTCCGTTTATCTGTGTTAAATCGTAATCAATTCGGCTCATACGTTTTCTTTAAACCGATTAATAATGGAGTCGGACAAAAGGCGGTATAACCGGGCGTATTGTTGGCCGATTATATCGGCGTGACGGTTGATTGTTGAAATGTCGCCACGGCGCGCAGGGCCTGTTTGTCCATTGTCAGGACCTGTGGCAAAAGCTTTTATAACGGTCTCTTCGACAAGCGGTTTCATTACGTCGAAAGAGATGCCGCGATGTGATAGAAGCTCGGATGAAATTGCCAACAAATGATTGGTGAAATTGCAGGCAAACACGGCGGCGGCATGGAGCAAAGTGCGGTCGTCGCCGGATAGAAGTGTTACGGAGTCGGATAATTGCCGGGCGATTGCGGTCAATTGTCGGGTAACACTATCATTTGAGCCTTCAATGAAAAATGGGACAGAATCAATGCTGATTTCACGGCCTTTGGAAAATGTTTGCATCGGATAGAAAACGCCGATGTTTTTTCCTAAGGGGGTCAGAGTGTCGAGCGAAATAGAGCCGGATGTGTGGGCCCATATCGCAGAAGTGTTGATACCGGCCAGCCGAGCTGAAATGAGTGGGATGTCGCTGTCGCCAACGGCTATTATATATACATCGGCGGTTGAGTCAATCAGGTCGGTAGAGCATAGTGGTTGTGCATTGGCAAGCCGGCATGAGACTGACCGCGCGCTTTCAAGTGTTCGGGCTACAACCTGTACAACCTCAAAATCTTTTAGGGAGTCAATTGCCGGCGCAATGTTCCAAGCGAGATTGCCGGCACCGATAAAAACGACTTTAGAGGGTGTTGTCATTGCTCCACTTACCGATATGGACATTTTCCCACTTTAATTTTTCAATATTCTGTGGTTTTCGCTCCTCGTTTTTATTGCCGATTGTAATAATGCATACGGGGGTTATATTTTCGGGCATAAGCAGTGATTCCTGCACGACCTCTTCGGCCGGTGTACCGTCGGCCGTAAAACGCCCTCTGACCTGAACCCAGCATGAGCCTAAACCGAGATCTTCGGCTTGCAGCTGCATCAATGTGGCAGCCACTGCTGCATCTTCAATCCAGGCTTCTGAAACAGTTGAATCAACGGCCACGACAATGGCCAGCGAACAACCCGGCAATGATGCGGCTCCGGCCGATTTACATCCGGCAAGCCGTTCAAGCATATCTTTTTCTTCAACGGCAATAAAGTGCCACGCTCTTGAACTTTTGGATGTTGGAGCGAGGAGCCCGGCTTGAAGAATTAATGTAACTTGGTCGGGGGATAGCGGTGAATCGGTATAGCGGCGTATACTGCGACGCTGTACAATCAAATCGTGAAAGTCTTTCATACGTCAGGTTGTTATTTGGAGCATACCCATGCACCCGGATATTGTTTTCTTATCGTCGTATTGTTGATGGCGCTTCTTACACGGGCGCTTGTGGTACCGGTGGCGATGTAAACTCGATATTTTCCATCCATTTCAAGTATTCTCATGGGCTGTGATGGATGGCTTGCAATGTATTTCTCGGCTTGGGCACGTGAAGTGTGTGATGAAACGACTAAGCAATATGGGTCGGACTCGTTTATAGTCAGCGAGGCGGCCGGGATGGCTTGCTGCTCGGGCCGAGGTGTGTTTTCTTGATTAATTTTTGCAATTCTTTCTTCACGAGCTTTCCTGCGGGCTTCTTTTCGCTCGGCTCCCATAGCTTTATATCGGACAATGGCTCGGTATTGGCTGCGGAATGTTGTGTCGATTACCGAGGGGCTATCAATATGGGGCATGGAGATATATAAACGCCCGTCGGGTAGGTTTATATCGGTGTCATCGCTGTCGATAGCCTGCTGACGCTCAAATATGTTGCTGCCGATGGAGGCCATTGATACGAGGCTCTTGTTCTCGGGACCTATTGGCATCATCAAGGCGCTGACAGCGCATATCAGAAGGGCGATTGAAGCAACGGCTTTCAGGGCTGTGTTCCTGAACCGGGTTACAGGCGAGAGGATTTGATTATTCTCGGGGGTTATTCCGGCGTCGGTCAGCGCTTGAAGTTTGACCGGCTTAACGGAGAGAGTTGGAAGATATTCGTATTTGACGGTGTGAATGGACTCGCGTGACTGTTCAAATCTCGGCGTACCTCCACTAATGGCTTTAAACAGACCTATGCCTTCGATTGCCACTTCGCCATTGGCGGCAATGACGTGTTTCATCGTGTCGATTTCATCCTCGATTTTTTGACAGGCGAGTTCAAACGAGAGGCCGTGCCGACGCATCAAACTGCCGGCAAGAAGGCCATCGTTGTGGGTAACAGCAGGGTTGAACGTAATGGCTTTTTGAGGTGGAAACAGCGTGTCGTTATCGTCAAGGCGAGCGGCGCTCAGCTGAACGATAAACGCACCCCAACCCGGCACAATCACGCAATCGTGTTGCGTCAACAGGTATTGAATATGTTGTCCAAGTTTAATCACCCTGCAAATGTAACGAAATTTCTTTAAATATCTCTCTATTTTGCGAAAGAATTTGTGTATCCTTGTGCGGGCACGTATGATGCTTTTATACGTGCTATTTCACGGCGCTCTGCCTCGGGATTGTCGGGCAGAATGGTGACTTTTGTGTCTTTGTCGACCATAGCCTTTAGTTTTACGATGTTT
>JAFLTJ010000101.1 GCA_022510465.1 Muribaculaceae bacterium
CACTGCGACCCATCACGCCGCGTCAGCCCGGAAAGCAGGCTTCCAAGCCTGCGCCCATCACTGCGACCCATCACCTCCCTTATATAAACGCCCTCCACCTCCCCGGGCCTCTTATGACTTCGCTTTAAGGATATACAACCCTAAAATATTCAGTCCACCCGTCGACGTGTTTGTAATCTTAATCAGGCACGGGTCTGTCGACATAGCCGTTCCCGTCAAATCAAGGTCGACAACACCTTTGCTCTGAGTCAGCGACGTCAACGCTTCCCACGTTTTCCCGCCGTCGGTGCTCATTTCAATGCTGCCCTTATAACTTCCTGTGCGCAGCATTTTCAGCTTCAACGCACTGATACTCGGGCACGACACGGTCATCACGCCACCCTCTTTATCCAGCTGAATAGAGCCAACCAAGTCAGTATATTCAGTGTTTGCAAAATCAGGTTTATAGTTTGCCCCCGTGAGAGTGATTGTTCCGTCTGTAATCCACTCGTTTATCTGAGTGGCATTGGCAGCATTGAAATAGAAATAATCCTTGCCGTCGGCCGAAGCCATAAACGGCTCACCCTTCTCTACCGGGTCCGTTCCCGTGCTGCCGTCACCGCCGCCAACACCGCTAAAGCCCGGCGCTGCGTTGCCGTCGCCAAAGGGGAACTCGGCACCCGTGGTGCTGTCACCGCCGTCTACAGTCGCTGCCGCTGCGTCGCCCCACGACGTGCTCTCCTCATAGTAACCTGCAACTGTCGCCTTGTAGCCAACTATCGCCGTTTTCAACCCCGCGATTACGCCATCATTCTTATCCTGCGTATTGTTGTTGAATCTCCACTTGAAATCACCGTGGTTTATGCGGCCTGCGCCATATTCGCCCTTGACTATTCCGGGGACATCTTTCGCTGCATCGGCCGTGTAGCTGTACATCAGCGCGGCGTCGGTATCCCAGTTGCTGTATGTATCGCCGCCCGATTTTGCCTTAACCGTTTCCGGCACCTTCTCGTCACGCGTAGCAACCTCATAGCAGTCAAATTCCACCGTGTTGCTCTCGCTCCAGGGGCGATAGAAATACCATCCGCGTATCTCGTTGGCATAAGCCTTAATCGAGCCGCCGGCCTCGCTTGAGAATGTACCCTTGCCGTTGGCGCTCGAGCCCTCGCCCATGATATCCGAACCTTGGAGTGACGTCAACATCGGATATTTGCAGTCACGAAAATAGTTAGCTTCCACAAATGCATCCGACCCCGTCGTCGCGCCTACACCATATTTGCAGTTTCCGTCAAAATAGTTGTTATACACGTGTACACTCATCGTGCGGATGCGCGGATGGCGCGAGTCGCTGTGGTCAAACCAGTTATGGTGATAGGTAATCCAGTTGGGGCCGCTTTCGCTTGTCATGCCACAGAGCGACGATTTGCCCGAATCAAAGAAATGATTATAGCTGATTGTCAGATACTGCGAATCCCCCTTCATGTCTATTGTACCGTCACCCTTAGCCTGGTCCGAGTCGCCGCCGGCCTGACCGTAGAAAAGGTCGAGATTGTGAACCCAGATATGCGAATTGTCGGTATCTATCGACACGCAGTCATCCATACAATTCATAATCGCAAAGTTGCGCAGCTCGATACCCGACGTATTGCGCAGCAGGAATCCGAATCCATGTATCGTCGCGTCGTCGCCTATACCCTCAACGGTGATATTCAGCTGCTGATAGGCATTTGCCCCCTTTATCTGCAAGCCCTCGGCCGAGCTTCCGAACGCATCCATCGCCTCTGCCGGAAGACGCCCTATTATGCGGAAACAAAGCGGTGTTGCAACCACGTCTTTTTTCTGATACGCCGCGATTATACCCTGCAAGCCGGTAGCTGTAACCGTGTTTTTACCTTGTACAACCTCGGTCGTAATGGTCTTGGCGGTCTCAGCGGTCACATAAAACACCTTGGCGCCATCCTTTAGCGTACCGTCATTGTTGTATGCCCCTATTCCGTCGTTAAAATTGAAATGTGCAAAACCGCTGCGGTCGTGAGCCCTTACATTCAGGACACCGGTCTCGGCGGCCATACCCTCCATCAGTGTACCGTCGACAACGGGAACAACCCTCATTTGATACTGACCCTCTTTCAGCCCAGGAATATCGGCGCGGCCATAGCTCCCATAGTTGCGAACAAGCTGATAGTCCAACCGGCTCCACTCGCGCTCGGCAACCCCCTTGACATACACGTAATAGTTGCTCGCGCTCGCCATATTGCTCCATTTTACGTAGGCCGTTTCAAACCATCCGCCGGCCTCTTTAATCTCCACGCCGCCTACTATACTCCGCTGAAACGAGATTCCGGTAACTGTTCCTCTGTAAACCGTCGGCTCACCCGCTTTAGGATTCACCGTCACGCTGTCGCCGGCTATATCGATACGGGCAACGCTCTCTGTTTCATACGTCTCTATTTCGCCCCCGGCAAGCGTCAGATTAACTTTATTTTGAGCATGGAGTGCCACGATGCTTGCAACGGCTACCCCAAGCATGTAATATCTTGTCTTCATAGCTTATTATCTTTTAACGAATTTCACACATTGATTCCCTGCTCTGACTATATAAACGCCACCTGCAAGTTGCGATATATTCACCGTTGCCACGCCGGCACCGTCGGCCTGCGCTGCCGCCACTGTTGCGCCATTGAGATTGTAAACAACCACATTGGTTCCGGCCGCTACTCCGCCAACCGTCATCCAATCCCCCTCAACAACACCCTTGAACGAGAACGCCTTGACATCCGTGATACCCGATTTGTCATCATCACCGGTATCGCCGCTATCGACCGTCGTTTCAAGCGCTATCGACACCACATTCATGTCATAGCTCTCGGTATCCTCGCCAAAGTGAAGAACAACCTTGTCTCCGTCAAAAGTGATTGAGCTGACAACCTTGTCAACCTCCTCGCCATTAATCTGCAGCGTCTGGGTCGTCGCTGCAAACATCGAGCCAACGCCCGCCATCGCAAGCACTAAACTCATTAAAAATCCTCTTCTCATATATTTAAAATTTTGATTTATTCAACATTTCACTTTTTCAGCTTACAAAATAACACATTTTTCCACTGATACCGCAAAGGTACGAAACAAAATCAACACACATCCCCCCATAAATTTATTTTAACACTTCCCCCCGGAAAGCAGGCTTCCAAGCCTGCGCCCATCCGCCACCCCTCTCCACGACCTGCAAAATTGCCCGGAGGGCATAAAGCTCATTAGCCCCCGACAAAGGCCTGATCTGCGCCCCAAAAGTTGGACAAAAAAAGAAAAAAATGAAATACAGTCCAA
>JAFLTJ010000102.1 GCA_022510465.1 Muribaculaceae bacterium
CGCCCGAGAATGCTATCTGGTTGATATATTTCTCAATATCGTCGGCTGTCATGCCAATGCCGCGGTCGCTGACGGTCAGCGTGCCGGCTTCTTTGTCAACCGTGACTTTTACATTCATTTCACCGAGCTCACCCTTGTATTCTCCTATCGACGAGAGTGTTTTCAGCTTTTGGGTCGCATCAATGGCATTTGACACGAGCTCACGGAGAAATATTTCGTGGTCGCTGTAAAGGAATTTCTTTATGACAGGAAAAATATTCTCGGTAGTTACACCTATTTTACCTTTTTGCTGATTCATAATATTTTAATTTTTTTGTTTTGTTAATATTTAGTTCAGACCTGATATGACATGCATTATGCCATTTTGTCACTCTACATTGTCAACTGTCGGTTCAATATGTTCGGTTGGCTTGACGATTGTCATGGTCACATTGTCGGCACCCTCCTCATAGTCAACCTTAATTTCGTCACCGGGTTCCAAAGAACTCTCAATGATAAGCTCGGCAAGCGCATCTTCAAGATATTTTTGAATGGCTCGCTTCAACGGGCGGGCGCCATACTGGGCGTCATAACCCTTGTCGGCAATGAAATTCTTGGCAACATCGCTGATAGTCAGTTTGTAACCCAGCGAATCAATTCTTTTGTAGAAACCGGCAAGCTCGATATCAATTATTTGGAAAATGGCTTCACGGGATAGCTGGTCAAACATGATTATGTCGTCGATACGGTTGAGGAATTCGGGTGAGAACGCTTTGTTTAACGCTTTCATGAGAACGCCGTGGCTGTATTCTTTGTCGAGCTGACGGGTGGTGAATCCAACTCCCGCGCCAAATTCTTTTAATTGACGCGTGCCGATATTGCTTGTCATGATGATTATCGTATTTTTGAAGTCGATACGACGCCCCAGGCTGTCGGTCAGCCGGCCTTCATCCATCACCTGCAGAAGAAGATTGAACACGTCGGGATGTGCTTTCTCTATTTCATCGAGCAGAACAATCGAGTAGGGGTGGCGGCGCACTTTCTCGGTGAGCTGTCCGCCCTCTTCATATCCAACGTATCCCGGAGGCGCACCAACCAGGCGCGACACGGTGAATTTCTCCATGTACTCACTCATGTCAATGCGAATCAGAGTATCGGCCGAATCAAACATATATTTGGCCAATTGCTTGGCCAGGTGGGTTTTACCAACGCCTGTCGGGCCTAAGAACATGAACGTGCCTATCGGTTTCTTGGGGTCTTTCAACCCAATGCGATTGCGCTGTATCGCCTTGACAACTTTGTTGATAGCGTTGTCTTGCCCGATAATCTCGCTGCGCAGAGCAGGAGCCATCTGCCGTAAACGAAGGCCCTCGGCCTGGGCAATACGCTGGGCCGGCACGCCGGTCATCATGGCAACAACCTCGGCAACCTTGTCTTCATCCACAATTTCACGGTGGGATGTCAGATACTCTTCCCATCTCATCCTGGCCGCTTCAAGAGCTTTCTTAAGTTCAACCTCGCGGTCGCGGAATGCAGCGGCTTTCTCAAAGTTCTGTTCCTGAATGGCTTTCAGCTTATCACGCCCGGCCTCCTCAATGCTCTTTTCAATCTCCTCAATCTCGGCGGGAACACTGATATTGGAAATATGCACGCGTGAACCGGCCTCGTCGAGCGCGTCTATTGCCTTGTCGGGGAAATTGCGGTCTGACACATACCTTTCGGTCAATGCTACACATGCATCAAGGGCCTCGGGCGTGTAGGTTACGTTGTGGTGCTCCTCATATTTATCCTTTATGTTGTCGAGAATAATACGAGTCTCATCGGCTGTAGTAGGCTCTACCATAACCTTTTGGAAACGACGCTCAAGGGCTCCGTCTTGCTCTATGTTCTTGCGGTACTCGTCAAGGGTGGTTGCTCCGATGCATTGAATTTCACCGCGGGCGAGGGCAGGTTTGAGCAGGTTGGCGGCATCCATCTGTCCGGGGGCATTTCCGGCTCCGACTATGGTGTGAATCTCGTCGATAAACAGAATTACATCATTGTTTTTGGCCAATTCGGTCAGTATCGCTTTGATTCGTTCCTCAAACTGGCCGCGGTATTTAGTGCCGGCAACGAGTGAGGCCATATCCAGTGAAATTATCCGCTTGTCAAAGAGGATACGGGATACCTTGCGTTGCACTATTCTAAGCGCAAGCCCCTCGACGATAGCCGATTTGCCCACGCCCGGCTCGCCTATCAGAACCGGATTGTTCTTCTTGCGGCGCGACAACACCTGGGCCAGTCGCTCTATTTCAACCTCGCGCCCAACAACCGGGTCAAGCCTATTTTCCAGGGCGGCTTTGGTCATATCGTTGCCAAATTTGTCGAGGACCGGAGTCGCGCTGTTGCCTTGCCGCTTGGCTGTAGCCGAGTGGGCGGTACCCGACTCGCGAGAGTTGCGCGATTGGGTATCTCCGGGAAGGTCGTCGTCTTCATCCTCGTCGGTATAGCTCCCCGAAACAGTTGTCTCGGGCATTTCGGCAAGCTGTTTATACAGGGATTCGTAGGTAACCCCGGCATCCTTGAATACACTCATAATTGGTGAATTACGGGTTTCTGAATTGTGAAAAGTGGCCAGCAGAAGATGTATCGGCTCAACCGTGTCCGATTTCAACATCCTGGCTTCCAATGAACTGAGTCTTATGACGCGGCTGGTCAGGTCGGTAGGCTTAATTTCATCCTCGGTTGTTGGCGAATTGGCCGCCGATTGTCCCTGTTGTCTCATTCTGAGGTCGAGCGATTGCTGTAAGTCATATACCGACGTGCCGGTTGCTACCCGTTCAATCAGCTTGGCGACGTCGCTGTTCAGGTCGTCAAGCATGGCCAGGAGCAGGTGGGCCGGCTGTAGGTTATAGTCGTAGTGCCCGAGGGCTTTGCGGCGCCCTCTGACAAATATCTCTTCCAGGTCTTTTGAAAAATTTATATTCATCATCTTAATTACGCTTTTGAATCTACAATATAGCAATAATTGTGCCAAAAATTTTCCGACCGGTTATTTTGACGCGATTGCCCCGGCGATTCTCTTGCGCGAGCTTGTTTGTTTTGCCTTAAACAGGCAGATTCCAAAACGAAGTTTTTGCACCTCGTTTTGGAATCTACACAATTAGATTAATCTTAAATCAGGCTTAGCGAATAATGATTTTGCGGGAATGAGTGCCGGCGCGCTGAATGTAAAGTCCCGACG
>JAFLTJ010000103.1 GCA_022510465.1 Muribaculaceae bacterium
TCTTTGCTGTGCGATTATTTCGGGAGCGTTCAGTATCAGCCGATTCAAATCGTTGTCAAAACCCCAAATAGCACGTTCATAAAATTATGACCATCGAAGAATTTAAAGAATTTGTAAAAACAGGCAGGGCAATCGACACGCCTGAGGCCGTCGAGGTCCTTAACTCTCAGAATGAGGAAGCTCGGAAAATCACTACCAAACTAAATAATTGCTATCATACCCTCGAAGAAATTAGGGAAATCCTTTCCGAACTTTTCGGTTATAAAGTGCCCGACAATTTCCGCGTGTTCCCTCCGTTCTATACCGACTTCGGGCGCAATATCCATGTAGGCGATAATGTTTTTATCAACGCCTGTTGTCAGTTTCAAGACCAGGGTGGAGTTTGGCTCGGTGACGGTTGCCTGATTGGACATAATGTGGTTTTCGCCACTCTGAACCACGATTTTAATCCCGAACGCCGTCAAATATGCGTTCCTAAAAGAATTATCGTCGGGAAAAACGTTTGGATAGGCTCCAATTCCACCATACTTGCAGGAGTGACAATCGGTGACAACGCAGTGATAGCTGCCGGAGCAGTAGTAACCAAAGATGTAGAAGCAAACACAATAGTCGGTGGAGTACCGGCAAAATTCATCAGAAACATATGTATAGAAAAATCATTTTAACTTTAATCTCCGTTTTAGCTTTCGTCAGTATGGGTTGTTCGCAAAATAAAATCAGTATCACGATTGACGGGCGGTCGATGTCGGCTACTCTCGCTGATAACGTAGCCACAAAAGCTCTTATCGAAAAGTTGTCTTCCGGGCCGATTACCATCTCTATGAGCAATTATGGTGGATTTGAGAAAGTCGGAGCGTTGCCGTGGTCGTTGCCGTCGGCAGATACACAGATAAATACCAAGCCGGGCGACATAATGCTCTACTCGAGTGATAATATCGTAATTTTTTACGGTCAGAACTATTGGGCATACACTCCGCTTGGCGTTCTTGAGACATCAAACCCTTCCGAGATAAGCAATTTTGTTGGCAACGGCAACAAACAGGTAACCATCGCATTGGATAATTCGGCAGAGGTCGAAACCCTGACTATTAATGCCGATACCAAGGAGCGCGTTTTCTCTCTCAGTGGCACTGAAGTCACAACCCGCCCGCTTTCTCCGGGACTTTACATTGTAAACAATAGGAAGGTAATCATAAAATAAACACAATGAAAAAGACATTAGCTACACTGATATTACTCATAATTGCAATACCGTTAATAAACTCAAAGACTATGAATAATCCGAACACCAACACAACTCTTGCCCAGGCTGAGAACCTCCAACTGACGCAGGAATGGGACAAAGTTTTCCCTAAGAGCGATAAGGTCGACCACAAGAAGGTAACTTTCGTTAACCGTTATGGCATAACGCTCGCTGCCGACATGTACACTCCGAAGAATGCCACCGACAAGCTGCCTGCAATCGCTATCAGCGGTCCATTCGGGGCCGTCAAGGAGCAATCAAGCGGTCTTTACGCACAGCAGCTTGCCGAGCGAGGTTTCCTTACGATAGCCTTTGACCCTTCGTTTACAGGCGAAAGCGGCGGGATGCCGCGTCGTATGGCTTCTCCGGATATCAACACCGAGGATTTCTCTGCTGCCGTTGATTTCCTTGAGGTTCAACCTAACGTAGATACCGACCGCATAGGGATTCTTGGTGTATGCGGATGGGGCGGTATCGCCATTCAGGCTGCAATCAACGACCCTCGTATCAAAGTTACGGTCGCTTCTACAATGTACGACATGACCCGTGTCAATGCAAATGGCTATTATGATTCGGAAGATTCTCCCGAGCAACGCAACTCCAAGCGTAAGGCAATGGCTGAACAGCGTACCATAGATTACCGTAATGGCTCTTATACTCGCGCCGGCGGAGTCGTGGACCCCCTTCCCGATGACGCACCGCTTTTCGTTAAGGAATATTACGACTATTACAAGACTCCGAGAGGATATCATGAACGTTCGGGTAATTCCACCGACGGCTGGAATGTAACTTCCAACCTGCCGTTTATGAATTTCAGATTCTTCGAATATGCCGATGAACTTGAAAGCGCCGTCATGATAGTTCACGGTGAAAAAGCCCATTCCCTTTATTTCGGTGAAGATACGTTCAAGAAACTTCACGGCGACAATAAGGAATTGCTTATCGTGGCCGACGCCAATCATGTTGACCTCTACGACAATCTTGAAAAAATACCGTTTAACCAAATAGCGACGTTCTTCAATACCTGGTTTAAGTAAGTATTCCCGCTAAATAAAGTTTTGAAAATATCTGCACCTGATGTTATTTTCAAATTCGGTAAGGTACTTTTCAAAACTGAGGGAGTATTGAATGATGTGGACCTAAACGAGGTTGAACAATGGCTAAAATCGATTAATTGATATATAATGAAGTTCCGATTTATTTTTTTCATCATGACCCTTACATTAGGCTTAAATCTTATGGCACAGACTAAAATAATACAAACGGCAGGCCGTGAACAACTCGGTAATTTCGCACCGGAGTTCGCACACCTTAACGACGATATTCTTTTTGGGGAGGTTTGGAGCAGAACCGACAAGCTTTCACTCCGCGACCGCAGTCTTGTTACGATAACGTCGTTAATTTCGCAAGGAATTACCGACAGTTCCTTGACTTATCACCTCCAGGAAGCTAAAAAGAACGGTATTACCCGTTCAGAGGCCGCCGAAATTATTACCCATATCGCTTTTTATGCCGGTTGGCCTAAAGCCTGGGCCGCATTCCGGCTTGCAAAAGAGGTTTGGAAAGACGATGTTTCGGGTGAAGATGCAAAAGCCGAACACCAGCGCAAAATGATTTTCCCCATTGGAGAACCCAATCCTTTTGCAAAGTATTTTA
>JAFLTJ010000011.1 GCA_022510465.1 Muribaculaceae bacterium
TATCACATTCCAGGCCGTTTCGATCTCGGTAATGATATACAGTGCCGTAGAGAGGCTGAGCGTATACGCGCAAATCTCTTACGCATAGGTTCTCAAACAGATAGCCAAACGATTTCAAATCGTTGATTAAATCATCCGGGCCTAATCCCAAAGCGGCGCATCCTATAGACGGGTCAACAAAATATCCTGTTTCGGCCGCTCTTACAGCAGTTTTGCTTCGCAGATTGGGATTCCATGCGGTCATGTATTCAAGGACAAACATCTTCTTCAGAGCGTTTATATAGGAATATAGTGTTTTATCACTCATATCAGATGAATCGTTAATTTTCAGGTCTTTCAATAATGTTGTGATTGTTGATTGTGTTCCTATATGTCTGGCAAGCGCTCGGATAGTTCTTCGCGTTCGTATCTCGTCACGGGCGACATTGTCAACTCTTGAAATATCGGAACGAACAATGGCCTCATAATAGTTTGAAACTTGGCGCAGAGCTGATTTCTCTTTGCCTTTAGCAACAGCTTTAGGCCAGCCGCCTCTGCATGTGAGAAATGCGATTCCATCCAAATCAGAGTCGGAAGAATATCCGTCAATTTTGTAATTTTCGGAGAATAATTGCTTCAAACTTACGTCACCAGAAGATTCTCCGGACTCCCATAACGACATGGGTCGCATCCGTAGCCATGCAAAGCGCCCGGCTCCACTGTGGGTTATCTCATTTAGTTTATCCTTTGGAGGAACAGCCGAGCCGGTAAGTATAAATTGGCCGTCTTTGCCTCGCCGGTCTACTTCATATCTGACCGCATCCCAAATTTTCGGAGCCAGTTGCCATTCGTCGATAAGTCTTGGATTTGCTCCTTTTAAAATTGCAGAAATGTCAGTATCAGCCAACTGAAGATATTGTGAACGTTTAACGGGATCGTCAATATATATGACACTCTCCGCTACGTTTAGCCCAGTAGTTGTTTTCCCACAAGCCTTTGAGCCCTCAATCAGAACTGCGCCCATGGCATCAAGTTCTTCGCGTAATATGCTGTCTATAATTCGCGGTTTATAACCATTTATTTCCATTAAAAAATGCGTTTGTTTTGTTGTCGGTGCAAATTTAGTGTAAATATTTGATAATCACAAATAAAATTGTTTCCATTTTCGTAATTGGCAGGATTTTGTTTCCGTAATTGGCAGGATTTTGTTTCCGTAATTGGCAATATTTCGTTTCCGTAATTGGCAGAATTTTGTTTCCGTGATTGGCAGGAATTTGGGAAATAATGAAGATGGGAAATGCGGAATCGGCAGCAAATTGTTGAATGCTGAACACACGCCTGTTTCATTGTCGACCATCTTAAGGAATACCTATTTAAAAGTTAATTGTGGAAAAATTTCTTTAATTTAGGTTTGTTTTTATGAAAATTTGATTAATTTTGCCAATATCAAACAGCGTTCAAAATATCATTTACAATACTAAGCAATAGAAATTATGTCTAAGGTAACAGTTGTAGGCGCCGGAAATGTAGGCGCAACTTGTGCTAATGTGTTGGTAACCAATCAGGTTGCCGGCGAGGTTGTTTTGATTGACATCAAGGAGGGTCTTGCCGAGGGTAAGGCTATGGATATCATGCAGACAGCCAATATTCTTGGTACTAATACTCGCTTGACCGGTGTGACCAATGATTACTCAAAGACAGCCGGCAGTGATGTTGTTGTGATTACATCAGGTATCCCCCGCAAGCCGGGTATGACTCGCGAGGAGCTTATCGGTGTTAATGCCGGTATCGTTAAGTCGGTGACAGACAGCATTCTCAAGTACTCTCCCGACGCTACTATCATCTGTGTTTCCAATCCAATGGATACGATGACCTATCTTATCCACAAGACAAGCGGCCTGCCTAAAAACCGTATTATCGGTATGGGCGGAGCTCTCGACAGCGCCCGTTTCAAATATTTCCTCAGCAATGCCCTGAACGCAAATGTAACCGAGGTTGAGGGTATTGTAATAGGCGGACACGGCGACACTACAATGATTCCGTTGAAACGCTATGCAGCCTACCGCGGACTTCCCGTGTCGGAGCTTCTTGACGCAGAAACATTGGATAAGGTTGCTGCTGATACCATGGTTGGAGGCGCTACGCTGACCAAGCTTCTCGGTACTTCGGCCTGGTATGCTCCCGGTGCAGGGGCTGCGCAGGTTGTCGGTGCAATTCTGCATGACCAAAAGAAACTTATACCTTGCTCGGCGTTGCTCGAAGGCGAATATGGCGAGAAGGACCTTTGCATAGGTGTTCCATGTCTGTTGGGTCGCGGCGGTATCGAAAAGATTGTAGAATTTGACCTCAACGATGAGGAGAAAGCCCTGTTTGCCAAGAGCGCAGCAGCTGTTCATGCTACAAACGAGGCTCTTAAAGATGTTCTTTAAGTCATGAAACTCAAATACATAGCCATGGTAGCCCTTGCGGCTGCCATGGTTGGCTGTGGAAGAGATTCCAAGACGGAAAGTTCGGAAACGAAGACAGATGAAGTTGTAGAGCAGTCGACCGATGATTTGGTCGTTGTGGCCGATAAGGCCAAGGTTGACGAGTATATCTCTATATCGGATAACGGCGAAATTAAGGCCAAGGGAGACAAGCCGGTTGTGATAGATTTCAACGCGACGTGGTGTGGCCCCTGCCGTGCTTTCAGCCCGGTATTCCACGAGGTAGCCGGACAAATGGCTTCGAAAGCCGTCTTTCTCTCGGTTGATACCGACAAGTGCCCCGAAACCGCAGAGGCATTTGGCGTTACATCAATTCCGAATATCTCGATTGTTCACCCCGACGGCACAGTTGACACTCATGTCGGCTTCATGGAGCTTGAAGAGTTCACCGAAATCATGAATAAATCTCTGAACAAGTAACCCGAGGGGAGTGTAATACATAAAAAGCGAGCGTGGGTCACGGTTATGTGCTCAACGCTCGCTTTTGTGATTGTAACGGTATTGTCAGAAATCGCGGCTGATAATGTAATCAATCAAATCAACAAAAAGCGGCACTATATTGGCGGAATCGTCAACGGTAGACAGCGCCATCACGGCCTCGTCACGCAGTCGTTTCATTGTTGCGACGGCATATTCTATTCCTCCATTTTCTTTTGCGAACTCTATCAGCGTATCAATCTCCTTTCCGTCAAGCGTTTCGCTTTGAGCCAGCGAGTTCATCTGTGCATGCTGAGGATTGCCGGTAAGCGATAGCGCATATATCAGCGGGAGGGTCATTTTGCCTTCTCGCAGGTCGTTTCCGGTTGGTTTTCCGATATTGTCATCGGAGAAATAATCAAAAATATCATCCCTTATCTGGAAACACAAGCCCAGCAGCCTGGCGTACTCTCTCATTGCATCCAGGCACTTTGTATCGGCGTTAACGGCAAAGGCTCCAACTTCAACGCATGAAACAAACAGGGCGGCGGTTTTGCGGGATATTATCTCAAAATAGGCTTCCTCGTCAATACAGTGGTTGCGGGCATTGTATATCTGGTCAATCTCTCCTATTGATAACTCCTTTCCCAGGCGGGCAATAGAATTGATAATCCGCAGGTCTTGGGTGTTTGTCGCCATATCAAGGGCGGTAGACACAAAGAAATCGCCAACAAGCACGGCTAAATGGTTATCCCATACGCTATTGATTGTTGGACGGGAATGCCGGGTCTTTGATTCGTCAACAACGTCATCGTGGATGAGTGATGCGTTGTGTAACATTTCGACCGCCGCAGCCGCCTCAAGGACATGCCGGTTCACTTCGCCAAGCATTTTCGCAGTCAATATGACAAGGATTGGGCGAATCTGTTTCCCTTTTGTCTTCAGGAATCCATCAACAATCGTGTTCATCATCGGATTGCTCGACTGTAAAGCGCTGCTGATTAGAGCGTTCAGTTGGTCGAGCTCGGGTTGAACGGTTTGCCGTATGGTTGCCAAAGTGGAAGTCATTTCGATAATTGATTGTCGATTATGGTGTGCAAAATTACAAAAAGTTACCCATTATCGGAGTGTACAGTCTTAAAAATATTCTTTTTTATTGTGTGTTGACATGATTACAACATGTTAAATTAGTATCTTTGTGGTAAATTATGTAATTGGATGTGCCTAAGATGGAAAATAAACGACTCTTTTTGCTGGATGCATACGCGCTGATTTATAGAGCGTATTATGCGTTGATTCGTGCTCCTCGCGTGACGACACGCGGGTTTAACACGTCGGCCGTTTTCGGTTTCTGTAACACGTTGGATGAGATTCTGACAAAGGAAAATCCATCACATTTAGCGGTGTGTTTTGACCCTAAGGGGGGGCACACTTTTCGCCACGATGCGTATCCTGAATATAAGGCGCAGCGAGACAAGCAGCCCGAAGATATAACGTTGTCAATACCCTATATCAAGGAGATTCTGTCGGCCTATAATATTCCGGTTATTGAGCGTGAGGGCTTTGAGGCGGATGATGTAATCGGCACATTGTCGCGGCGCGCTGCCGAGGAGGGCTTTGAGACCTATATGATGACCCCCGATAAGGATTACGGTCAGCTGGTCAGCGACAAAGTGTTTATGTATCGGCCGGCACTGCGCGGTGAAGGATTTGAAATCAGAGGCCCGAAGCAAATTTGCGAGCGGTATGGAATAGATAATCCCGGTCAGGTTATTGATTTGTTGGCTTTGGAGGGGGATGCGAGTGACAATGTTCCGGGGTGTCCGGGTGTAGGCGAAAAGACGGCGCAGAAGCTGATTGCCGAATGGGGCTCGGTGGAAAATATGCTTGAAAATGCCCACAAGATAAAGGGCGCTTTGGGTCGCAAGATTGCCGATAATGCCGAGCAGATAAAGTTCTCGAAATTTTTGGTTACGATAAAGACCGACGTGCCGCTTGATGACATAACGATAGACTCGTTGCAGCGGCGCCCGGCGGATGTATACCGATTGTTGAAGGTGTTCAACGAATTGGAATTCAAGACTTTCATAAAAAGATTGAATTCCCGCCAACAAGGGGTTGAACCGGCGATAGAACCGGCGGTTGAGCGGACTGCAGTCGATGGCATGGGGTCGCTCTTTGATATGGCCGATGATTCGCGCCCGGCGGTTGACGATTCGCGCTACACGGTGGCGACAACCGACGAGGAGGTAACGGCGGCGGTGGCCGACGCGATTAAAGCGCGGGAAATAGGGCTGGCCGTGTATGCCGTCGGGGAGGAGGCCATGACAGCGACATTGAGCGGGGTTGCGATTGCATTGCCCGGAGAGAGAGCCGTTTATGTGTCCAATGTTACCGGCAGAGCCGAAATCCTGAAACCGATATTGGAAGATGGAGCCGTGACGGTTGCGTGTCACGACGTTAAACGAAGTATCCTGTTGTTGCGTCAGGCCGGAATAGACTGGAGTGCAGGGTGGTTTGATACCGCGATAGCTCACTATCTGATTGACCCCGAGATGAAACATGACCTGGAACAGGTTGTAATGTCGCGGTTGAATATGTCTCTTGCTCACGGGGTTACCGATTCGCGCAAACCCTATCCCGACTCGCCGTTGGATGGGGATGAAGCCAGGCTAAGGTATTGTGAAGAGGCCTCGGTTGTTCTGAAATTAATGCCGAAGCTTCGCGCGGAGATAGAGCAGGAGGGAATGACGTCACTTCTTGAGAATGTGGAATTTCCGCTGATAAAGGTGCTGGCCGATATGGAATGGACCGGTGTCAGAGTTGACCGGAATGAATTGGCCGAACTTCATGCCCGCCTGACGGCAAGAGTTGTGGAAATAGAGCAGGAGGTATATGGGCTGGCCGGTTGTACATTCAATATCGGCTCGCCGATGCAGGTCGGTGAAATTCTGTTTGAGCGGTTGAAGATTGATTCAAAGGCAAAAAAGACCTCCAAGGGTGCATATTCAACAACAGAGCAGATTTTGGAAAAATATCGCGCGACTCATCCGATTGTTGATTTAATACTGAAAATCCGCAGGTTGCGCAAGTTGCTGGCAACATATATTGATGCACTGCCTCGATTGGTGAATAAATCAACCGGAAAGATACATACCAATTATAATCAGACGGTTACGGCCACCGGGCGAATCTCGTCAACGAACCCCAATTTGCAGAATATACCTATCAGAACCGACGATGGCCGTGACATTCGCCGGGCATTTATTCCCGAAGACGGAGACGTGTTGATGAGTGCCGATTATTCGCAGATTGAATTAAGACTGATAGCCGACATTAGTGGCGATAAAGATATGATAGAGGCCTTTTTGAGTGGTGCCGATATTCACACTGCCACCGCGGCCAAGATATATCATGAGGAGCTTGAATCCGTTACGACTGACCAGCGTCGGCGAGCAAAGACGGCCAACTTCGGGATTATATACGGTATATCGGCATTTGGTCTGTCGGAACGGTTGTCTATCTCGAGAGGCGAGGCTAAAGAGTTGATAGATGGGTATTTTGCAACCTATCCAGGCATAAAGAATTATCTTGAAAGGTGTGTTTATAAGGCACGGGAAGATGGGTATGTATCAACAATCATGGGGAGAAAGCGCCGTTTGCCGGAGATAAATTCGCGAAATGCGGTTGTTCGCGGCTATGCGGAACGAAATGCCGTTAATGCTCCAATTCAAGGCTCGGCAGCCGATGTTATAAAGGTGGCGATGGTTAATATTGCGCGTCATATCGAGGAACGCGGACTTCGCTCACGGATGATAATGCAGGTGCATGACGAATTGATATTCAACGTGAAAAAGTCGGAAATAGAGGTTCTTAAACAGATTGTACTTGATGATATGTCAGGCGCTTACCATGGCTCAGTTCCGCTTGAAGTGTCATACGGCATAGCGGCCAACTGGCTCGATGCGCATTAGTTTTCGGTTAATTGGCCCGGATGTAGGGCCGCGATTCTAATTTTTTTGCTAATTTTGCACAAAAATTTTAGAATTGTGAATAATCTACTACGCCGTTCATTTGCCGGCATTCTTTACGTTGCATTTATAGTGCTGTTGGTTTGCTACTCGCGGCTATCTTTCGAGCTGTTGCAAGCGATACTGATAGTGCTGGGGATTGTTGAGTTCAGTCACATCAGCGAATGTCGCAACCGCAGGGTGTTGATAACCGTTACCGATGTAATAGGTGGCTTGTTGTTGCTTTGCGCGGTTAATATATTCGGAATCACGACGTTGCCCGGTTATTACGGTCCGGCGCTTTATGGCGTTTATATCATAGCGCGAATGTTACTGGAATTGTATGGCGCCGATGAACATCCGCTACCGTCGCTGGGGCACACGTTCTTAGGTCAGATATACATTGCGTTGCCTATTGCTTTAATGTCGATGTTGCGCAGCTATGGAGGTCCGGAGCTGGTATTGGCAATGTTTATTATGCTGTGGCTTAACGATACGGGAGCTTATTGTGTGGGCGTGACGATGGGTCGTCACCGCTTGTTTGAGCGGGTATCGCCCAAGAAGAGCTGGGAAGGATTCTGGGGTGGAGTTTTGCTTGCCGTGGCGTCGGCTTTTGTGTTTAAATACTGTTTTGGCAGCTATTATCCGATGTCGACAGGCTGGTATGTGGGAATGGGTTTAATCGTTGGCGTTTTTGGCACGTGGGGCGATTTGGTAGAATCCATGATGAAGCGTTCAATCCATGTTAAGGACTCGGGAAAGATACTGCCGGGGCATGGCGGTATTCTTGACCGTATAGACTCGTTGCTGCTGGTGGTGCCTACGATGGCTTTTTATATACTGCTTACACGGATAGTTTCGGGAGGATTGTTAGGTAAAATTATTGAGCTTTTAAATGCATAGCGTATAAATGTTTGATTTATAATGGTATTCTCAGGTAAAATAGATTTTCATCCACAGTTGTTTTCGGCTCTGCGCCACTATTCATTATCCAAGTTTAAAAACGATTTAATAGCCGGTATTGTAGTGGGTATCGTCGCTTTGCCTTTGGCGATAGCCTTTGGAATAGCCTCGGGTGTAAGCCCGACGGTTGGCTTGATAACGGCGATAATAGGCGGCGTTTTGGTGTCGGCGTTTGGCGGCAATTCGGTTCAGATTGGCGGGCCCACCGGAGCTTTTATTGTAATAGTCTACAACATAATAGCTACATACGGATTGCAAGGGTTGGCTATCGCTACATTTATGGCCGGATTGATACTGATACTCCTTGGCGTTTTCCATCTTGGAACGGTGATTAAATTTATTCCTTATCCTATAGTCGTTGGGTTTACGGCGGGTATAGCGCTGACGATTTTTTCCACCCAGATTAATGATTTCTTAGGGCTTGGATTGACCGGAGTCCCCAGTGAGTTTATACCCAAATGGGGTGTGTATCTGAAACATCTGTCGCAGATTGACGTGCCGACGCTTGTTGTCGGGATTGTTTCGCTGGCAATAATAATTATTACGCCCAAAGTGTCAAAGAGACTTCCCGGAGCACTAATGGCAATCATAATTGTGACGATAGCGGTGTATGTAGTTAAAGGTTTTGCGCCTGAATGGAATGTTGAGACTATAGGGCAAAGATTTGGCTCTCTGAAAACCGACATACCCGAACCCCGCGGCTTTGAGTTGAGCATGGCCACGATTAACAGTTTGCTACCGTCGGCCTTTACGATAGCAATTCTCGGAGCGATAGAGTCTTTATTGTCGGCTACGGTTGCCGACGGTATCACCGGTTCGCGAACCAATTCCAATACGGAGCTTATTGGTCAAGGAATAGCAAACACTGTTGTTCCGTTCTTTGGCGGAATCCCTGTAACCGGGGCGATAGCACGAACGATGACCAATATAACAAACGGAGCGAAAACCCCTGTTGCCGGGCTGGTTCACGGGTGTGTGCTGTTGCTTATTTACCTTTTCCTGATGCCGTTGATAAATTTGGTGCCGATGGCCTGCCTGGCGGCGGTACTGATTATGGTGTCGTATAATATGAGCGGATGGCGCACGGTGAAAGCAATCTTTTCAAATCCCAAAAGCGACATATCGGTGCTGATAGTAACATTTCTGTTGACGGTTGTCTTTGATTTGACAATCGCGATAGAGATAGGATTGATGTTGGCTATCATTCTATTCTTGCGCCGTGTTATGGAAAACACTCAGGTTAAAGTTTATAGTGAGCAACTTGACGCGACCGGTGGCACCGATGCATCGGTGCATGAGATACTTAACGTATCGCCGGGAGTTGAGGTATATGAAATTGACGGGCCATTCTTCTTTGGGGTGGCGACCAAGTTTGACGAGCTTATGCGCAGCGGCATGTCCAAAACACCGATAGTGCGTATCATCAGAATGCGTCGAGTGCCGTTTATAGACTCTACCGGTATTCACAATCTTGAGATATTAATCAAGTCGTCCCATAAAGCCGGAATACATGTGGTGCTTTCGGGCGTGAATCAGAATGTGCATCGCGACCTTCAACATGCAGGTATCGAAAATCTGATGACCGCCGACCATATCTGTGACCATATATCGAAAGCGGTGGAAACAGCAAATCGTATTGTTGCTGAGCGAAATGTTAAAAATTAGCATATCCAGATACGAAATTTAACATTTTTTCACCAAAAAACAGCCTTCGCAAAAAAAAATACTAATTTTTGTTTGGTATATCTGAAATTTGTATTACCTTTGTGCAGTTTTTGAAGCTAAAGAAAATTGTTTTATTATTTAATTAGAAAGAAAATGAAAAAGTTAGTTTTACTTTTTGCTGTTGTTCTCAGCGCTTCTATGTTCTCTTGCAACAACTCTGCCGAGACTACTGTTGAGGCTGCAGATACTACTGAAGTAGCAACTGAGGTTGTAGAAGAAGTTGCAGATTCTACTGCTGCTCCTGCTGACACTACTGCTGCTGCCGCTGACACTACAGCTACTGCTGAATAATGCAGCTTCCATAAAAGGAAACATAAACAGCACAAGTTAACAGTCGACCTGCGCAATCCGCGTTGGCCGACTTGTTTTTTACATAAACGTATACGTTTATCGTTTACGGCGGCAAAAGAATAAATTGAAATCCTCTATACTATTCAGGTTTGTCTAAAGCTAAATTTTTTACCGGGGCATTTGTGTTCACGATTGCATTCATGTTGTCGTTGCAAACTTTTCATATCGGGGATGACCTTGGATATATGTTTGCCGACTCATCCCTGCATGGTGGCGACGGGAAAAAGATTTCCTCCTTTACAGAGTGTATAACTACTCAGACTCAACATTATGTCACGTCAAACGGCCGATTTTTAGTGCATGTTTTGGTGCAGTCTCTTGTCAGTTTGACTCCCGGTTGGTTGTACTCGTTGCTTAACGCATTGGTCTACACGCTGTTGTGGGACTTGATTTGCCGATTGTCTTTGAAAAAACGTTCTTTTCTGACGGGTATAGGAGTGTGGGGATTAATGTGGATTCTGCTTCCCGACGTTGGTCTCGTTGCGTTTTCAATAACGTCATTTTCAGTGAACTATCTATGGACCTCAGTTGCAATCCTCGCTTTGCTTATGTGGTGTATGGGTAATAGAAACGGTTGTGACGTAGGATTTTGGGTAACAGTCTCATTGGCATTCGTGGCCGGTACGTTGCAGGAAAGTTTTTCACTGCCGCTTTTAGCGAGCGCTTTGCTTCTGATTCGCAGGATGAACCGACGTGAAAAACTGGCACTTTTCTCATTTGCCGCCGGCACGGCAGTGTGTGTCCTTGCTCCGGGTAATTTCAACCGTGTGGCCGGTCGCTCGGGGGATTTATTCACTCAAATTGCATCCAACGCGGCGTCATGCGCATTTGACCTGTTGCATACGCCTGTAACGGTTCTTTTTGTAGCGATAGTAGCGTTATGGCTGATAGATAAGGGGTCGGTTAATAGAATTTTAGCTGATAATCAGTTTTTCTTTTACGCTATTGTCTTTTCATTATTGATGGACCTTGTGGTCTATAATGCTTCGAGGCAATTGTGGGCACCGTCGGTATATGCACTGATTTTATTGGTGAAAGTCGGTGTTGCGGTTTCTGGTGTGGCCGGTCATAGGGAATTGATTGTTTTTAAATCGATATGCGGGCTCGTTGGTTTGACGTGTTTAGCTCTTACCGCGGGGGCTATGTTTCTGAGGGAAAGAACTTATCGTCAATATAATCAGTTTGTTACCGCCGTGCAGAATATGCATGCAACAAAGACTTCATTGGTGTCGCATGAAGGGTGTGAAAGCAACTATGTGAAATACCCGATATTGGCGGAAATTCTCAAAGGTTATGCTCCTGACCCGTGGCAAAGAAACGGACTGATGCTGTCGTTTGATGCCAATACAAAGAAGGGGATTTCGCGTTTATATTTAAACGGTAAGGATAAGATTAACACGGTGTTACCTTATACGTCGGCTGAAATTCTCAGTCGATATGAGCAGAAGACGGATATTCATAGGGAGCGGTTGAACGATACCGTGATTGGCGATGTAATAAAGCTGGATGATAAGTACATGGTAATCAGGACTACTAATGCATCAAGTAAATCCATATTGTACATTGAAACGCCTGACGGGGTTCGGACTCGACCACCCTATGAACAGTATTACCGAAACGGATATTTGTTCAGACTTATACCGGCTATTCCCGGAAAAATAATTCAGAAATAGCGGTTGCTTATAGGGATAACTCGCCTCGAATCGGGGTGCTTAAAGCCTCGGCAACTGTCTGAGAATCAAGTCCCAGCCCAAAGAGGTACATCATTTTGGTAATTGCGGCTTCTGACGTGATATCGCGCCCTGAAACTACGCCGCAGGCCGCCATCCGGTCGCCGGTTACGTATCGCCGGGTATTGACTCCGCCATTGACACACTGGCTTACGTTCAGGACCACAATCCCCCGCTGAATGGCGTCGGAAAGCGCGTCGATAAACCACTGTGCCGACGGGCCGTTCCCTGCGCCGTAACTCTTTAGAACAACGCCTTTTACGCCGGGCGTGTTCAGCAGGTGTCGCAAAGTTATTTCGGTCAGACCCGGGAAAAGGTTCAGAAAGATGACATTCGGGTCCATTTCATATTTTACGTTTAACTTACTGCCTGGAGCAGCGCACCAAAGGGCATCGTGATTGAAATGTATTCCGAGCCCAATCTTAGCCAAAGACGGGTAGTTGTTGCTTTTGAATGCGTTGAAATTGTCGGCGCTGATTTTGGTTGCGCGGTTACCTCGCCATAAATAGTTCTCAAAAAGGATAGCGACCTCCTGAACCATGGGGGAGCCGTCTTTGCGGCGTGCGGCGGCAATCTGGAGCGCCGTGATTAGATTTTCTTCGCCGTCGGTTCTCACTTCGCCTATGGGTAGCTGCGAGCCGGTTATGATTACCGGCTTGTTCAGCCCGTCGAGCATGAAAGAAAGCGCCGAGGCGGTATAGGCCATTGTGTCAGTACCGTGAAGAACAACAAAGCCGTCGTGCCGGTCATAGTTGTCATGGATGGCTCGGACAATCTCTTGCCAGTTTTCGGGGACCATGTCGCTGGAGTCGATTGGCGGCTCGGTCGAGACATGGTCAATCGTGAATTTGAGCATCTTGATTTTTGGAACGTTATCAATCAGATGGTCAAAGTCAAACGGTTGGAGAGCGCCGGTGTCGGGATTCTCAATCATACCGATGGTACCACCGGTATAGATAATTAAAATGCGGGGCTTGGCGTTCGTTCCCATAATGAGATAAATGGCTGTTGATATGGATTTTATTTTACTTGGGCTCCTGGGGTGGCAGTCGCCGACGGCGATATTACAACCAGCGAGCCGTCGGCGTTTTCGGCCGATAGTATCATGCCTTCGGAGAGGATTCCTTTTAGTCGTCTTGGCGGCAGGTTGGCAATGAAGACAACTTGCTTGCCAACAAGCTCGTCGGGGTTGTAGTGCTTGGCAATTCCTGATACGATTGTTCGTTTATTCAGGCCGTCGTCAATGAGAAAGCGCAGCAGCTTGTCGGCTTTCGGAACGCGAGAACATTCCAAAACGGTGCCTACGCGCAGGTCGGCTTTCATAAATGTGTCAAAATCAACATCTTCCTGAATAGGAGCAGGCTTGAAAGACGCAGCTTTGTTTTCTTCTTTGATTTTGGCCAGGCGGTCCAATTGGGCTTTTATAGCTTCGTCTTCGATTTTTTCAAAGAGAAGAACGGGTTGATTTATTGTGGTTCCGGCCGGGAGGAGTTCCATATTTCCGAGGCTATCCCATGTCAGATTGGCGAGGCTGAGCATGTCGGCCAATCGTTTGCTCATGAACGGGAGGAATGGTTCCATGGCGATGGCTATATTGGCCGAAAGGTTGATGGCTATGTTGAGTATTGTGGCCACGCGTTCCATATCGGTTTTTGCCAACTTCCACGGTTCTGTTTCCTGGAGGTATTTGTTTCCGAGTCGGGCCAGCTCCATAGCGTCTTTTACGGCCTCGCGGAAATGGAAATTCTCAAGATTCTCGGTCAGAGTCGCTTTGACTGTTTTAACGGCTTCACATAAGGATGAGTCAACCTCGGCAAGCGTGCCGGCTGCCGGGAGGGTTCCGTTGAAATATTTGTGGGTCAACACAACTGCGCGGTTGACGAAATTGCCAAGAATTGCCACGAGCTCGTTGTTGTTACGAGCCTGAAATTCAGCCCAGGTGAAATCGTTATCGCGTGTCTCGGGGGCATTGGCGGTCAATACATATCGTAAAACATCCTGCTTGCCGGGGAAGTCGCGAAGGTATTCGTGAAGCCACACGGCCCAATTTCGCGAGGTTGAAATCTTGTCTCCTTCAAGGTTTAAAAATTCGTTGGCCGGAACGTTGTCGGGTAGCTGGAAATTGTCGCCGTAGGCCATCAGCATGGCGGGGAAGACAATGCAGTGGAACACGATGTTGTCTTTGCCAATGAAGTTGATGATGCGGGTTTGTGAATCTTTCCAGTATTTTTCCCAAGTGTCGGGCCGAATCTCTTTGGTATTTGAAATATATCCGATTGGGGCGTCAAACCACACGTATAGGACTTTACCGTCGGCTCCGTCAACCGGTACCGGCACTCCCCATTTCAGGTCTCTCGAGACGGCGCGCGGTTGCAAACCGAGGTCGAGCCATGATTTACACTGACCGTAGACGTTTGTTTTCCACTCTTTGTGTCCGTCGAGAATCCAGCTGCGCAGGGCGTCTTCATATTGGTCGAGCGGGAGGAACCAATGGGATGTCTCGCGCATTGATACCGGCGCATCGGTCAGTGCAGAACGCGGATTAATCAGGTCGGTCGCGTTCAATGATGTTCCACAGGCTTCACACTGGTCGCCGTATGCGCGGTCGCTGCCACAGTGGGGGCAAGTGCCGACGACATATCGGTCGGCAAGAAATTCGCCGGCTTGTTCATCGTAGGGTTGCAGGGATGTTTTTTCGATGAATTTTCCGTTGTCATAGAGACGGCGGAAAAATTCGGAAGCGGTTTTGTGGTGGAGCTCGGAGGTGGTTCGGGAATAGACATCGAACGTTATGCCGAGTTCTTCCATTGAATCTTTGATGATATTGTGGTATCGGTCAACGACTTGCTGTGGGGTAATGCCTTCTTTACGGGCGCGCAGAGTAATGGGAACTCCGTGCTCATCGCTTCCTCCGATGAGGAGCACATCTTCGCCGCGTAAACGTTTGTAACGGGCATAAATATCGGCCGGGACATAAACACCGGCCAAGTGGCCGATGTGAACAGGCCCGTTGGCGTATGGGAGAGCTGTGGTAATAAGAGTTCTGCTGAATTTCTTTTCCATTTATATAAGTGGCTTATTGTTAACAAATTGAATGATGCGGCCGCCGGTTTCTGTTTAGAAACGGCTTGATACACCATCAGTAGAAACGCAAAGATAGTAAAACTCCCGGAAAATATACACACAAAGAGGGAAAAACCGAAATTTAAGGGGTAAAAAAGCCGGAAACTTTGATTTTGGGGATGTGAAAGTGATAAAAAAGTAAATTTATGTTGTAAAAAAGCAAATAAAAGTAGTATCTTTGCAGACTGAAAGAGAGTGTGCGGTAGCGTGAACACGCTGAGAAAGGGTGTTCAGGCCGTTTCATTCGGAGAAAAGAAATTATTAAACAATTATTAAACATATTTAATCAACACAATGCAAAGTAAAGGAACCTTGGGAAGTGTTGTCGCCGGAATCATTGCGATTTTTCTGGTGCTGATTTGCTTGTTCTATCTGTCGTTCTCGGTAGTGACCAGTCATTATGAGGACAAGGGAGCGGAATATGCGATGATGAAAGCCGGTAAGGCAGGCAACAACTCGGATGCTTACCGTGAATCTTATAAATTCTTCATGGACTCAATAGCCCAGGAGGATGTGTACATGGGATACACGTTTAATGAAGTACAAAAATTGGGAGTAGGATTGGGTCTTGACCTTAAGGGTGGTATGAATGTGACGCTGCAAGTTTCGGTGCCTGACATTCTTCGTTCGATGGCTTCCAATCCCGACAATAAGAATCTGAATGGCGCGATAGCCGCAGCCGACTCGGTGGTAAGAGCCACACGCAGTAACGATTATGTGTCGATATTCTGCAAAGAATATAAGCGTTTGTATCCCCAAAGTGACCTGTATGAATTATTTAAGAATAATGATTCGTTCAAGAGCAAGGTTAAGCGAGGCGCCTCGATGGACCAGATAGAAAGCGTGCTCAAGGATGAGGTAAAGGATAACGTTTCGAGCGCCACCAACGTGTTGCGCGCCCGTATTGACCAGTTTGGTGTGGTAGCCCCGAATATTCAGGAGCTTGAGAAGGATGGTCAGATTCTTTTGGAACTTCCCGGCGTAAAGGAGCATGACCGTGTTCGCGACTTGTTGAAGTCGTCGGCCAATCTTGAGTTTTATGAGACAATGCCTTACGCACAGTTCCAGGGAGCTCTTCACGAGTTTGACCGCGTGTTGCGAAACGACTCGACCCGCAACGGCACGGGCCTCTTTGAACTGTTTGTACAGGAGGGAAATCCGTATGACCAAACAGTTGTGGCATCGGCTCTGAAGGCAAATCGCGACTCAATCATGTCGCTGTTGAAATCTGATGCCGCCAAGAATTTGTTGCCAACAAACGTGAAGCTGGCATGGGAAGTTAAGCCTCAGATTGTTGAGATAAATGATACAACCCGAGGTAAGACAAAGGCAGAACTCTATCAGCTGATAGCTCTTAAGACGACCAATGGTAAGGCAGCACTTTCGGGTGATGTTGTAAGCTCGGCTTACAGCGATTTTGACAATATGCAGGGTGGTAACTATGTGTCGATGACAATGAAGCCGGCAGCGGCAAAGAGCTGGGCACATATTACGGCAAACAATATCGGCAAGCAGGTTGCAATTGTGCTTGACGACAATGTTTACTCGGCTCCGCGAGTTAACTCTGTGATTGACGGCGGTCGTTCTCAGATAACCGGTAGCTTCACAACCGACGAGGCAAAAGACTTGGCAAACGTGCTCAAGAGCGGTCAGATGAACGCGAAAGTAGAGATTATCAGCGATACCGTTATCGGTCCGTCACTCGGACAGAAGGCGATAGAGGATGGCTTCATGTCGTTTATTATCGCGCTGGTTCTGTTGATGATATTTATGATGGCGTTTTATGGTGTTATCCCCGGACTTACGGCTAACCTCGGTTTGATTTTCAATATCTTCTTTACCTTTGGTATCTTGGCTTCGTTCCAGGCTGTATTGACACTCTCGGGTATTGCAGGTATCGTGCTCGCGCTCGGTATGGCCGTTGACGCCAATGTGCTTATTTTCGAGCGTACAAAGGAGGAACTTCGTGCCGGCAAGAATACGGCAACAGCTATTGCCGACGGTTATTCAAATGCGTTCTCGGCAATCTTTGACTCTAACCTGACATCAATTATCACCGGTGTTATCCTGCTTCTCTTCGGAACAGGTCCTATCAAGGGTTTTGCTACAACGCTTATTATCGGTATCGTTTGCTCATTCTTCACGGCTGTGTATCTGACTCGCTTGGTGTTCATCCTCGGGGCAAAGAAGAAAGCGTTCAAGAATCTGACGTTTACAACAGGCTTGTCTCGCAAGATGTTTACCAATACCCACTTCAATTTCCTTGGTAAGCGTAAAGTTGCTTTCGGAATATGTGGTGTGCTTGTGGCTATTATCGTGGTATCGTTCTTTGTTCGCGGACTTTCTCAGGGTATCGACTTCTCGGGTGGTCGCAACTATGTGGTTCAATTTGACCACTCGGTTAAGACTCATGAGTTGAAGGATAAGTTGGCTCCGCTGTTCCCGGGTGCCGAGGTGAATGTTATCTCGATAGATGACGACACCAAGGTTAGAATCTCAACCAACTATAAGATTGATTCAGACCAGGAAAATGATGATGTGGAGAAAGAAATCACCGGAATTCTGTATAAGGGTCTTGAAAGTGAGCTGAACGGAATGTCGGAAAAAGACTTCTCGACAACTAATGAGAATGTCGGTATAATGTCATCGCAAAAGGTTGGACCTACGCTTGCCAATGATATGAAAACCGACGCATACATTGCAGTGGCAATAGCGTTGGCAGCGATGTTCCTCTATATTCTTGTTCGTTTCCGCAATGTGGCATTCTCGCTTGGAGCACTTGCAGCAGTAGCGTTCACGGCATTTACAATCATTGGTTTCTACTCGTTGTTCTATGGGGTACTGCCGTTTGCAATGGAGGTAGACCAAACGTTTATAGCGGCGATATTGACCGTAATCGGATATCAGATAAATGATACAGTGGTAGTCTTTGACCGTATGCGTGAGAATATAGCGCTCTATCCCAAACGTAATTTCTATGACTTGATTAATGACTCAATGAACTCAACGTTGGGAAGAACGGTGATGACCTCGGCATCAACAATGCTTGTGTTGCTGTGTATCTTTATCCTTGGCGGTGACGCTATCCGTTCGTTCATATTCGCTATGATTTGCGGTGTAGTGGTTGGTACGCTTGCCACAATCTTTATCGCAGCTCCGGTGGCTTATATAACCGATACGCGTCGTGGCGGTAAGATTACAGCAGCGGCAACTGCGGTCAATACCAAGAACCGTCAGGCAAAGAAGTAAACGATTACTGTATACATAACAAGAAGGCGAAAGGTTAAAAAAACCTCTCGCCTTTCTTTAATCCATCTCAAAACAATACAAGAACAGTGACGATGAAGCAAAATGTCTTGATAATACATGATTCGCTGAAGGGTGGCGGAGCCGAACGGGTGCTTTGCACAATATTGAAATATCTGAATAGGGATAGATTTAATATTACGCTGCTGCTGATATATGGGGAGGGTAATTTCATAAAAGAAATACCCGGCGATATTGAAATTGTGTCACTCTTTCCTTCATATAGTGATTTATATACGCGAGTCATAACTCATTTCAAAGGCATCAGGAATATTGTGCGTCGCAATCGTGCTGTTAAGAAATTGAGAGGAAGGAGTTTTGATACTATTGTCTCTTTTATGGAGGGACCGACGTTGAAGCTTCATTCACAAATACGGGAGCTGGGAGATCTGAATTGTACGTGGGTTCATTGCAATCAGATTTTGCATCGTTGGTACAATTTCTGGATTAGTCCCGAAGAGGAAAGAGCCATTTATAAGACTATGGATAGGGTTGCGATGGTTTCGGAAGGCTCGAAAGAAGCATTTGAAAGTTTGTTTGAAACATCGGCTTATAAGCAAGTGATAGCAAACCCGGTTGACTCGGTGACTGTAAAGACCAAGGCGGGAGAAAGGATAAAGATGGCTGACGGCGACGTGTTTAAGATAGTTTCGGTTGGCCGCCTTATTCCGGCAAAGCGTCACGATATTTTATTGGAGGCAGTTTCTATCCTAAAGTCAAAAGGGTATAAAATATCGGTGGATATTCTCGGGATAGGTCCGCTTGAAGAAACATTAAAAACTATGGCTGCCGAGCTGAATGTCAACGATGTTGTCAATTTTGCCGGTTTTGTGGAGAATCCATATCCATCTATGAAAAATGCCGACGTTTTATGTCTTACATCTGATACAGAAGGATTTCCAATGGTAGTGGCAGAATCACTAAGCATCGGCACGCCGGTTGTGTCAACCAAAGTAAATGGCGTGACGGAAATGCTGGAGTCGGGTGGTGGTGTCATCACAGGCAACGCGCCGGAAAATATCGCCTGTGCCATAGAGAGATTGATAAATAATCGGGAAACACTTGAAGAGCTTCGTAAAACGGCCGAGGGCGCTATGTCCCGATTTGATATTTCGACAATCATAAAGGAGATAGAATCGTTTATCTCTAAATAATTACGGACCTGGAACACAGTAGGGCCGGCGGGTTAGGGGAGGTCGAGGCGGCGTTTGGAGAAGAATTGCCGGGTTGCGAAGATGTATAAGGCTGAACCTGTGGCTTGCATAGCGGCAACGGCTATGAATGCGGCTGTATAGGATATGTACTGAACAAAGAAACCGCCGAAAATGATGCCTATTCCCATTCCTAAATCCCATGAAATCAGGATTGAAGAGTTGGCGGTTCCGCGCTGGTCATTGCGTGCTACTTTGATGAACATGTTGAGAAATGCCGGGTACATTCGGCCGTTCCCGAGCCCTATCAGCAAAGGAGACAAGTAGAATGAGAACTTTCCGAACTCGGCGGCAAACAGGGCGTAACCAATCAGGGATATGACGACGCCTCGCGTGCAGCTTTCGACGATGTGCCCTTGGCGTAGTGCCTTGGCGCCTGACAGTCGGGACATTACCAGCCCGATTGACAGGAGGGCAAAAAAGGCTCCGGTGCCGTTTGTTATTCCGAGCGCTTCCCGGCCAAAGATGGCTACATAATTGGATAGAGCGCCCCAGCATAGCCCGAATAAAGAGATGTTTATGGCCATAAGCCATGCCCGGGTAAGAAAGAATCGGTCAAGTGAAATTTTCGGTTTACCCGGTATCGGTTGCCGAGCCGGTAATTGTACTCGCGTTGTAACGATAAATCCCAAGAATGCGAGAATCAACGACAGCCAAAACAGGAGCGTGAAATTGTTGGTGGCGTGATAAATGTAGATTCCGGCGGTAGGCGCGACTGCCATGGCGAGGTTATTGGATAGCCCGTAGTAGCCGATACCTTCGTTGCGTCGGGCCGAGGGCAGAACGTCAATGGCGACAGTGGAATTGGCGACGGTTGAGGCTCCGAATGGCAGCCCGTGAATGGTGCGAATAATGGCGAACATCAGCAGGGTGGAGGCTCCGATGTATCCCGCGAAGCAGATGAAGAACACGAAGAAACAGATTGTCAACACTTTCTTTCGGTTAAATGTATCGACAATGAATCCGCTGAATGGCCTGACGACCAGTGTCGCAATAATGTATCCCGACAGAACGATGCCGATGATGTCTTTGGGTGTGTTGAATTGAGTGGCAAGGTATATCGGGAGAAGAGGGGTTAGCAGATAGAACGCGAAGAACAGCAGGAAGTTGGATGTCATCACCTTTATGTATTGGCTGTTCCAGAGGGTATTGTCGGATGGTGCCATAGCGGTAAAATTATGCGCAAAGTTAAGAAACAGTTTAGATTCACGGGGAACGATTGGGTTAAATTTTAAAGTAAAGCCAAGCCATACCGCCCGAATGAAAGTTTAGGCCGGGCGAGGGGCGGGAAATTGCCCTATTGTTAACATTTATTCTTATTTATCGGCTATATTCAGGCTACAATGACTAAAAATCAGTATTTAAAATAAAAATAATGTTTATTTCGGAAAATTACCTTTTAAAACTTTAGGAATTGGGATTGTTTTTTATATTTTTGTGAAAATTCATTTTGATTAAAAAATCAGTACCATTGAAAACCCGTTTTATGAAAAGAGTATGCGCAAGAATGCTATTGGGACTGGCGGTTATGATGACGGTCGGCTCGGTTGCTCAAGCTAAAGTAGAAATTACCTCAGAGCATGAGAAGCGAATCAACGAGGAGATAGGGTCGCTTATCGGGGCTAATAATCAGATAGGAAAGGTAAAGGTTGACACGATTGTAGTTGACGAGAAGGCCCGGCGAATTGATGTTGAATTTAGCAAAGAGCTTGCCTATCTGTCGATTGACCGGGAAATGGCCGGCCGTATTGGTGGTATCGTTGCGGCAGAATTGCCCGCGGAGGCATCCCGCTACAAGGTAAATATTAGTGTTGGCGGATGGCTCTTAGAACAATTGACAACGGTGCCGAAGATAAAAATTAAGGGTCCGACCGAGAAAGACCGTTTTGTACATCACGAGGAAGGCCCTCGTGCGCCCAAAGGTCTTGACGGTGCCAATATAGCGTTGTGGCAGAGTCACGGTTATTATTATGAACCGTCGCTGAACCGCTGGGAGTGGCAGCGCGCACGTCTTTTTGAGACGGTAGAGGATTTATATCCACAAAGTTACGTGATACCATATCTGATGCCGATGTTGGAGAATGCAGGTGCTTATGTCATGTCGCCTCGCGAACGGGATGTCAAGCGAACCGAAGTGATAGTAGACGGTGACGGAGGCCTTGCATGGAAAGGATACAGCGAAACAGGCGATGGATGGGGTGATGCCGGCGTTGAGGGCTTTGCCTACCTGAAATCTACATTAGGAGATAATGATAATCCGTTTAAGGCCGGCCGTGCCCGCTGTGTTAAGACGGTGAAGGGGGGCAAAGGGGAGGCAACAGCAACCTGGAGCGCAATTATGCCCCAAGCCGGCGAATATGCTGTATATGTATCGTATGCATCATTCCCGACGAGTGCCAAGGATGCACGGTATACAATACACACCACCGGCGGCGACCGTCATGTGACAGTTAATCAGCAGATGGGAGGCGGAACGTGGATTTATTTAGGTCACTATCCGTTGGCTCAGGGGGAGCAGGCTGTGGTGACACTGTCGAATGTTAGTTCGAAAGCCGGCAGCATAGTCAGTGCCGACGCTGTAAAGATAGGCGGTGGAATGGGTAATGTAGCCCGATATGTCCAAACAGAGAAAGCCGAAAAAGAAGGGATTGAGGGCAGCCCGATTGTCAGCGGCTATCCGCGCTATACCGAGGGTGCCCGATATTGGCTACAATGGGCCGGAATGCCCGATAGCGTATACACCCCGAGCGGCAATGTGCAGGATTACAGTGATGATTATCGCAGCCGCGGCTTGTGGGTAAATTATTTGGCAGGGGGCTCGTCGGTGCTTCCCGGCGCAAAAGGATTGAAGATTCCGGTAGACCTGTCGTTTGCATTTCATACCGATGCCGGAACAACGCCAAATGATTCGATAATAGGCACGTTGTCAATATATTGTACAACATCCAACGGGAGCAATAAAATGGCGAATGGAACTCCTCGAATTGCGTCACGCCGATATACGGATATTGTGGCCTCACAGATTGTGGCAGATATCAGAGCGAATTACGAGCCTAATTGGACCCGTCGCGCGATGTGGGACCAGAGTTACTTTGAGGCAAGAGTTCCGGAGGTTCCGGCGATGTTATTAGAGTTGCTCAGCCATCAGAATTTTGCGGATATGCGATATGGCAATGACCCGACGTTCCGCTTCACGGTTTCACGAGCTATCTATAAGGGTATGTTGAAATTTCTTGCCGAGCGAGATGGCCGACCATATATAGTGCAACCGTTACCGGTTCATGCTTTGGGTATTGTTTATGACGGGCATGACGGAGACGCGGCCCAATATACTATGAGTTGGGCGGCTACAGATGATAAGAGCGAGCCGACTGCAGTTCCGACCTACTATGTAGTAATGGAGCGCGTTGACGGCGGCGCTTTCAGAGAGGTTTCCCGAGTGAACAGCCCGGAATACAAGATAAAAGTGACAGACAATAAGATACATTCCTACAAGGTCGTTGCCGGTAACGATGGCGGTATTTCTTTCCCAAGCGAAGTGTTATCGCTCAGGGCGGGTGCCGGGGCCCCGGATGTAGTGATAGTAAACGGTTTTACCCGTGTATCGGGACCGGATACATTTGATGCCGGAAAGATAGCCGGGTTTAACAGCGAGCGCGACGGCGGTGTGCCCGATGTGCTGGATATAGGTCATATCGGCAAGATGTATGAATTCCGTCGCGATATACCGTGGATGGATGACGATGCGGCAGGATTTGGAGCGTCGCGGGCCGATTATGAGGACCGTGTCATAGCCGGAAATACGCATGATTTTGTGTACACCCACGGTGTATCGATTGCGGCCGCGGGCAAATCGTTTGTGTCGTCGAGCGTGGAGGCTTGGACTAATGCAAAAGCGGCAAAAGAGCCGATGGTTGCAGACTTGATTCTTGGTAAGCAGAAAGAGATTCAGGTTGGAACAGGTGCTTACGGGACAAAATACAAATGTTTTACCCCCGAGCTTCAGAAACGAATAACCGACTATACGGCCGCCGGCGGCTCGGTGATGGTCACCGGCTCGTATGTGGCTACCGACATCTGGGATAATCCCTATTCAACCAAGGAGACTCAGGAAATTGATAAAAAGTTTGCAACAGACGTGCTGGGTTATCATTGGCGCGTTGGGCAGTCCTCGGTAGAGGGAACTGCTTTTGAGGTGCCATCACGATTTAAAGAGTTTGGCGGCTTGAGACTCAGTTTTTATAACACCAAGAATGCCGATAGCTATGTAGTGGAGTCTCCCGATGGAATTTATGCTGCAGATTCAGAAAAGGGAGCAACCATAATGCGCTATGGCGAGAACAATATTGTGGCCGGAATTGCGACCGACGCCGGAAACTATCGCACGGTGGTTTTGGGCTTCCCGTTTGAGTCAATCATGAGCGGGGCCGACCGTAACAGGCTTATGGAACAGATATTACAATTTTTGAATAAATAACATAAAAACAAGAATAAAGATGAAACCGATGATAGATTGCTTTTTGCCATACGGCACTGCCGAATCGACAGTTGCAACGGTAAACTCTCTGCGAGAGTCGCCCATAGTTGCGTCAGTAACAGTTATGGTTGCGCCGGGTGTTGAGGCTGCCGATGTTCCTGCGGGTGTAAATGTTGTGGAGATAGACGCGTTGAAGTCGACCGGAACAATGAGGCTGATAGCCGAGCGTTCGGAGGCTGAATATACTCTGCTATATACGGGGGCGAATCATCTGCGCCCGGGATACTTAGCGTTGGAACGTTTGAGCCGCTTGGCCGCCGACACGGATGCGGCGATGCTTTATGCCGACTACTATGCCGAGACGGCCGATGGCACAATGAAACCGGCTCCGGTCATAGATTATCAGGAAGGGTCGCTCAGGGATGATTTTGACTTCGGAACACTACTGTTTATAAACACAAGTAAATTGAAAGAGGCCGCGGCGCAACTCGATGAAGAATATACGGCAGCAGGTCTGTATGCCCTGCGCCTTGCATTGTCGCGCGTGGGCGAGTTGGTTCATATCAACGAGTACCTGTATAGCGATGTAGAGACCGATAATCGCGCGACGGGGCAGAAGATATTTGATTATGTGGACCCGAAGAACCGCGGAGTTCAGATAGAAATGGAGAAAGCGTGCACGGCCCATCTGAAGGCTGTGGGAGCCTATTTGGAGCCGAAATTTGAGGATGTGCAGCTTGAGGCAGACGGATTTCCGGTTGAAGCTTCGGTCATAATACCTGTCCGTAACCGAGTTCGCACGATTGCCGACGCCGTAAAGAGCGCGCTATCACAGGAGGCGCCGTTTGATTATAACGTAATAGTTATAGACAATCATTCGACCGACGGAACTACCGAGGTGTTGGCCGAACTTGCAAATGCCGACCGGCGGGTTATACACATTATTCCGGAGCGTAACGACCTGGGAATCGGTGGTTGCTGGAATCTCGGAGTGAGAGACGAGCGGTGTGGCAAATTTGCAGTACAGCTTGACAGTGATGATGTTTACTCGGGAACGGGGACACTTGCCGCGATAGTCAATGCGTTCTACGCCCAGCGATGTGGAATGGTTGTGGGGACTTACGAGCTGACCGATATTAATCTCAACACGATACCACCGGGAGTCATAGACCATAAGGAGTGGACTCCGGATAATGGCCGCAATAACGCATTGCGCATCAACGGGCTTGGCGCGCCACGAGCGTTCTTCACCCCGATGTTGCGTGAAATAGGGATTCCAAATACGTCATACGGCGAAGATTATGCATTAGGCTTGTTGTTCAGTCGCCGCCACCGCATAGGCCGTCTTTATGATGTGTTGTATTTCTGCCGTCGGTGGGAGGATAACAGTGACGCAGCTCTTGACCGCGTAAAAATGAACGGTCACAATCTTTATAAGGACCGTATACGCACGTGGGAAGTTAACGCTCGCCGGGCGATGAATAAGAAATAAAGGATTCAGATGGAAGAAGCTACTCTGAAACAGGCAGTAGACAATCTGTTTATCTCGCAATTGGATAAATGGGGAACGGCGCGCGACAATTATGCCGCGCTGTCGGGCGTGAAGGTGAAAACTGTGATTGTTGGCGGGTATCCGTTCAAGGTTCAGTTTAACCCGGCGCGTATTGTCTCAACCGGCGCAAAGATGGATAAAAAGACTATAACCGAGCGCCCCTGTTTTTTGTGTGAATCCAATCGCCCGTCGGTGCAGGAGGGGGTTGATTGTGGGCGGTACACGGTATTGATTAATCCGTTCCCAATATTTCCGCGTCACTTGACAATTCCCGACAAGGAGCATTTGCCTCAGACACTTGACGGCCGCGTTGAAGATATGGTTAATCTGGCCAGGAATCTGCCGGGCTACACGGTGTTCTACAACGGGGCGCGATGTGGCGCGTCGGCGCCTGACCATCAGCATTTTCAGGCTGGCAACAGTGACTTCCTGCCTCTGTGGGAATGGATTGAGGCAAGCCGGTTGACTCAGGTGTTGACGACGGCCGACGGAGTCATGTCGTATGTCAAGGAACTGCCGATAAAAGTGTTTGTAGTAGACGCATCTTCGCCGGCCGGAGCGTCGTCTATGATACGACAATTAATCGAGAAGTTGCATACGCCTGAGGGCGACGCAGAACCGATGATAAATGTGCTTGCCCGGCAGACTAACAGCGGGCGGTCGAGACTCGTCGTAATACCGCGCCGGGCACACCGGCCATCGTTCTATGGCAGCGGGGATGAGTCGCAGATTTTAGTCAGCCCGGCGTCGGTTGACCTTGCCGGTGTTATGATAACGCCTCTTGAAAAAGATTTTGAGCGTATTGACAGCGAGTGGCTGCAGCGAATAATATCAGAAACCTGTTACAATGATACAATGATGGATAATGTAGTTTCAAAAATCAAAACCGAAAGAAAAATGAACGGTGTTGAGCCTGTTGTCAGCGTAGGAATAGTTGGCGGCAATGTTATCAGCGGTGTTTTTGACGGGCGTTTCAAGGCCGGCGATACCGAGGTGTCCGGCGACTTCACGGCAACTCTTAATGAGGCCGGCGACCGGTTCAGCTTTATGGGGGCTGCCGATATTCGGGAGATTGACATAGAGCCGGTAGACAATGGGGCTACATTTACGTTGAACGATGTTGTAATAGGCGTTGATTTTCATTGGGAACGCAAGGAGACCCAGCGCTTTAAAGGCGGGCTGACGCTTAAGATTGTAGACGGTAAAATAATGGCGATAAACCGCGTGAAGGTTGAGGATTATCTTGAGAGTGTGATTTCAAGCGAAATGAGCGCGAATGCCTCGGCCGAACTGCTTAAGGCCCATGCTGTTATCTCCCGAAGCTGGTTGCTTGCCCAGATAGATAAAAACCGTCGTCTTGACGCCGAAACAACGCCTTATTGCTCGCTTGTAGAGACCGAGACGGAGCGCGTTCACTGGTGGGACCGCGAAGACCACGACCATTTTGACGTGTGTGCCGACGACCACTGTCAGCGTTATCAGGGAATAACCCGAGCCACCACGCCACAGGTGGCCGAGGCTATTGCCGCCACTCGTGGAGAGGTTTTGACCGATGATGAGGGGACCTTGTGTGACGCACGTTTCAGTAAATGTTGCGGAGGCGTGTTTGAGGAGTTTGAAAACTGCTGGGAACCGGTTCATTACAGCTACCTTGAAGCTCGTGCCGACACTCCGGATGAAGATAATTTCCCCGATTTGACAACCGAGGAGAATGCTCAGGACTGGATATTATCCAGGCCGGAATCGTTCTGTAACACCGACGACCCGGAGATATTGTCGCAGGTGCTGAACAATTATGACCAGGAGACTACCGATTTCTATCGCTGGAAAGTGCGTCTGGAGAGAGAGGAGATAGCGCGCTTGCTGCGGGAACGCGCAGGTATTGACTTTGGTGAAATTAAGGATTTGGTACCGGTGGCGCGCGGAACGTCGGGGCGCTTGTATCGACTGGAAATAGTCGGGACAAAGCGCCGTATGATAATAGGCAAAGAGCTGGAGATACGTCATGCGCTGTCGCCAAGCCATCTGTACAGCTCGGCGTTTGTGGTGGAGCGTGTAAATCCCGATGCCGACGGTATTCCCGAGGCTTTTGTGCTTCACGGAGCCGGCTGGGGCCATGGCGTAGGTTTGTGTCAGATAGGGGCCGCAGTAATGGGTGCCAAGGGATATGATTATCGCACGATATTGTCACATTATTTTGTAAATGCTTTAATAACAACCTTATACTAATAGAGCCAATGAAACAGCAATCAGAAAAGAAACGCTCGCCGTGGGCTTGGATTCCAACTCTGTATTTTGCACAGGGATTACCATACGTTGCCGTGATGACAATCTCGGTAATACTATACAAGCGGCTTGGAATATCAAATACCGACATAGCCTTGTATACAGGATGGCTCTATTTGCCATGGGTAATAAAGCCGTTCTGGAGCCCGTTTGTGGATATAATCAAGACCAAACGGTGGTGGACATTGACAATGCAGTGGCTAATAGCGTTTGCGCTTGCCGGAATTGCATTCACGATTCCTACACCGTTCTTTTTTCAGTTGACGCTCGCCATTTTCTGGTTAGTGGGATTCACCTCGGCAACCCATGATATTGCTGCCGACGGATTCTATATGCTTGCACTGACCGAGCATGAGCAATCGCTGTATGTCGGAATACGCTCAACGTTTTACAGAGTTGCGACGGTTGCCGGTCAGGGTCTGTTGGTGATACTTGCCGGATTGATTGAAACCAATTCGGGATTAGCCCCGTTGACTGTGACAGTCAATGCCGACCCCGCAGCCGAATGGACTGCTCCGAGCATTAACGCGATTGAGGCGGGAGAGGTTGCGCCTCAGGGTGACCTGCAATTTTATACTCCGACGGCTGAGACTACCGTTGCGGTAAAAGCGCCTGCAACCGTTGTGACCGAGGCCGGCGAAATGCCGTTTAAGGCATACGCGACAATGATGAGAGACTCGGTGAAGACACTCAACGAGAAGAATGGTTTTGTTGCAGTTGAGGAGGTTAAGCCGGCAGCCGGCGATGCGGTTGTCACCGCCGACGAAGGCCCCGGAGCATTTACGCTTTGGGTGAAAAATACCTTTGGCGAGGAGCGGGCCGAGGCCGATGCGGTTGATAATAATTTTACGATAATCGGTTTCAGCCTGAATCATGCTCCGGCGGCGGGAGAAACGGTGATTGTTAACGTAACTCAAAAGAGCGGCGACCCAAGTATTAAGTTGGAACAGGGGGCGTTGTCGACACGCTTTGAATTCAACGAGACAAACTGGGACAAGACGGCCTATCTGTATTATGAGATTGACCACAAACTGTCGGCGCAATCGAGCGCGACGTTTGAGGGCGCGTCGGGCAATATTCCGCTGGCGTGGTTAGTGGTGTTTGCCGTATTGTCGGCATTCTTCTTTATCGTTGCCGTGTACCACTCGTGGGCATTGCCCAAACCTGCCAGCGACAGTAATCGCGGTGAGGGCGCCCGAACAGCCGGAGAGATTCTTACGGAATTTTTCGAGACATTCCGTTCGTTCTTTGCCAAAAAACAGATATGGGTGGCCATAGCGTTCATGTTGCTTTACAGGCTTCCCGAGGCGCAGCTTGTCAAGCTGATTAATCCGTTCCTGCTTGACCCCGTTGACAAGGGTGGGCTTGGATTGACAACCGGAGAGGTTGGAATCGTATATGGAACGGTTGGAATTATAGGGCTTACAATAGGAGGCATTATAGGCGGAATAGTTGCCGCCCGCGGTGGCCTTAAAAAGTGGCTTTGGCCCATGGCGTGGTCAATGTCTCTCACCTGCCTGACGTTCGTCTATCTGAGCTATTTCCCGACGCAGTCGCTACTGACGGTTAATACTTGTGTGTTCATAGAGCAATTTGGATACGGATTTGGATTTACGGCCTATATGCTTTATCTGATATATTTCTCGGAAGGAGCCCACAAGACGGCCCATTATGCAATCTGTACGGGCTTTATGGCGCTTGGAATGATGTTGCCCGGAATGGCCGCCGGATGGTTGCAGGAGACAATAGGCTATCGTCACTTCTTTGTGTGGACAATGATTTGTTGCGCGGCAACAATCGGTGTATGCTCGTTCTTGAAAATTGACCCGAATTTCGGTCGTAAAACGGTAGAAGATAAATGAGAAAGATAATATTATTGGCCGTTGTTGCAGCGTTACAGCTGTCGGCCCAGGTAAAACCGGGTATCGAGGTGTTGCGTGATGCCGGTTTTAACCTCCTTCAAGGGAAGCGTGTAGGACTGATTACCAATCCGACGGGAGTTGATAATCAGCTGAACTCGACCATTGACATATTGTATCATGCTCCCGGAGTGGAACTCAAGGCAATGTATTCGCCGGAGCATGGCGTCAGAGGGGATGTTTATGCCGGCGACCATGTCGACACATACGTTGACGCGGCTACCGGAGTGACTGTTTACTCGATTTATGGCACGAGTCAGCGCCCGTCGGAGGAGATGTTGCGAGATATAGATGTGCTTGTTTATGATATTCAGGATAACGGCTCGCGAAGTTATACTTTTATCTCAACGATGGGCGTGGCGATGGATGCATGTGCCGAATATGGCAAGGAATTCATGGTGCTCGACCGACCTAATCCCGTGAGCGGTAACAAAGTGGAGGGAAATCTTGTGGAGGATTCGTGCGTGTCGTTTGTCAGCCGTTTCCCTATTCCGTATATCTATGGATTGACTCCGGGAGAATTGGCTATGTATCTGAACGAGGAGCATTTGCTTGACAGCGGCAAAAAGGTTAAGCTCACGGTTGTTCCGATGGAGGGCTGGCGTCGCGATATGTTTATGGAGGAGACCGGTATGCCGTGGGTAATGCCGTCGCCCCATGTACCCGATGCGGCCGACTGTCTGTATTACCCGGCTTCGGGCGTTTTGGGCGAGCTTGATTATATGTCAATCGGAGTTGGGTACACCAAGCCGTTTAAACTCTTCTGTGCCCCCTGGGTAGAAGCCGACGCCCTTTGTAAGCGATTGACAGCTCTGAATATTCCCGGTATTATGTTCCGCCCGCTTCATGTCAAGCCGTTCTATGGCATTTTCAAGGGGGAAAATATCCAGGGTGTAGAGTTTTATGTGACCGACGCGGCCGCGGCACCCTTGTCGTTGGTACAGTTTTATGTGATGCAGGAGCTCGCGGATATGTATCCCGACCATAAGGCCTTTGACGTGGCTCCGGCGGCACGACTGAACATGTTTGACAAGGTAGTTGGTTCGCGCCAAATCAGGGCCCTTTTTGGCAAGCGCTATCGCGTGGAAGATATGATTGACTACTGGAATAAGGATGTCGAGGCTTTCAAGCATAAAAAAGCGCGCTATCACCTCTATGAATGATGGACAGAAAAGCAACTATAGATAGATTTATAGAGCGCGCGGCCGAGTTGATACCGGTGTCGCGGCTATATACCGACCCGTTGATGACGCTTGCGTGGGGTGGGGATGCGAGTGTGTATCGTATGACGCCCCGGGTGGTGGTGCGCGTCAAGGATGAAGCTGAACTAACAGCGATACTCGCGGCCGCTGCCGACAATGGTGTTGACATTACATTTCGAGCCGCCGGAACGAGTTTATCCGGGCAGTCGGTGACCGACTCGGTGCTGATTGTGGCCGGGCGCGAGTGGGATAAATACAAAATATCCCCCGACGGTCGGAAAATAACCCTTCAACCCGGAATTGCAGGGAGCCGTGTCAACGAATTGTTGCAGCCCTACGGCCGATATTTCACTCCCGACCCGGCATCGCTCAACTCGGCGATGATTGGCGGTATTGTGGCCAACAATGCATCGGGGATGAGTTGCGGTACCCATGCCAACAGCGACCGCATGCTGGATAGCATACGCATAGTGCTTGTTGACGGCACGGTCCTCGATACTGCCGACGAGGCTTCGCGTCGGGAATTTGCCCTGCGCCGCCCCGATATTATAAGCGGAATCAAGCAGTTGCGCGATGAGATACTTGCCGATGAGGCGCTTGCCGAGCGGATACGCCACAAATATTCCATCAAGAATGTTACGGGGCTTAATCTGCGGCCGTTTGTGACATTTACCGACCCGATTGATATAATAGCCCACTGCATGGTGGGGTCGGAGGGGACATTGGCATTTATCAGCGAGGTTACATTTAATACCGGACAATTGGAGCCGTGCAAAGCCAGCGCAATGATATATTTTGATGACTTGCGCCGAGCGTGTGAGGCAATAGTTGACCTTAGGGATTGTAGTGTTAGTGCGGCAGAAATGCTTGACAGCAAGTCGCTGGAAAGTGTGAATGACCCAACAGGAACAGGGCTGACGGCAGTACTCACCGAGACGCGAGCCGATACCCCCGAGGCGCTTGCCCGGAATATCGCCGAGATAGTAGAGGTTGTTTCGCGCTATAATCCGTACAGACCGGTAGAGTTTACAACCGACCCGGTGAAGCAGGCCGAGTTCTGGAGGATACGTTCGGGAATCTTCCCCAGCGTTGGCGGTACTCGCCGCCCCGGGACAACGGTGTTGATAGAGGATATTGCGTTTCATATTCAGGATTTGCCGGATGCAACCGTGGAGCTGGCCGATATATTGGCCAAAAGCGGTTATGACGACGCTTGCATATATGGTCATGCTCTTGCCGGAAATTATCATTTTATCATATCACAATCATTTGATACGCCTGCCGAAATAGAGCGTTATCAAAGGTTGATGGATGATATAGAGAAGCTTGTTGTTGACAGATATGACGGGTCGCTTAAGGCCGAGCATGGAACCGGGCGAAACATGGCCCCGTTTGTTAAAAAAGAGTGGGGCGAGAAAGCGTTTGGATTGATGGTCAGACTGAAAAATCTGTTTGACCCTGAAGGGCGCCTTAACCGAGGTGTCATCTTTAATGACGACCCTGATTGCTATGTTCGCAATCTGAAAACGATGCCGTCGGTAAATGAAGCGGTTGACCGCTGTATCGAGTGTGGCTTCTGTGAGGTAAATTGTGTGTCGTGGGGCTTTACGCTCTCGTCTCGGCAGCGCATCATAGTTCAGCGGGAGATAGAAAGATTAAGGATGACCGGCGAGCATGAAGCGGCAAACAAGCTTGCACAGGCCTATTATTATCCCGGTCTGGAGACTTGTGCCGCCGATGGCCTATGCAGTACATCGTGCCCGATGGGCATCAATACAGCCTCATTGACGCGAACGCTACGTGGCGAATACCATCGACCAGGGTCATTGAGCTATCGCGTGGCCGATATGGCTGCCCGCAACATGAACGGCATTGAGGCGACGTTGCGGCCGTTGCTGTCATTAGCCTCGGGCGTAAAGGCAATTATAGGGGACCGGGCTGTTAACGCTATGGGCCGAGGGTTGCATCATATTGGACTCCCGTTGTGGAGTTCCGCGCTGCCAACTGCCTATTATCCCCACGCAACGAAGCATATCGACTCGCCATTAAAGGTTGTTTATTTCCCGAGTTGTATCAATCGTACTATGGGCAAGACAAGCGGCGCAGACGCCTCAAAAGCGGCGCTTGTAGACACGGTTGTATCGCTGTGCCACAAGGCCGGATTTGACGTGATTATACCCGACAATATCAAGAATCTATGTTGTGGTATGATATGGTCGTCAAAGGGTATGCCCGACATATCGCGGCGCAAAAGTGATGAGCTGGAGGCCGTTTTGCTGGAGGCTTCGGAGGGAGGCAAGTGGCCGGTAATATGTGACCAAAGCCCCTGTCTGCACCATATTCAGGAGTATTTTACCAAGGTAGATGTGATGGAGCTGACCGACTTTGTGGCCCGTTATCTCGCACCGCGCTTGAATTTTAATCCGACCGACCGGCCGGTAGCTCTGCATATAACGTGCTCATCGCGCCTGATGGGGCTGAATGACGTGATTACCGGATTGGCGCGTCGTTGCAGCCGGCATGTGTTGGTGCCGCGCACGGTTGGTTGTTGCGGATTTGCCGGCGACCGGGGTTTTACACATCCCGAATTGAACGCCTACGCGTTGAAATCGCTCAGAGACGAAATAAGGCAATTTGGAGCAGTAGAGGGATATTCCAACAGCAGAACGTGTGAGATAGGCTTGTCTCGCCATGGTGGTATCCCTTATCGCTCGCTTGTCTATCTTGTAGATGAAGTAACCACACCAAAAACAGAATAAACAATGAGTCAGTCAAAACGCATCTTAGCCCTTGACATATTGCGTGGTATAACTATTGCCGGGATGATTTTGGTGAACAATCCCGGCTCGTGGGGGTATATTTACGCTCCGTTGCGTCATGCGACATGGAACGGATTGACTCCTACCGACTTGGTGTTTCCGTTTTTTATGTTTATAATGGGCATTTCGACCTATATCTCTCTTAAAAAGTATGATTTCCGCTTTTCATGGCCTACGCTGTGCAAGATATTGCGCCGCACGGTTGTGATATTTGCCATTGGTATAGGCATTGCCTGGTTTGGGCGGTTTCTCCGACGAATCATGGATGATGCAACCTTCTGGGAGGCAGTGAATAACTTTGATACGATAAGGGTACTTGGCGTTATGCCGCGACTGGCGTTGTGTTACGGGATTAGCGCGACGGTAGCAATAGCGTTACACTGCAAGCGGTTGCCGTATGTGATAGCCGGCATACTGATTACCTATACGATAATTCTGTTGACCGGTAACGGTTGGGAATTTTCGCTTGACAATGTAATAGCTCGTGTTGACCATGCAGTTATAGGAGCCAATCATCTGTATGCCGATACAATTGATGGAGTAACGCTAAAACTGGACCCCGAGGGATTGCTAAGCACACTTCCGGCCATCGCCCACACATTACTTGGCTTTTGGGTTGGCATGAAAATGATGGCGTTTAAGGATAACCACCGAAAGGCGTTATTCCTGTTTATCGTTGGTGCTGTGTTGACATTCAGCGGATTTCTGCTTGATTATGGTCTGCCGATTAATAAAAAAATATGGTCGCCCACGTTTGTGTTGACGACGTGTGGCCTGGCAGCAAGCCTGCTGGGTTTATTGATTTGGATTATCGATATAGAGAAACATCGCCGCTGGTGCCGCTTTTTTGAGGTGTTTGGCGTAAATCCTCTGTATCTGTATGTTCAGGGAGCGGTTTTAAGCTTGATTTTCGGGATAGTTCGTATTCCGTCATCAACCGCCGAGGCCGGTTATACCACCGTTCACGGATGGTTTTACAATGATGTGTTGGTGACGATGGTCGGGGATGAGACTTTTGCGTCGCTCTTGTATGCAATAGCCTTTATAGCCGTCAATTGGGCTGTTGGATATATTCTATACACAAAAAAAATATATATTAAGATATGATACTGATAGCCGATTGTGGAAGCACCAAGATAGACTGGTGTTTGATTAACAACAATGAGATAGTAGAACGTATAAACACTACGGGTATAAACGCGATGATGCTAAGCCGCGACGAGATAGCTGCGCGCATAGCCGCCGAGCTTGGCCCGGAGCTGAAAACGCCGGTGGAAAGCATTGACGCTGTATATTTCTACGGCGCCGGGTGTATCTCGGAGGAGGTGTGTTCAAATGTAGCGTCGGCAATCTCGGAGACGGTGCCCGCCCCTGTAATCGAGGTGGCTACCGACCTGCTTGCTGCTGCCCGTGCCCTGTGCGGACATGAACCGGGTATAGCCTGCATAATAGGAACAGGCTCAAATTCATGCTACTATGACGGAAAAAAGATTGTGGACAATGTGTCGCCATTAGGGTACATATTGGGCGATGAAGGCTCGGGGGCAGTGTTGGGTAAACTGCTGGTTGGTGATGTGTTGAAAAATGTTTTGCCGGCACATCTGTGCAAGAGTTTTCTTGAAGAATACAAAACAGACCGATTGGAGATAATACGCCGGGTGTACCGTGAGCCCGGAGCAAACAGATTCTTGGCCTCGCTGTCGCCGTTTTTGCTTAAACACATCGACGAGCCATCGGTTCACAGCTTAGTGCTGAATGCGTTCAAGTCATTTTTTGTCAGAAATATCCATAATTATGAGGGGTATGAAAAGCTTCCGGTTAATTTTGTCGGTTCGATAGCTTGTTACTACTCGGATGTATTGACCGAAGCGGCTTCGTTGGCCGGATGTAAAGTTGGTATAATACTCAAAAGCCCGATGGAGGGATTGATAAAGTTCCATGCCAGGGCTTTATAATCAGATATTTTTTGTACCTTTGCAAACTGAATAATTCAACACCATCGTTAGTATTATGGCATTTGTTAAAATCAGCGAGCAAGATTCGCTATACAATGACCTTGAAAAGAAATCGGTAGGAGAACTATTAAGAGACATAAACAACGAGGACAAGAAAGTTGCCCTTGCTGTGGAGAAAGCACTGCCGGCAGTAGAGAAGTTGGTAACGGAGTTGGTGTCGCGCATGAAGCGCGGCGGCCGTCTTTTCTATATCGGCGCCGGAACGTCGGGTCGCCTTGGTGTTCTTGACGCGTCGGAGATACCTCCTACATTTGGAATGGACCCGTCGTGGGTCATAGGCTTGATAGCCGGAGGTGATACCGCGCTGCGTAATCCGGTAGAGAAAGCAGAGGATGATACGACTCAAGGTTGGCGTGACTTGCAGGAATTCAATATCGGTGAGCTTGATACGGTAGTAGGTATAGCCGCGTCGGGTACAACGCCCTACGTGATAGGCGCGTTGGAGGATTGTCGCCGTCACGGGATATTAACGGCTGCAATTACGAGCAATCCGGATGCGCCTGTCAGCCAGGCTGCCGATATTGCAATAGAAATGGTTGTAGGACCGGAGTTTGTAACGGGTAGCTCCCGAATGAAATCGGGCACCGGGCAGAAGATGATATGCAACATGATTACCACCGCCACAATGATACAGCTTGGGCGTGTCAAGGGGAACAAGATGGTTAACATGCAGTTGTCGAATGCCAAGCTGGTTGACCGCGGAACGCGTATGCTCGTTGCTGAACTGGGATTGGAGTATGATGACGCCCGCAGGCTTCTGTTGCTGCATGGCTCGGTTAAGAAGGCTTCGGATGCATATAACGCTGACCATAAACAGGAGGCATGATGGGTGTAGTCAAACGTATATTGATTGTCGTCGCAATAGCGATGGCGGCCGTAGCGGTGTCGGCAAAAGACCGTGGCGGCCTGTGGGGTCAGCGTGCCTCGCTGTTTGAACTACTGCCGGTGGATTCGACTGACATAGTGTTTTTGGGCAATTCGATAACCCATTACTGTGAATGGCACGAGTTGCTTGGAATGCAGAATGTGAAAAACCGCGGAATCAGCGGGGATGTAGTCGACGGTTTTTATGACCGTCTTGAGCCGGTAGTCAAGGGTCATCCGCGAAAAATATTCGTGATGGGCGGTATCAATGATATTTCCCATAAACTTAGCGCAGACTCGGTGGCGACGCTTATGGCGAATTTGCTTGACTATATCATTGAAAATACTCCAACGACAGAGATTTTTCTTCAATCGGCCTTGCCTATTAACAATGATTTCAACAGGTTTAAGAGCCTGACAGGGACTGAGCAGGTTGTAATTGATTATAACCGACGCCTTGAACAACTGGCTGAGGAGCGGGGTATTACGTTTATCAACCTTTTCCCGCTTTTTGCTAACGAGGAGGGTAAGCTCGACCCGATTTATACCAACGACGGGCTGCACCTGCTGGGGAATGCCTATATAAAATGGCGCGATTATATACTTCCGTACGTAAATCGTTGAAGTTGCGTTTATATCGATATGGATGAATCCAAACAGCTGATTTTGATTAATATATCGGGACAAGACCATCCCGGAGTAACATCTGCACTGACCGAGATATTAGGGCGTTATGACGCCCGTATACTTGACATTGGTCAGGCCGACATTCATCACACGCTCTCGCTGGGTATTCTGTTTATGACCACCGAGTCGAAAGCCGGCGACATTATGAAAGATTTGTTGCTGAAAGCGTATGAACTGAATGTAAATATCAGATTTACACCAATTTCGCCCGAAAAATATGACAACTGGGTGTCGATGCAAGGGAAGAATCGTTGGATTATTACTTTGCTTGGCCGGGTGCTGTCGGCCCGACACATCGCTATGGTTACAAAGGAGATTAGTGACCAGAGTCTGAATATAGATGCTATTCAGCGATTGACAGGGCGAGTTCCGCTGGGCGGCAGCGCGGATGGATATTCCAAATCGTGTGTCGAATTTTCGGTGAGGGGCAATCCACGCGATTACCGGGCAATGCAGGAGCGCTTTATGCAGATTGCGACAAACGAGGATTTTGACATATCGCTGCAGGAGGATACGATGTATCGGCGCTTTCGTCGGTTGGTGTGCTTTGATATGGACTCAACACTGATAAAGACGGAGGTTATAGATGAACTGGCCGAGCGCGCCGGTGTGGGCGATAAGGTTAGAGCTATAACCGAGCGTGCAATGCGCGGAGAGATAGATTTCAGGGAAAGTTTTGCCGAGCGAGTTGCTTTGCTTAAGGGCCTCGACGAGAGTGTGTTGAGCGAGATTGCCGAGAATCTGCCTGTCACGGAGGGGGTTGACCGGATGATGAATGTTTTGAAACGCGCCGGGTTTAAGACGGCGATATTGTCGGGCGGTTTTACCTATTTCGGGAACTATCTGAAACAAAAATTTGGTTTTGATTACGTATATGCCAATGAGCTTGAGATAGTTGACGGAAAGTTGACCGGCCGTTATCTTGGCGACATTGTAGACGGCCGTCGTAAGGCTGAGTTGCTGAGACTGCTGGCGCAATTTGAAAATATTGATATAGAGCAAACAATAGCCGTTGGCGACGGTGCTAACGACTTGCCTATGCTGGCCGAAGCTGGGCTTGGAATAGCGTTTCACGCCAAACCTAAGGTGAAAGCAACGGCCGAACAGTCAATCTCGACTATCGGTCTTGACGGTGTGTTGTATTTTATAGGCTTTAAGGATTCGTTCATTCAATGAAATTGAGTAGGATGTTGATGCCGGTGGTGCTTGTGGCTGTAGTTGCCGGCAGTTGTATTGCGCGGCATGACAGTGAGGCGGCCGACGGTGGCGATATTGTAGCCGACGTTCAGGCTGATACGGCAAGAATATTGCCAAAAACCGTAACAGTTGCATTTACAGGTGACATAATGATGGGAACAACGTATCCCGATTCGATTCACGGCACCCATCTGCCGCCCGATGGGGGTAGGCATATTTTTGACGATGTGCGGGAGGTAATATCGTCGGCTGATTTTGCAGGCGGCAATTTGGAGGGGTGTTTTCTGAACGGACCCGGAAAGCGTCGGCCTATGACCAACCCCAAGACCTACTTCATTTTTAGAATGCCACCGGAATATGTTCAAAATCTGCTTGATGCGGGATATGATTTCGTCGGGATTGCCAATAATCATATAAATGACTTTGGCGAACCAGGCCGGGCGTCGACCATGAAAACGCTGGCAGAGGCCGGATTGGCGCATGCGGGCTTGAAGAATCGATGTGAAACGGCCTACGTGGAGCGAGGCGGCGTTGTTTTTGGAGTGGCACAAGTGGGTCACGGGGACAACAATGTGGATGTGAACGACCTTGACGAGGTTAGACGAGTGGTGAAGCAGATGCGCGACTCGGCCGATATAGTGATATTGTCGTTTCACGGAGGTGCAGAGGGTAGCGGACACACTCATGTGCCGGGGACTCTGGAGTATTATGTCGGGGAAAGGCGTGGCGACGTGAAAGCTGTGGCCCACGCGGCTATCGATGCCGGCGCGGATGTGGTTTTCGGTCACGGGCCGCACGTTGTCAGAGCCGCCGAGTTATACAAAGGCCATGTGATTTTCTATTCGTTAGGGAATTTCTGCACTCCTTACCGGATGGGTATTGCGGGGCTGACCGGACACGCACCGGTGGCTGTGGTTGAGATAGATATGAACGGGAAATTTGTGGGCGGCAAAATACATTCGTTCATTCAGAAGCGAGGTCTGGGGCCGCGGCGCGACTCATCTAACGCGGCAGCGCGGCAGATTAGGACTCTTTCGGAGCAAGATTTCCCCGAATCGCAGTTGCGAATAGCCGATGACGGGGAACTTTCGGTTGGGGTGTGGTGACCGACAGACCGTTACCGAGCGCGATTAATCGTGATTGAATTTTTTACGGATGAATGTGAAGTTGCGGCCAAGGTATTTTTCGCGAACAATTGGGTTTTGGGCAAGCTCTTCGCTGGTTCCCTGGAATAGGATTCGCCCGTCGAAAAGGAGGTAGGCGCGGTCGGTAATCGACAGAGTTTCGGGGGCGTTGTGGTCGGTAATGAGAATGCCGATGTTTTTCTCTTTCAGTTTGTAAACAACTTCCTGAATGTCTTCAACGGCAATAGGGTCGACTCCTGCAAAGGGTTCGTCGAGCATGATGAACTTTGGGTTTATGGCGAGGCACCGTGCAATCTCGGTTCGACGACGCTCGCCACCCGAAAGGCGGTCTCCGAGGTTGTGTCTTACTTTCTGAAGATTAAATTCCTCGATAAGGCTTTCAAGCTTTTCGCGTTGATACTCGGGCGTGGTATCGGTCATTTCAAGAACGGCGCGAATATTGTTTTCGACGCTAAGTTTACGAAATACCGAAGCTTCCTGGGCGAGATACCCGATTCCGGCACGCGCGCGCTTGTAAACGGGGTATTTTGTGATGTTGTTGTCGCTAAGGAATATTTCCCCTTCATTGGGGGTTATCAGACCAACGGTCATGTAGAAAGTTGTGGTTTTTCCAGCGCCGTTTGGACCGAGCAGACCTACGATTTCACCTTGCCTGACGTTTATGGAAACGTGGTTTACAACGGTTCGCTGTCCGTATTTTTTGACGAGGTTTTCGGTTCGCAGTACGGCCGATTCAGAGTTTTGGATTGTAGATGTATCGGCCGGCGGAGTATGCGGTTGATTGTTGATGTTCTCGCTCATTGTGAAGTGTCACTTAGTTGTCGCGGTGTTTGTATTACCGATTCGGCCGGCTATGTAGTCGGTCAATATGTTTATAGCCACAGTGTTATTGCCACCTTGCGGCACGATAAGGTCGGCAAACCGTTTTGCCGGCTCGATATACATCTGGTGCATGGGTTTTAGAACGTCTTGGTATCGGTTTATGACCATCATGGGGGTTCGGCCACGCTCGACGCAATCTCTTGATATTACGCGAATAAGGCGGTCGTCGGGGTCGGCGTCAACGAATACCTTGACATCCATTACGTCTCTCATAGACTGCATGCTTAGAACTAAAATACCCTCGACGATGACAACGTCGCATGGCTTTATCTCAATTGTTTTTTCCTGCCGGGTGCACGTGAGGTAGGAGTAGGTAGGCATTTGTATTGTCTCGCCTTGCTTGAGGAGCCTGATGTGTTGCTCGAGCAGCGACCACTCAATAGCCGCGGGCTCGTCAAAGTTTATTTTGGAGCGTTCTTCGGGGGGGATGTGAGAGGAGTCCTTGTAGTAGGAATCTTGCGGAATGACGGCAACCTCACCGGGAGGCAGGGATTTTATTATTTTGTTTACGACGGTTGTTTTTCCGGAGCCAGTACCGCCGGCGATACCGATTATTAGCATTTTTGTGTTGTTTTTTTGTTTTTGCAAATTTAGTAAAACCGGAATATACTTGCAATAGTGATTGACTGATTGCTCTTGCCCGGCCGGGTTTAATCGAACTCGACGACTGTTATGCCGGCACCGCCGAGGCGTATGTCTTCGTCGTGAACCCGGGTTATGCCTGGAACAGAAGCGAGGTATTGGCGGATACTCTGACGCAGGGCTCCGGTGCCGGTGCCGTGGAGGATGCGCACACGCGATGATTCAAACTGCATAGCGTCGTCGATGAAGTAGGTTATAGCCTGAATGGCTTCGTCGACTCTCATGCCTCTGACGTCGATTTCCTGCTTGAACCGCAGCTGCCGGTTGCGAATGGCGTCGGTGGTGGCCGATGTGAGGAATGATGACTTGCGGGCGCCGGTGTCGGGTTTTGCGATTGTGGGCGTCAGTCGGCTTGACTGAACGGTTGTTTTTATCATTCCGAAAGTTACCGTGGCTTTGTCCCCCTGTATTTCGGTTATTGTTCCGACGGTTCCTTCACCGTCGAGGCGCACGTTCATTCCCGGCCGGAGTGTCGTGTCGGCGGTGACGGCGCTTGACGCGGCGGCTTTTTTAGAGCGTTTTTTTGGCGCCTTATTGAGCAGCGGATGACGGTTGGCGATGTCGGTGGTTTCGGAGGTTAGGCGGGTTTGCTTTTCTTTCAGTTTTCGGCGTGCTTCAAGCGTTTTTTCACGCTCGGCCTGCGCGCGTTTAATGTCGTGAATAGTCCGTTCGATTGACGCGTTGCTTTGGGCTATGATTTTTTCGGCTTGCTGTCGCGCGTCGTCGATTATTTCCCGTCGGTTTTGCCGAAGGGTTTCGGCCTCGGTTTGGTATTTCTCGAGGATTGTTTCAAGTTTTTTTTCTTTTAACTTGATGGCGTTTCGTTTGTTTTCCCAATAACGCTTGTCGCGGGCGATGTCGAGGAGATATTTGTCAAGGTTTATGTAGTCGCTGCCGACGATTTGTGAAGCGGCGTCGATGATGGTTGCGGGGAGCCCGATTTTGCGGGCGATTTCAATGGCAAAAGAGCTGCCCGGATTCCCAATCGACAGTTTGAAAAGCGGTTGCATCAGATGACGGTCGTATAGCATAGAGCCGTTAATCATCCCGTCGGTGTCTTCGGCAAACTGCTTGAGATTCTGGTAGTGGGTGGTTACGACGCCCCACATTTTTTGGTTGTTGAAGTAGTCAAGAATGGCTTGGGCGATTGCACCGCCGATTTGGGGCTCGGTTCCGCCGCCAAATTCGTCAATCAGCAGCAACGATGAGGGGTTGCCGTGGCGGAGCATCAGTTTCATGTTGCGAAGATGGGAGCTGTAGGTGCTGAGGTCGTCTTCAATCGACTGGTCATCGCCGATATCCACGAAAATGTCGTCGAAAATACCGAAACGGGAGTTGCTGTACACAGGTGGCAGCATGCCACATTGGAGCATGTATTGAAGGGTTCCTACTGTCTTGAGACAAACCGATTTGCCGCCGGCATTGGGGCCTGAAATTATCAGCAATCTCGCGTTTGGAGTCAGGGTTATGTCGAGCGGAATAATTTCTTTTTGCTGTCGTTGGAGCGATAATTTCAAGACGGGATGGCAGGCGTGGTACCATTCGAGGTCGGTTTCGCTTGCTACGGCCGGGCGCTCGCCGTCGGTCTGGATAGCGTACATGGCCTTTGCGCGGATGAAATCGAACAGGGCGAGAATGGCTGCGCTTTCCAAAATGGCGGGGATTGAGGGTCGTATTTCGGCGGCGATTGATGTCATTATCCGTGCAATTTCACGCCGTTCATCCATTTCAAGTTGCCTGATTCTGTTGTTTGCCTCGACGATTTCGGCCGGTTCGATGAAGATTGTTTTGCCGGAAGCGCTTTCGTCGTGTACTATGCCGCTGATTCGGCGTTTGTTCATCGGGGCGACCGGCAGCACGAGGCGGCCGTCGCGAATGGCCGGGGTTGTGTCGTGCTCTACAAGCCCGTCGGATATGGCGCGTGCGATGACCCGTCGCATTATCGAGTTGACGGTTCCGGTTGACGCCCGGAGGTCGGAACGAATCTGAGAGAGCAGGGGGGAGGCGTTGTCTTTAACGTTGCCGTATTTGTCGATAATTCGGTCGATTGCGCTGACTAACGCGGGGAACGGAGTCAGTTGCCGAACGTGGGAGTCGAGGTCGGGGTATGGTGTTGCCGAGGATTGGTCGTCGGAGTCGGTGTCGCGTAATTTCTCGAAATACTGCGCAATGAGAGCCATGGTGGTAAGCATGGACCGAACGGATAGCAGGTCGTGGGGCGGGAGAGATGTACCGGCGGGGATAATGCTGTTCAGTATTGGCGTTGCATCGGAGAGTTGGTCGATTGGGACCGGATTGTCGCTTTGCAGAATTTGTTTCATTTGGGCGACGCAATCGATGGAATGGGTTATCTCGTTGAAACTCGTTGAGAAGTTCATGCTATCGACCAGGCCGGTTCCAAGCGGAGATATGCAGAGCTTTTTGACCGCGTCGCGAATGGGCGCAAAACCAATTTTTTCTTCTATGTTGGATGGATAAATCATTCAATAGGGTGGTAAAAGGGGTTGGTTCATGGCGGAGGGTGCCATGATAAACTGTGCAAATTTACAAAAATCAATAAAAAGCGGCAATATTGATAAAAACAGAGAGAGGGGAGTAGAGAAGTTAAGATAGTGGAATATCAGGCATGTAGGTGTTTCGGGATGGTTGAGGCGAATGTTAAAAAGCGATAAATATTCACGGCGGGTCTTGACAAGGGGGATTTTTTTGTGTATTTTTGTGAAAAATGGGGTAGGATGTGTTAAACCATATCGACTCCGACGGGTCAAATATATGAGCGGGTACACGGATATCGGGATGTTGCTCGCACGTGGTTTAGGACCCGAATAAGGTAAAATGATAAAAGAGAATAGAGATGAAAAGAACGGCTATTAACATTACGCGAGCTTATTCAATGGCAGTGGTGGCGTTGCTGTCGCTGTTGAGTGGCGTTGTGACTGCGCAAAGTCTTTATGATGATGATTTGTACGGAAATCCGGGTAAAAAGTCGAGTAAAGAGGTGAAGCAGGAGGCTCCTGCCGAGGCTGTTTATGTCTATGAATCGCCGGTAGCAGTCAGAGCGGAGCAGTCGCTGTCGACGGTTTCGGTAGATGAATATAATCGCCGAGGTTTTTTTGCTGTAGATGAGACTGTTGCCGATTCGGTTGCAACAGAGGAGGCCGAGACGCTTGGCGATATTGCATACACACGCCGCATAGAGGCTTTTCACAATCCAGACGTAG
>JAFLTJ010000012.1 GCA_022510465.1 Muribaculaceae bacterium
CATAACGGGCTCGTTTATCCTCGTTTGACAGCACGTCATACGCTTCGGCGGCCTCCTTGAACTTCTCTTCGGCCTCCTTGTCACCCGGATTCTTGTCGGGGTGATATTTGATTGCCATCTTTCGGTAGGCTTTCTTTATCTCGTCGGCTGTGGCGGTTTTGCTTACGCCAAGCACTTCATAGTAGTCTCTTTTATCCATAAATCAATATTGAAAGGCGATTATTGGCCAACGGCTACCATAGCGTGGCGCAACACTTTGTCGTTGATTGTGTATCCCTTTGTGGGAGTATCTATCACTTTCCCTTTTAGGTCGTCATCCTCAACCGGAACCATTGCAATTGCGTTATGAAGGTCGGGGTCAAAACTTGTTCCGGTGCTTTCAATCGGTTTTACGCCGTTGCTTTCAAGATATTTGACTAACTTGTTGTATATCAACTCCAAGCCCTCTTTTATGGCTTCGGCATTATCGCTTGTCTTATTAGCTTCAATGCCGCGCTCCATGTCGTCAACAATTGGGAGCAGTCCTTTCATGGCGCTCTCGTTTGCATTCTTGATTATTTCAACCTTTTCGCGGCCGGTGCGCTTGCGGAAATTGTCAAATTCGGCCATCAAAAACATGTATTCTTTTTTCTCTTTTTCGAGAGCTGCCTGAGCGTCAACGAGTTGCTGTTGCAGGCTTTCAACAGTTACCTCATCGGTGTCTTCGGTCACCGGATTATCCTCTTTGACCTCATCCATGATGCTTTCTACCTCATCCATGTATATTTTCTTGCTTTTTTCTTTATCGTCGGTATTCATTCTTCAATTTATTTTTCTGTTTAATTTATTTACTGCAAAAACTTTGCCAAAGATTAGCAGTTGACGAATTTTGTGATAAAAAAACAGATTTAGCCAATCGGGCCTGTATATGTTGCCATTCCCGGAAAAATGTGTGCTATATCGTCTGCCAAAATGTCAGATTTGAACAGACCGAAGACTGCCGAGCCCGAGCCCGACATTGCCGTATAGACAGCCCCGATTTCGGTCAGTCGGCGTTTGATTTCGTCGATAGCCGCAATTTGCCTGCCAACCGTCGCCTCAAATGCGTTTGTGACATTCCCCATCCATGTTTCAATGTTGCCGGTTATGCGATTTGACAGTGGAACAGGAGGTTGCACGGGGGTAATTCCGCGATAGGCCGCGGCCGTTGGCACGCTTTCGTCGGGTTTAACAATGACTACCGTCAATCCGCTAAGATTCAGATTGATAGGGGAGAGGGTAGTCCCTATTCCGGTTGCCAACATAGGGGTGTTGTAAATGAAGAATGGACAGTCGGCACCAATAGTTGAGGCTATTTCGGCCAGCTTGTCAGGAGTAAATCCAAGCGATAAAACTTCATTTATCCCTTTGAGCGCAAAGGCAGCGTCAGAAGACCCTCCGCCGAGACCGGCCCCGTCGGGAACTATCTTGCGCAAGTATATATCAACCGGCGGCAAGTCATGCCCTACGGCTGTTTCCAGCGCACGGAAAGCTTTCATAACCAGGTTTTTCTCCACCGGACAGTCTACCTTGCGCCCGGTGACGGTAAGGGTTGTTTTGCCACTATTTCCGGGCACAATCTCAAGAATATCAGCCCATCCAACCGGACACATCACGGTCTCTATCTCATGGTATCCGTCGGGCCGTCGGGCAGTGATGTCAAGGCCTATGTTTATTTTAGCGTTTGGAAACAGTATCATCGATTACCTCGTTTTAAAATTGTTCTATAACATTTGAGTTGTTATGTAAGAACATAACATAGTAAATGGGAATGTATGTTATCCCATTCTTTTTATGGACTCGTTGTTCGTTTGACAGCACGTATGCTTTTTTGATGTTATACTCTTTGATAGAAAGAAAACGACTCAAGGCACTGTGGACAGTGTAATCTTTCCCGGATTTAACCTCAATGGGTATGTTTGAAAGATTGTCGGCGTCGTCAATCAGAAAATCCACTTCGCCACTTTTTTTGTTATCGTAGTAATACAAGCCATATCCGTGTGCTTTTAACTCTTGAGCTACAACGGTTTCGTATATAGATCCGAGATTGATACTTCTTGTGTCGTCTATTACAGCCTTGATATTGTTTCGGTAGTAAAGTGACGATAAGATACCAACATCGTTTAGGTACAGTTTGAGCAGATTCTTGCCGCTATTCTCCACCAATGGATATGATGGCTTGCTGATAGCTTTTACCTCAAGAGTAACTCCGGCTGAAGTCAGATAATCAAACTCTTCTACGTAATTCTCGGTCCTTTTCCAGTTTTTGTTCTCAATATCCTTGATAACTACTCTTTTCTTTTTGTTTTCAAGTGTTGACGGCACCATTTCATAGATACGACGTATTTTCAGCTTTTTATTATGCTCCACCTCATATTTTGTGCAATCTACCACATATAAATTGTGAACTTCATTCTGGATTCTCCTTATCTCAACTATATTTCGACTTTTAACAAAGGTTTCAACAGCCTTTGGAAGTCCGCCAACAATTATGTATTTTTTGAACAAATCTAATATTTTGTTATGCATCGGCTCTGCTAATCCCTCGTTGGCCTTAAACTTTTCTCTCATAGCCTCAACTGCTGTTTCGCCTACGCTATTGGCCATAAGAAATTCCTCAAAGTCCATTGGATACATGTGCTCAATATCAAGGCTACCCATAGGAACCGACTGCGTGTTCTTCAACGTAATGCCCAATAGCGATCCACTGGCAATATAGGTGTATCTGTTCTCTTGCATTAGGAATTTAACAAGCGTCAGAAGATGGTCGTATGCCTGTATCTCATCTATGAATACAAGTGTATTTTCCCGTTCTTTCATTTTATCGCCCGCCACGACGCTCAATGCCATATAGAAATCTTTTGTTGTTCGCGCATCGGCAAAGAGACGATCGCTAAGTTTATCCTCTTCCATATTGATTTCAATATAGTTAGGAAACATTTTACGCCCTATATGACGAATTATGTACGACTTTCCTATTTGTCGAGCGCCATCTATCATCAACATCCTGGTTGCATTAGACGATAGGTATTGTTCTATTCTTTTAGAAATTTTTCTATATAGCATGTAATAAAGTTTTTACGTATGCAAAAATAGATATTTTAATTGAATAAACTGCGTTTTCTACAAAATTTATTATCGGTTTTACTGCGTTTTCCTATAAAAATACGCCTCAAAAAACTGCGTTTTCTATTTTGCCATTTCCAACATTCTCTAAAAAACTTATCGCTATTTCAAATCCCAAAACCAGAGAATATTACGCTCGTGAAGCCGCAGAGGAGAACTGGAGTACAAGACAACTGGAACGTTAGATTATAACACAATACACCGAGGAGATTGTCTTCATCGAGTCAATGATTATCAATTTAAAACCGTAGCGTTTTAGAATGTCGCCGAGGTCGCAAAGAGCCCTATTGTCGAGCCGGTGAAACCTCCGGTTTTTGACGACAGATAGTCGCGCGAAACGGCGGCGAGCGTGGTGTAGGGCTCGTCGGTATTTCCCTTGCGATATGAGAGAATATATTTCCCGTTTCGCGATTCCACTTTGAGGTCAATAGCACGGTTGACAGTCTCGGCCGGTGCTGAGGCGATAACATCTCCTCCGGGTTTCATGGCTTTAATTCCAGTTGGCGTTACGCAGAGGAAAAGTTGTCGTTGCTCGCTCTTGACAAGCAGAATGCCGGCCGCATCGTTGCCGGTTGCACCTTTGCCGAGCGTGATGGTTGTCGTCACCTCAAAGTCGTGGTGCTGCATGCGGCGACCAATGTAGGCTGGGGTTCTCTTTGAGGCGGGGGTCAGGGGTGCGCATTCGAGCGTTAGACCATTCTTGAGCGTAACATACTTGTCGGCGCTACCCCAGAGCGACAGCCAAGACGGGTCGAGTTTAGGACCCTTGAAATCGTCGCTCCACGCAAAATTGCCGCTTTGGCCTGATTGTTGAATGGAGTTGATTCCCGAATTGCTTTTCAGCGGAACAACGTCGAGATTCTGTGTTATATAAGGGAATGAATCAGCGCTCCATCTGACGGGCATCATAAATGTTTCTCGGCCCAGGTGTTCTGTCTCGTCGCTCCACGGCCGACATCCCAAAAATAGGGCATACCATTTGCCATCTTTCTTTACGAGGTCGGCATGGCCGGCACAGGTTACAGGGTTGGGGCGATTGGCTTTTTGCAGACGTTGGGTCAGCATCGGGTTGCGGCTCCAGCGACGCCACGGGCCGTAAACACTCGTAGCCTTGTAGCACACCTCTGAGTGGCACCAGCTTGTACCGCCTTCGGCTGCTATCAGATAGTACGTGCCATTAATCTTGTAGATGTGAGGTCCCTCGTTGCGCTCCAACTGTTCCTCCGGGCCAACCCCCTCCTCTTTGAACAGCACCGGCTTGCCTACGGTTCTGCCGGTCTGTGTGTCAAACTCAATGATAGCCAATGCGCGATAATTGCTCCATTTAACCGGGCTGTGTTCGTCGGCCTTGTGTACAATATAGGCCTTGCCGTTGTCGTCAAAGAAAAACGACGGGTCGATTCCGTGAACATCATCAAGCACAACCGGGTCGCTCCACTCGCCGGCAGGGTCGGTTGTAGTTACATAAAAATTGATTGATTCAGACCCGTTTACACACGTGGTAATCATATAGAAAAGCCCGTTGGCCGGATTGTAATTAATGGCCGGGGCATATATGCCGCCTTTGCCGAGCGAAACACCCTCAAGCCAAGGAAGTTGTGACGGACGGGATAGCACATTCCCAACTTGCCGCCATGTCATCAGGTCACGGGAGTGATAAATCGGCACTCCCGGAAAATATCCGAAAGTCGATGTTACGAGCCAGTAATCCTCGCCGCGATTAACGACCGACGGGTCAGAAGCCCACCCGCTTATGACCGGATTGAAATAATCACCCGGCGAATCCAACGACATCGATTCATATAGCGAGTCGTTCCCAACATACGAAAAATTGTCAAACCTGGCCGTTGTCGCTGCGGCTGCAAATGTAACGCACGATAGTAAAGCAAATAAAGTTTTTTTCATTGTTTAAGCTTTAATGCAACAAAAATAATAAATACCTGCCAATTACACAATTTCACAAACGTTATAACTGTGAAATGAAGGTTGGTGTGGATTAAAATATGTTCCGGGTAGAGGTATTGTGAAAAATATTTATTATCTTTGCAGTGTAACGCCGTTAGGGTGTGCTTATCCCGGCCGGCCGTAGCGATATAAAATAATAAACCTTAGAAATATAATAATTACCATGAGAAGAGAGGCATTCAAAATGTTTTTGAAGCCGGGTTTTGAAGCGGAATATGAGCGACGCCATGCCGCTATTTGGCCCGAACTGAAAAAGCTGCTGAGCGACAGTGGCGTTAGCGATTATTCAATTTATTGGGACAGAGATACCAACATCCTTTTTGCTGTTCAAAAAGTTGAAGGTGACGGTGGTTCGCAAGACCTTGGCAATACCGAGATTGTCAAGAAATGGTGGGACTATATGGCCGACATCATGGAGGTTAATGATGACAATTCGCCTGTGTCAATACCTCTTCCCGAAGTGTTTCACATGGATTAACTACTGAATAATCAATAAAAAATGAGCACAACAAAATATTACGTCGCCTTTGACCTCGGTGCAACCAGCGGTCGTACCATCCTCGGCGCGATTGATGCCGACGGTCGACTGACAACCGAGGAAGTTACCCGTTTCCCAAATCAGATGCTCGACATTAACGGCCATCTGTATTGGAACATCTATTCCCTGTTTGAAAATATTGTCGAGGGGCTTCGGCAAGTGGCCCGCAAGGGCGTTAAGCCCCTGTCGGTAGGTATTGATACATGGGGCGTCGACGTGGTTTGCATAGCCCCCGACGGTAAAGTAATGGGCGTTCCCAATGCCTATCGCGACAAGGATACATTCTCTGCCGCCAGCGATTTCTTTAAGGAGGTAATGAGCGCCGACGAGCTGTATGGCAAGACCGGCATTCAACACATGGATTTCAATACAATTTTCCAGCTGTATCGTCATCATGGAGACTGGGATTTCCAAAACGCCGAGTCAATTTTGTTTATGCCCGATGCACTCAGCTATATGTTGACAGGCAAAAAGGTGACCGAATACACAATTGCCTCGACCGGCGCTATTCTTGACCCCAAGAGTCGCAAGATAAACGGCGACCTTGTACGGGCGGCAGGCGTCGACCCAGCGAAGTTTGCTCCGGTGGTTGAGCCCGGAACAGTAGTTGGAACACTCCTGCCCGAGATTGCCTCCCTGACAGGCATTGGCGAACTGCCCGTGATTGCCGTAGCCGGACACGATACAGCCTCGGCCATCGCTCCGATACCTGCAAAAACGGCCAATTTTGCCTACCTGTCAAGCGGAACATGGTCGCTGATGGGTGTGGAAACCGACGGTCCTGTCATCAACGAAACCACCGTTGCCGAGAATATCACAAACGAGGGTGGCGTTTTCGGCACAATCCGCCTACTAAAGAATATCACCGGAATGTGGGTTGTTGAACAATGTCTCAAGCAGTGGAAGCGAGAAGGAGTGACATATACCTATCCCCAGATGGTGAAACTGGCCGAAGAGGCTCCGGCGTTCAAAGCCTTTATTGACACTGATGCTCCCGATTTTGTCAGCCCGGCCGATATGCCTGCGGCGATAATGGAATATTGCAAGGCTACCGGACAGGAAGCCCCGGCGACCCACGGGGAGTTTATCCGCGTCATCTTCGAAAGTTTAGCGTTAAAATATCGCTATGTGCTGGGATTGTTCTCAAAAGCATCGGGCCGACCTGTCGAGGTGTTGCACGTCATTGGCGGCGGCTCGCGAAACGCGTTGATGAATCAGTTCACGGCCGATGCTATCGCGATGCCTGTAATCGCCGGTCCGGCCGAAGCGTCGGCTATCGGTAACATCATGATGCAGGTGGGCCACACGTCGATACGCTCGCTGCGCGACATGGTGATACCCAATGTTGAGACCGTTACCTATAATCCGGCCAACACCGCCGCGTGGGACTCTGTCTACGACCGCTATCTCACTGTTATCAAGAAATAATTATTAACCTATATTTATAAAAATACCAATGAAAGAAGAAATGATTTTGAAGGCATACGAAATTGCCAAAGAGCGTTATGCCGAGATTGGAATCGATACTGAAAAAGCTCTCGAAGCCCTCCAAAACGTACAGATTTCACTCCACTGCTGGCAGGCCGACGACGTTGCCGGTTTTGAATCGGCAGGCGACCTGACAGGTGGTATTCAGGCTACCGGCAACTATCCCGGCAAGGCCCGCAATATCGAGGAGCTGCGCGCTGATATTCTTAAGGCACTCTCTATGGTTGGCGGTAACCATCGTCTTAATCTTCACGAGATTTACGGCGAATTTGGCGGCAAGAAAGTAGATCGCGACGAGGTTTCAGTTGAGCATTTCCAGGGATGGATTGACTGGGCTAAGGCAAACAATCTTAAGCTCGACTTCAACTCAACATCATTCTCTCACCCCAAGAGCGGCTCTCTGTCGCTGTCAAACCCCGACAAAAGTATTCGCGATTTTTGGATTGAACACACCAAGCGTTGCCGCGCTATCGCCAACGAGATGGGCCGCCAGCTTGACGACCCGTGTATCATGAATATTTGGGTTCATGACGGACAGAAAGAGATGAGTGTCAACCGTATGCTTTACCGCTCGCTGTTGAAGCAATCGCTTGATGAAATCTTCGAGACCAAGTATGACCACATGAAAGACTGTCTTGAGTCTAAGGTATTCGGTATCGGCCTCGAGGCTATGACCGTTGGTTCAAGCGACTTCTACACCGCCTATTGCGCTCAGAACAACAAGATTGTAACTCTCGACACCGGCCATTTCCACCCTACAGAGGTTGTTGGTGACAAGGTTTCCTCAATTCTGTTGTTCTGCCCCGAAATCATGCTTCATGTATCACGCCCGATGCGTTGGGATAGCGACCACGTGACCATCATGGATGAGGCAACCCTTGAACTTTGCATGGAAATAACCCGCTGCAACGCGCTCGACCGCGTTCACATCGGTCTTGACTACTTTGACGGCTCAATCAACCGTATCGGTGCATACGTAGTTGGTACTCGCGCTACTCAGAAGTCAGTTCTTCGTGGCCTTCTCGAGCCGGTTGCTCAGTTGAGTGAATATGAAATCAGCGACCGCAACTTCCAGAAACTTGCACTCATGGAAGAGGGCAAGTCAATGCCGTTTGGCGACGTTTGGAACATGTTCTGCCTGCGCAACAATGTTCCCGCCGGAGCCGACTTCATCAAGGAGATTGAAAAATACGAGGCCGACGTTACTTCTAAACGTTGATTGTCAACCCTAACAACATCGAGGATGTCATGCCGGCCATGGAGTAGGCGTGACATCCTCCATTAAATTATTAGTATGGAACTGATAATAGGACTTTTGATTATAGCTGTCGGCGCTTTCTGTCAGTCGAGTTGCTATGTGCCAATCAATAAGATAAAATCTTGGAGCTGGGAAAGTTACTGGCTTGTTCAGGGTGTGTTTGCATGGCTCGTATTGCCACTGCTCGGAGCGTTGCTTGCTGTTCCTGCCAGACATTCAATCTGCGAGCTTTTCACCAACCAACCCTCGTTCAACATCTGGATGACAATCCTGTTTGGCGTTCTGTGGGGCGTGGGCGGTCTGACATTCGGCCTGTCTATGCGCTATCTTGGCGTAGCTCTCGGTCAGTCAATTGCGCTTGGTACATGTGCCGGCCTGGGTACAATTATGGGTCCGGTTTTGCTTAATATCTTCTTCCCCGAGACCGACCCGCTCAGTCAGTTGACCTTCTCGGTAATCCTCGGCGTGGTTGTAACGCTGGTTGGTATTGCCATTATCGGCATTGCCGGATCAATGAAAGCATCGTCGCTCAGCGAGGAGGAGAAACGCGCAGCCGTTAAAGATTTTAATTTCCCCAAGGGGCTTGCGATTGCTCTGCTTGCAGGTTTTATGAGCGGCTGTTTCAATGTTGGGTTGACTTTTGGCGCTGATATTAACTTCGGAGAATTGACCGACCCGATGTTCCGCACTCTTCCCGCCACGTTCCTTGTTACGCTTGGCGGTTTTGTCACCAACGCCGTTTACTGCCTGTATCAGAACGGTAAGAACAAAACGTGGGGCGACTATGGTAAAGCTGATGTATTGTTCAACAATATTGTCTTCTGTTTGCTCGCAGGCGCGCTGTGGTACAGTCAGTTCTTCGGATTATCGCTCGGTAAGGGCTTCCTTACTTCGTCGCCAACGCTGACAACACTCTCGTTCTGCATCCTTATGGCGCTCAATGTCGTGTTCTCCAACGTGTGGGGTATCATCCTCAAAGAGTGGAAAGGTTGCTCAAAGCAAACTATCGCAGTTCTGATTGTGGGCATCGTGGTACTGATTATTTCAAGTTTCCTCCCTCAGCTTGTGTGAAAATAAATTGAAAATCAATCATAAAAAATAGAGTTCAAATGTCATCAATACTTGATAAACGCCCGGCACTCGCTGCCGAGGTTGAAAAGGTTGCCGAGGTTGCAGGCTATCTTTGGACTAAAGGATGGGCCGAGCGCAACGGTGGTAATATAACAGTAAATGTAACCGACCAGGTCGACGACGAGCTTCGCGCATTGCCGGCCATCGCCGGTCCGTTCCCAATCGGCATGACCCTTCCCAATATCAAGGGGTGCTACTTCTACTGCAAGGGTACAAATCGTCGTATGCGCGACCTCGCACGCTGGCCAATGGATAACGGCTCGGTGATTCGCATCCTTGACGACTGTGCTTCCTACGAAATCGTTGGCGACAAGCCGGTTATGCCTACAAGCGAGTTGCCGTCACATCTCGCTGTGCACGACAACCTGATAGCCAAAGGCTCCAACTACAAAGCTTCGGTTCATACCCATCCAATCGAACTCGTTGCCATGAGCCACAATCCAAAATTCCTCGAAAAGGATGTGTTGACCTATCTTCTTTGGAGCATGATTCCCGAGACAAAGGCATTCTGTCCTCGCGGTCTTGGTATAGTGCCCTATATGCTCCCATCCTCAACCGAGCTGGCCGAGGCCACCATTGCAACCCTCAACGACGATTATGACGTAGTAATGTGGGAAAAGCATGGCGTATTTGCCGTGGCGCCCGATGTTATGGAAGCCTTTGACATGATTGACACCCTTACAAAGAGTGCCATCATCTATCGCGATTCACGTTCGATGGGATTCGAGCCCGATGGCATGACCCGCGAGCAGATGAAAGAAATCTCCGACGTATTCCATCTGCCCAAATAAACCCCGACACAACATCTGATACAAAAACCGGAATCCCACTTGCAGGATTCCGGTTTTATATATTTATACTGCAAAATACTCAGTGCAATGCGGCCTCGTTCTAATGCTAATCAGCGGTTTTATTAATTGTCAACTGATAAAATTTGCCAATTTTGTTAATTGCCAATTAATAAAATTCAATAATTTTGTTTGTTGGTAATTGATAAATTATTGACTTTGTACGTATCCATTTTACGTGATTTTAACTCATACCCCATAAAAAAAAGAGGGTTTTCTTCATTTTTTTTGAAGAACCCTCTTTGTAAATTCCGATTTTACGCTACCATTACGATAGTATAAAAACGTAGCACAAATGAAGTATTGCTGTTTACGACTATTTTATTGTCGAGTGTAAATACGTGATCCAATCATCAAAGTGTTACCAGTCTGTGTGATGTCGTATGTCTCCTTATTATTATCGTCATCATCAACTGTTGTCACTCTAAGAACACCAGATGATTGTGTTGCTACTGTATATTTGAAAGTGTACATGGAGGATGTTGAAGCTCCGGTAGAGAAAATATTCTCAATTTTCCTATAGCCGGAACCATTGCTACTAAAATTCATTGTAATTGTTGTTGTTATTGTTACTCCATTGCTCTGCGTTTCTGTTTCAACTGAAACCCAGGTGCCGACAATGTTACCGGTTGTTGGGGGTTCGTCTTCGCTGCAGGAAGTTGCAATAAATCCAAAGCACAAGATTAGCAACATAATTCCAACAAAATCACATTTAAAAAATTTTTTTGTCATAATAATAATGATTTTTTTAAGACAGCGCTTCTCCTTTCTGTCCGGATAAAAAAAGAGCGTGAGAGTCTGTATCAGTTACTCGTTCACGCATCTAAAGGTCTTCGCATTACCCATTACAGTTGAACGAGTAACGCATAGAAGCCTCACGCTGTATGACCAAAACATTCAAACACACCATTCACCGGAATGTGTATTTGAAACAAATAATCATACCCAAAGCATTCTACCGTTACTTCATTCTTGACTGTAATTAAAGAATTTGCGAAGTTCTTAGATGCCAAGAACAAAGCGTTGATAAACGCTCTATATATAAAACTCTGCTATCCCAATAGCCTGCATAGAGGCTTCAAGATTGCACTGCAAAAATAATAAAATATGTTACCGGTTGTTATTAAAAAATGTTAATTAAGTTCGAGTGGTACTGATATGTCATCATCTTCGTCAAAACTATCCCAGCCATCAAGATCCTCAATCATCCCGTCATCTGCCTCATCAGAATCATATATCGATTCAACATCTGCGTCAGACCTCTGATTGTCATCCCGGTCACATCGCTCCACGACAAAACCAACCCCGAAGATTATAGCCAGTACCGCGATTGCGATAAATGCCATCTTGACATCATTTCTCTTTTCAGCTTTTTTGTTATCATTATAGCTGGAAATATAACCCTCGTTTGTTGAAAGCTTGCCTTCCTTCCCAAATTCGATAGCACTATTCAGTCGCTCACATTCATACGTGTTAAAAGCGCCAAACCGAAGAACCCTCTTATTTGTCAAAGTTATCTCAAATTCACTGTCAGTGTAGCGATGAAACTTAATACTATCATACGAAACAAAATGGGGTTTACCTCTAAAGAAACCGGGAGATTCAATCATCAAACCAGTGTCTTGAATCGTAATTTTTTGTTTTGAATCTCCCGTTATTAGTGTTTCATTAAGTCCATTCATGTTGCCTATCTTAAATATTCGTGACAAGTTCAGCCTTTCGTTCCTCCTTCATTGTCGAAACATTGTTACCAATAATGGCCCCAACACCCCGGCTGTCACCATTGCCATATATCATAACATTGCTGTAGCCGTTGGAATACTCGTCATAATTGCTCGACGACTTTACAAGCGTATAATTCTCGGCCTTCATGCGGCGTTCGAGCGCCTGCCTTAATATCAGCCCCGATGGATAGTTAGTGTGCAGCACGATATTAAACGAAGCAATTTTTGCATTGGAATTAAAATGCACACCTACCTGACGCTGGCGATTATATCCCCATGCCCGGCCGTAGTAATCATAATATGCAACCTCAAAATAGTGTTGATAGGTCGGCGCAACAAGGTCGGCCGAGGCTGTCGCCATACCGCTAACCCAAAAGCCTGGTCCGCTTGCAAGTTGTCCCGTTGAGTCGGTCGGAACTGAAAAATCTCGGCCCGAGCCCGAATAAAAACGAGCATTCTCGCCCGATAGCACATCTTTTACCGATTGGCCTATCCAATAGCTCTCTTTACCTTTGACATTACCCTTGATTATCGACAATAATTTAGATGCGGCAGCCGTAACATCAATATATGCCGACGAAACACATTCCATTCTGCATATATCCTCCTCCGACTCATATAAATCAAGGCTCTTTTTAGACCCGACGCCATAAAACCTTGTATCTCCAATTGGTTGACATTTCGCATCCAGCAGCTTATAGGTCGATGTTGAATAGTCGGGCGCATGCTCGGTTATTATCGGCCCAAATTTTCCACCAGGATATTGAGCATCCAAGCTCCCGGCCCCGGTCAGCTCGTTAAGCAGCTCCCCGTTCTCATCATAGATGGCCATTTTATTTTTGCCCGATACGGTAACATACTTCTCGATACCATACAAATAGCGACTTTCGCTGTCTCCTGAGTAATTTGCATTCTCTTTCATCATCTCCTTGCCGTCAGGGGCAAGCCACGTCTGGGTATATCCATCCGAATTGTAATCGTTGATAATCATTGAGCCGTTCTGGAGATATGTAATCAACCCACTTTGTCCGGGTAGAACTTCGCCCGTAGTCAGGATGTCAAACCATTTTTGCTCATATCCATCTTCTGTTGCCACCGAGTCAATGGCTCCGGCGACACTGGCCCTGCCATGGTCAAACCGGCTCAGCGTTGAGCATTCCCCCTCTTCATACCCAAACTTGCCTTCAACCTTCATTGAGTTACCCTTCTTGTCAAGTATGAAATACGTCGGTCCCGCTTCCCAGTTCTCAAAATCATAGTTCGCCGCCAAGGCATACCCGTCGTGGAAATCTGAAATCTCCGAATATATCGGCTCATAGACAATCTTCCCATTCTTATCCATGACCCCGGCCTTGCCATCCACGGTATTGAAAACCAACATTCCATCCGAAAACTTTGCCGAGCATCCCGTTATCTCCTTCCCGTCAACTGGGTCAAGAGTAAACTTCAGCTTACCGTTACTGTTGACAATTCTGATACGCCCCATTGACGGAGTGACCGGAAGCAACCCTTCATTCAGGATACCAACCGATACTAAGTTCTTCAACGAATCAATCGGCTTGGCTACATCCCTATGCCACTTGTATACAACAAGTCCGCTGTCGGTCTTCACCGTAAAAATATCAGCTATCGTTACAGTTGGTTCAAACTCCCATTCCTGAGTGCCAACACGCTCGCCTTTCTCATTTACAAAGCTCCACGCTCCCCCGTCAATAAGCTGTACAGGGATATACGTAACGTTCTCGTTCTTTGACCCACAAGAACTCAGCAAACAACCCATTATAACAACAATGGCAAATACTTGTCCCAATACCGTTATCTTCTTCATATAGTCACTATTTTGATTTTTTGCAAATATAAGCATTCAACATCAACTTCACAACCCCATAAATTTACTTTATTTTAATTTTATGCGATAAATTCTACATGCGATAATCGAAAAAGATTTTGATATACCGATTTTTATCCCTAACTTTGCACCCAATTAACCGAGCCCACGAGTTGGGTTCACAATACAAACCTTTTTACTAAACTTTTTAATGGCAACAAAAATCAGATTACAACGTCATGGTCGCAAGAACTATGCGTTTTATCCTATTGTTATCGCCGATAGCAGGGCACCACGTGATGGTAGATTTATTGAAAGGATAGGTTCTTATAATCCGAACACTAATCCTGCTACAATAACATTGAACTTTGAGCGGGCTTTGTATTGGGTTAACGTCGGTGCTCAACCAACCGACACCGTTCGCAGCATTCTATCTCGTGAAGGAGTCCTGTTGATGAAGCATCTGCAGGGTGGCGTTAAGAAAGGCGCTTTTGATGAGGCTGAAGCTCAGCGTCGTTTTGACGCTTGGAAAGCACAGAAAGACAAGGCAACCGAATCTTTCAAGTCTTCCGAAGCAACAAAGCGTGAACAAGCTGCTAAGCAACGTCTCGAAGACGAGCAGGCCAAGAATAAAGCCAAAGCCGAGCTCGTAGCTCAAAAGAAAGCTGAAGCAGCTGCCGCAGCTGCCGCCGCCGAGGCTGCCGAAAATGCTACTGAAGAAGCTCCTGCCGAAGAAGCAGCTGCCGAATAATTCTTACAGTAGATTACTGACAGTTAAAATGCCGAGTGTACAGAAATGTACCCCCGGCATTATTTTTTATCTCCACTCTCTCTTAATACCACATCTACAAAAATTAAGGCCGCTGCAAGCGCAACGACCTTAAAAATCTTTTACGATTTATGTGATTATTCTCCCGGAACAATTGCCTCGCTCGGGCAAACCTCTGCACATGAACCACACTCAATGCAAGTATCAGGGTCGATGTGATAGATGTCACCCTCAGAGATAGCTTCTACCGGGCAAGTGGGAAGACAAGTGCCACAAGCTACACATGAATCAGTAATAACGTAAGCCATAGTTAATTAAATTATACGATTGAACAAATATTTGTTTTGGTATTGCAAAGATACTGCTTTATAGTGATTTTCAGCAACTTTTTAATGAAATTTTTAAAAGGTCAGGAGCATCTAATCTATTTTACCTTGATTACAAGGAAGTTGCTCGTCTGCCAAAAACGATTTGGATTAGTGATTTTCAAAACCTGTTGACCACCCTCATCTACAATCTGATAGCTATCCTTGGGTTGGCCCGTCATAACCTCAGCCTTGCTTGAATGTGTATTTATTTTCGTTAGGGTGCGGCGGTCGGCGGTAGTGAAGTATGATTCGTCAAAATCACCCTTCATAATCTTAGTTTTGCGCAAGAATCCCGATTCAATGATATTGCGTGCCTTAAGCTCCTTGTCGGTACCTATTGCATAGTAGCATGCATGCGCCTCTGCATCCAGGCGGGCCCTGTCGGCCTCAACCTCCTGGCGTGCCTGTTGTTCCGTTGCAAGGTCAGTATTAAGCGCTTCTACCGTAGTGTTAAGATTTGCAACCTCCGTGCCAAGCTGTTCTATTTGGATATTTGCCGAGGCCAATTGATTGGTCAGCGTCGCTATCTCCGTCTGCTGGTCGGCAATTTGAGCTTTCAGATTTTCTATCGTTCTGATTAGCTGTTGTTTCTCTCCGCTCATATTGGCCAATTGTTTCTCAAGCTGTTCCAGTCGCTGACGGCGTTCCTGCAACGCCTGTTGTATCGCCAGCATGTCGTTCTTGATTTGCTGCTTGCGAGAGTTTGACTCCGACGAAAGGTCGGTTGGGGCAGAGATTATCTTCTCTAAATCTTTAATTTGCGCCATGCCGTCACTGATGTCATTGAACAGCGTCAACAAGCTGTCTTGCAGCTCCTGTTGAGTCGCAACGCGCTCGCTCAGACGGGCATTCTCTTCCTGAGCATTCTCCAGTTGTCGTTTAGTGTCGTTACATGACGTCATCGTAAGACCAACAACGGCCAAAGAAATCAAAAATAATTTTTTCATTGCCTAACGTATTAATATTCTGAATGTTTATTTTCATAATTCATTATCGCGATACTTATTGCGATGTGTCCCGGCTCGCGACTCCTCCTGTCGCCCCCCAAGGATAATAACAATTTCACCACGGGGGGGATTTTCTTTGAAATATGCTATTATTTCGGCCAGGCTGCCACGTATTGTCGATTCATGAACCTTTGATATTTCTCGCGAGACCGACGCCGGTCGCTCCGGGCCACACACTTCTGCCAGCTGTTCCAACGTCTTTTGCAAGCGAACGGGCGACTCATATATAACCGTCGTTCGACTTTCTGCCGCTATCTCTCCAAGCCTTGTTGCCCGGCCCTTTTTAACCGGCAAAAAACCCTCAAAACAGAATCGTTCACACGGCAATCCCGAGCTAACCAACGCCGGTACAAAAGCCGTCGGTCCGGGGAGTGTTACTACCGGTATGCCTCGGTTGCGACACTCTCGTGACAGCATGAATCCGGGGTCGCTTATCCCCGGAGTTCCCGCGTCGCTAATCAGCGCAATATCCTCTCCGGTCTCAATCCGGTCGGCTATCCCGCAAACCGCCTCATGCTCATTAAACTTGTGAAAACTGCGACATGGAGTCTCTATTGAGAAATGACGCAATAACACAGCCGAAGTCCGGGTGTCTTCACACAACACCATCGCCACCCCCCGCAACACCTCTATTGCGCGTTGTGTCATATCTCCGAGATTCCCAACCGGGGTAGGTACCATGTATAAACATCCGGCCATTGCTGCTATCGCTTTATCTGAAATGGTTATAAACCCGCTGCATAAAGTCCTTTACATCATCGTTGTCGGCCTCCCAGCACAGGTCATCATAGAAATATTCCTCAGCCTCTTCATACGAACTCATTCCCGAGATAACATCCAGCGCCTCCGAGAATCTCGCTTCCGAGTTCTCAAACAACTCCCGGCGAAAACGAAAACGGTCATTCAGCGTAAACGCCCGGCGGATGTCTCGTGAAGTATCAATTGCCAGTTTTTCATCAAGTTTCATCCCGGCATTCTCGGCCTTGTTCACCTCCTCCTCGCCAACGTCAAATGGGTCTCCATCGGCCGCATCATCATCTTCCGGTGCATTATCTTCGGCAGCCTCGTTCGCTTCGGCCTTTACATCTGTTACAACCTCAGTTTCTGTCGATTCCGGCTCCGTATAAACTTCAGTCTCAGCAACTTCAGGCTCAACCTCGGTTTCGGCTTCTACAGTTTCAGTTGGCTCTGTCACCCTGTTGACATCAAACGCCGATGCCAATTCGGCTGTTTTCTCGCTTAAAAGAGCCTCAACCCTTTCAGGCACACTGGCCTCGCCATGTTCAAGTAGCGACAGAAGACCCTCAATCTCAAGTGCAAGCCGTAATAATTCCTTATAATCCTTTTCCATTTTGCAAATCTAATGAAAAACTCCGAAACTATCTGTAAACTCCAATTTATTTTGCCTTGATAAGCTAATTATCCAAGTTTTTTGTCGGGACAAACTTCTCAAGCAGTAGGTTGGCAATCGAGCTTTTGACCCTGGCTCGGTCGGCCGTAAAGCCATTAACGAGAACTACAATTGTGTGAGTCGGTTTTCCCTGTTCGTCAAGCAGATAGCCGCCAAAACATTGAACACCTCTCATGCTGCCGGTTTTCATCGCAATTCTGCCCTCAAGCGCCGTCGACTTTAAAAAATTACGCATCGTACCCTCCAGTCCGGCACGTGGGAAAAGTGAAACATAATCGGCCGCGGCATCGGTAGTAAGCATATACCGGTACAGCCCCGTCAGAAACAGCGCCGACAGGCGGTCGTTGCGTGACAATCCGCTGCCATCCTCTATCACAAGCTGCTCCATCGGTATCTTGGCCTCTTTCCACAGCGCAGTTTCACGTTTGATTGCGTCAGCTCGTTTTTTGCCCGGAGCGATACTCCTCAGCATACCCTCGGCCATCATATTGTCACTTCTAACCATCAGTGAATGAAGTATATCCCTGATAACCGGGGAAGTGTGAGTGTATATAACCTCTCGTTTGCCTCCATCCTTGACCGCCTCGTTGCCCACGCTTATGCCTGCCGCGCGGATAGCATTCAAAATTTCGCTCTGCATCGTTGACGCCGGGTCTGGATTGGCATAATTGTCTGAATGACTACCCTTTACCTTTCCTCTGACTATAAATTGTTTTGACCCGCGCTGGCGGCTTATCTTCAACCCTCCGTTCGACGGCTCTCTCTCGACTGTCACGCTCGGAACAGATGGAGTCATAACCCCCGACGGCAGAGATAATTTAATCGTATTATCCTTATAATTAGCTCCATACAGCCCCGTGCCGTATGGCCACAATATATCCTCGTTCAGCCAGCTCGCAGGTATGCCTGCATCCTGAAAATTATCTTGGTTAATAACCACGCTGCCCCCTATACTCTTTATTTCCAACCGCTTCAACGATGCAACAATACTGTCACAAATCCCTATATTGTTCTGAAAATGTCGGGATTCAACAGTCGGGTCTCCGTTACACTCAACAATGAGATTCCCCTCAAGGGAGCTACCCTTTATTTTACCGTCGGTTACAACTTGCGTCGAAAACTTACCGTCTGCATCCTCGGTTAAAAGCACCGCCGCCGATGTCACCGATTTCATCACCGACGCCGGGATTAACCACTTCGAGCCGTTATGGTCCATTAAAACCGAATCTCCGTTCAAATCATAGATAAGAATACCAACCTTGTCGGGGTCAATACCCTTGATATTCTCCGGAAATGCAGCCCTTGCGTTAATCGCTGCAACCAACGCCGTTATTACAAATACAAACCGTAATATGCGGCCTGATAACAATCCTGTTACGTCTCTGTTCATTTGCTTTTATTCTTTTTTTGAGCAACAAAGATAATAAGTTTCTTAGGAATTTGCTAAATTTGCACCCCAAAACCTTATCTGACTTAATTCCGAATGGTAACCAAAACTCGCGATAAACTGATTGAAGTGGCTCGGCAGCTCTTTGCCAACAAGGGTATCGAGAACACAACAATGAACGATATTGCAAACGCCTCCGACAAGGGGCGACGCACTATCTACACCTATTTCAAGAACAAACGCGAGATTTATGATGCCGTTATTGAGCGTGAAAGCGAGCAGCTGATACAGCGACTTCGTCAGATTGTATCTCTTGATGTAGACCCCGTTGACAAATTGAGGCAATACCTCTTGACAAGATTTGAAATAGTTGACGAAACTATTCATCGCCGCGACAGCTCCCTTCGCTCCTTTTTCCGAGGCGATTTTCGCCGTATTGACCGAATCAGGAGACTCGCCGTTGCCAAAGAAAGGGAACTGTTTGATTCTATTATCGTCGAGGGCGTTGAGCGCGGTGTGTTTGACCCCGGGCAGGCTAAAAACATTACTACACTCGAAACCATAGTCTTTCAAGGAGTTGATTATACACATCTGCGCAATAATTTCAAGCAAATTAAGCTTACACCCGATACAATGCGGTCAAGCATTGTCGATTTCATGGTCAACGGTGTTATTGCCAGGAGTAACGACAGTAACGTAATTTATTAAATATTAAATATATAAATCAGAAACCAAAATGAAACTTTTAGAAGGTAAGACCGCCCTGATTACAGGTGCCGCCCGTGGTATTGGCAAAGCTATTGCTCTGAAATTTGCTGCCGAGGGTGCTAATATCGCATTCACCGACCTCGTTATTGACGAAAATGGACTTGCTACACAGACCGAGATTGAAGCCCTCGGAGTGAAAGCCAAAGGATATGCCTCAAACGCTGCCGATTTTAACCAGACAAAAGAGGTAGTTGACCAGGTAAAAGGCGACTTCGGACAAATCGACATCCTCGTCAACAACGCCGGTATTACTAAAGACGGGCTTATGATGCGTATGACCGAGGCACAGTGGGATGCAGTCATCAATGTTAACCTCAAGAGTGCATTCAACTTTATCAATGCGGTTCTCCCCATCATGTTGCGCCAGCGCAGCGGTTCAATCATCAATATGGCCTCTGTTGTCGGTGTGCACGGTAATGCCGGTCAAAGCAACTATGCAGCCTCAAAAGCCGGTCTGATTGCCCTCGCCAAGAGTATCGCCCAGGAGGTTGGTTCTCGCGGTATTCGTGCCAACGCGATTGCTCCCGGTTTCATCGAAACAGCCATGACTGCCCAGCTCCCCGACGAGGTTCGCGAAGAATGGAAGAAGAAAATTCCATTGCGCCGTGGTGGTAACGTCGAGGATATTGCTAACGTCGCCACATTCCTTGCTTCCGATATGTCAAGTTATGTATCAGGCCAGGTTATTCAGGTCGATGGCGGTATGAACATGTAATTTTCCGAAAACATATACCTATGCATAGCCGGCCGGGAGCAATCAGTTCCCGGCCGCTTTTTTTGTGGGGTAATAAAAAATCCGGCGACACTCTCACGAGCTAAACCGGATTCATCATCTATGGTTCACTTATCTAATAGATCAATTGTCTAATTTTCACGTATTGGATGGTACTCTACAAAAGCCTCAATCGCCTCGTACGACGCCAATCCAAGTTTTTCATACAGCTGCGCCGTGCCTCGGTTACGCTCCTCGGCTCGCTGCCAGAACAGGCGGTCGTCATCGCCCAAAAACGGCGCATTCTCCATCTGCGATTGATGCTTGAGTATAGAATTGCGTTTAAATCGTAGCTCCTCGGGGCTGATAGGCACTGCCATTTCAATATGGTCTATTTCCCATTCTGCCCAGGCGCCGCGATACATCCATATCTTGCACTCCTTCATCCATTTCTCGTCTTTCAGCTCGTCTATTACAGCCAATACCGCATCGGTACATACGCGGTGAGTTCCATGCGGGTCTGCAAGGTCGCCTGCCACAAAGATTTGGTTAGGCTTGACATCCTCTATCAGTCGGCGAACTATTGCAATATCATCCTCCGTCAAATCCCCTTTCTTTATTGTCCCGGTTTCATAGAACGGTAAACGCAAGAAATGGATATTCTCGTCGGGAACACCAATATGGTGGCAGGCTATCGTTGCCTCTCCCTGGCGAATCATTGTTTTCAGATATCTTACATCGGGAGTATCAATGTCGCCCGTCGTTTTCTCTTTTATAAACCGCTTTATCTGGTCTATATTGTCGCGGAACTGGTCGGTGTTAAACTCAAAATGTTCGGCTATCTGATCCATCAGCATCACATACCTCATCATATCTTCGTCACCAACGGCTATATTACCCGATGTTTCGTATGCTACATGAACGTCATGTTTCTGGTCTACAAGACGCTTGAGCGTACCACCCATCGAGATTACGTCATCATCCGGGTGGGGTGAGAACACAATCACACGCTTCGGGTAGGGAAGTGCACGCTCAGGCCTGTATGTGTCGTCAGAATTAGGTTTGCCGCCCGGCCATCCCGTTATGGTATGTTGCAGGTCATTGAATATCTTTATATTCACATTGTAGGCACTCCCGTAGATAGCAAGCAATTCACCCAAACCATAGTCATTGTAGTCCTTATCGGTCAGTTTCAGAATCGGTTTCCCAACCTCGTTACACAGCCACACTATAGCGCGGCGCGTCAGTTTGTCGGTCCATTCACACGACGTCACCATCCACGGGCGTGATAATCTGGTCAGATACTCTGCCGCCGACAGGTCCACCACCATACGCACGTGATTGTGATTTTGCAGGAATGATGCGGGAACTCCGGTTGTCGGCTCCTCCTCGATTGTTCGCTTTACTATTGCAGCCTTCTCTTCACCCCACGCTATTGTTATTATGCGCGTTGCAGCAAGAAGATTGCCTATGCCAAGCGTGATAGCTGTTGTCGGAACCTCTTCACATCTGTAGTCCGACGCTACCTGATGGCGAGTGTCGTTTGACAACAATACCAGGCGGCATTGTGACGTGGTCGACGACCCCGGCTCGTTAAACGCCAGCGAACCTGTGTGCCCAACTTCACACAGCGCCAGGTCAATCCCGCCTGCATCCATTATATCCTGCTCATACTCTTTGCAATAATGGTACATATCTTCGCGCGTAACTGCCGGGTCAAATGTGTGTATGTTCAGGGGCTTTATGTCAATGTGGTCAAGAAATACCTCTCTGAGACGTTGCATCGTTGACGGCCCTCCCGGTATCAGCGGGAAAAACTCACACATGTTGAACACGATGACTTTCTTGAACGATATCAATCCCTGACGGTGAAGCTCTATCAATTCGGCATAGACCGGATGGGTATTCATGCCGGCTCCGAGTGACAATACGCAGCGACCTTTCTGAGCCACATTCTTGTGGATTATCTCCACAATTTTACGTGCCATATACTTATTTCCATCACCGGCGGTCTCAAATATCTTCGTATAGATATGCTCCTCTCGCGTGAGAGCAGCAAGTTCTATATCTCCTTCCGGCTGATAGTAACGACGTGGTATATGCTCCAATTTGATTTGTGAGCTCAGGTTAGTTTTCATGTATATTTTTTGATTGTTTTATTATTTATTCAGTTGCATTGCAAATATAGTTAAGAGTATCGTTGTGTGCAATGATGTTTTAATAAAATTAATGATTAATAATCTATTTTTAAATATTTGAGAATTTATATGAGTCAATTATGTTAATAAATGCTTATTAATTGCCTTTCTGTTGGGAATTTTTCTACTTTTGCCGCAAACAAACCCCCAATTTAATGTAGATACCATGAGACTTATTATTGAACCCGATTACGAAAAAGTTTCTCTATGGGCCGCATATTACGTTGCCCGTCGTATTAATCAATCCAATTGCTCGGCCGACAAACCATTCGTTTTAGGTTGCCCTACCGGAAGCTCTCCGCTTGGGATGTATAAAGCTCTCATAGAACTCAATAGGCAAGGAAAGGTCTCATTCAAAAACGTTGTCACATTCAACATGGACGAATATTGTAATCTTCCGCGTGACCATCGCGAAAGCTATTACACTTTTATGCACACCAACTTCTTTGACCATATTGATATTTTGCCGCAAAACATTAATATCCTGAATGGTAACGCACCCGATTTCGAGCAGGAATGCACACGATACGAAGATAAGATTAAAAGTTACGGAGGTATTGACCTGTTTCTCGGTGGAGTAGGCCCCGACGGACACATAGCTTTCAACGAGCCGGGTTCTTCGCTGACCTCACGAACTCGTATGAAAACATTGACCTCCGACACTATCATTGCCAACTCTCGCTTCTTTGACGGGGATGTGAATCTCGTGCCCAAAACAGCTTTGACCGTCGGTGTCGGGACAATAATGGATGCTCGCGAAGTGCTGTTGATTGTCAACGGACACAACAAGGCCGCGGCTCTGAAACACGGTGTTGAAGGCGCTGTATCTCAGATGTGGACAATATCGGCCCTGCAATATCACCCCAAGGCTATTATCGTTGCCGATGATGCTGCGTGCGGGCAGTTAATGGTCGACACCTATCGTTATTTCAAAGATATCGAGCGCGATAACATTAATCCCGACTCTCTGTTGTAATTGCTATTTGGCAACACGTGAAAATCGCAGTGTTGACTGGTATCGGGGGAAGTTAATGGATAATATTGACTCCTGCTCTATATCGGCGCTCACGTCATATATTATGCTCTCAGCGTTAGAGTCATACCATTCAACATTGTAATGATTCTCAAAAATTGTTGGTTTTAATTTGGCCTTAATCATGCCGATGTGCCACAGGTCAGGGTTTACACTCGCTCCTCCGGCATAGATTAAGTCATAACCTCCCTCTCCATCCGATATGCCGGCCAGGCGATACCGGCCGCCCGCCACAGCCATGTCGGGATTGGTTGTACAGTCAAGATATTCCCAGAACGTCTCATACCGGTCATCGCTGGCGTCAAGATGTGCTTCAAGCGTAGCTGCATCCCAGTTTGTTGACAGAAGGCCTATTGCGTCGGTTTCGGTCTCGACTACTGCACGAAGCGATTCCACTTTACCGTTGACTACAATCGACATGGCGCCGTTTCGCGGCATGTCGACCGCAACATCGCCTATCTGTTCCGGGATTCGGTGACCTCCGTCTATCGTCATTGTTCCGCTCGCAGTGATGCTGACTATCAGCGTATTCTCTCCCTTTGACGACCATGCTCGCGGCGACCCGCCCAATGTGGCGACAATCGCGTCGCTTTCGGTGTCGATAACCTTAATCAGCGGCCTGTCTCCACCTTGAATATCGCTCAGACTACTGGATGAAAACTCAAGCATCACGCTGTAATTACCCAATGCTATTCCCCATGAGCCTTTCCCGCTTTTAAGCGCGGCGCGAGCCTCTATTGTTACCACCCCAAAGCCTCGGTTCCAGCCATCTGCCTGCAGAACGATAACGCTATCACTTACCTGCCCGGGGAAATCATCATAAAACTCCCGCAAAGAAGTTGCTGATGCCGTTACCGACATCAGCACTCCGGTTATTATCGCGATTCCACTACGATTCATTGTTCTGGGTTACAGCAGGTTTAATCCTCTAACGGCACCGCATAATACTTCTTCTGACCATTTGGATAAACACCTGTGATAAACATCACCGGGTCCGAATCAGTATCGGCTAATATTGCCTCATAGATTTTCTTTACATCATCGGCGCTCCTTACACGGGCATTGTTGATGTCACTGATGATAAACCCATCTTTTATGCCGGCACTCTTGAATCGGCCGTTTGTAATCTCCGACACCTGCACCCCGCTCGAAAGACGCAACTTCTTTAGCAAATCGGTTTCGGCTGTCTCAAGTTTACAGCCAAGTTCATCTACAGTTCCTTTCATGCGAACCTTAGTAGTGCCCTTTGAGTCAAGTAACTTCACGGTTGCCGTATGTGCTTTATTGTCACGATAATAGGTGACTTTTACGCTCTCGCCGGGCGCATACCGGTTGATTTGCTCTTGCAGCTGGGATACCGAGCGAACCTCGGTATCATTTATTGCGGTTATTATGTCATCCACCTTTATTCCGGCCTCTTCGGCTGCCGAGCCTTCTCCAACACTGGCCACGTAAACACCTGTCTTGGTCGCCGTTATGCCTTTCTCCTTTGCCAAAGCCGGAGTAAGGTCGCTGATTGTAACACCCAATACAGCCCGTTGAACGGTTCCATACTTACGCAAATCGCTTACAACTTTCGACATTATCGACGTTGGTATTGCAAACGAATATCCCGAGTAACTGCCTGTTTGACTGTATATTGCCGTATTGATACCTACAAGCTCTCCCGATAGATTGACCAACGCTCCTCCCGAATTTCCCGGATTGACGGCTGCGTCGGTCTGAATGTAGCTCTCAATACCCATTGAATTGCTGCGACTATGCGTTACGCTCGAAATACTTCGTGCTTTCGCGCTCACTATTCCGGTGGTTACGGTCGATGTGAAGCCAAATGGATTACCAACGGCAAGAACCCATTCTCCAACCTTCAAATCATCGCTGTTTCCAACCGGTATTACCGGTAGGTCCTCAGCCTCAATTTTTATCAGCGCCAGGTCGGTAGTAGGGTCACTGCCTATTACAGTGGCGTCGTAGGTCGTATTGTCATTGAGCGTAACCTCAAGACGTTCAGCCCCGTCAATAACATGATTGTTGGTGACAATATATCCGTCGGAGCTCAATATTACACCCGAGCCCAATCCCAATTGCTGCTCCGGCGCTTTTTTCGATTCATTATCCGAGTCATTCTGCTGCGGTTGTTGACGTCGGGGAGATCCTCCGAAGAAAAACTCAAAGAACGGGTCGGAAAACGGGTCATAACCACCGCCTCTGTTGCCGTAACCATAACTGTTGCGCGGCGTTACAAAACTTTTGATTGATACAACTCCGTTTATAGTGCTTTCTGCAGCTTCTGTAAAATCGGTATTGGTTACATTTCGCTGTGACACGGTGAACAGACTGCCATTCCCGTTTGTGGTTGCGTCACTGTGTGTGCACGACGAGTGAGCCAAGGGAACAAGCAATGTAACAGCCGATAAGGATACCAATCCTGCAAGTGTTAACTTCATTTTCATATTTTTTATCGATTTCTTTGTTTCAGTTTTATTCTCTATATCTTAGACTGCAAAAACCTTGCCTTTATTACACATCTCCATCCAAAAAATGTCATCTTTAAATCTTTTTAGCAACATTTGTCGCGAAATTAAAACATTTTTTATTTTCATAACATTTATTGAATTGAATATGAGATTAATTGATTAATTTTGCATTTAGTTCCTAAAAAATGCTTATGTCACGTCACTCAATACTGATGCGTCAAATTGGCAGATTTATGCTGACTGCAACTGCAGCCTTTGTCATTGTGTCATGCTCCACAGGGCGAAAGGTCGTTGCAAATGGCTATGACGCAACCCATTCTGTCGATGAATCAACGCCACAGGCCGGTAGACCCGATTCACACGTTTCGGCCCAACCTGTGCAATTACTCCTCAGCGAGGCCCATTCATGGAAAGGCACTCCATACCTTTGGGGCGGAAACGACCGCGACGGTGTTGATTGCTCCGGATTTGTGACGCAAGTCTATCTCAACGCGCTTGGTATCAAGTTGCCTCGAACCTCCCTGACGCAGAGCCAACACTGCACCCCGCTTGAGCAGCAGGAACTCTGCCCGGGTGACCTCATTTTCTTCTCAACCGACTCTTCCCGGCAAGGCGAGGTGAGCCACGTAGGCCTTTATATCGGCGAGCGAAACATGATACACGCCTCGTCAAGTAGGGGAGTGATAGTTTCCAGTCTTGATAATACATACTACAAGCGGACATTCCACTCTGCCGGGCGTGTTCGAGAGCTGTTCGACCTTATTCAGAACTTTGAATCTCCGGCTGCCAAGTCTCCGGTTATTGACATCGTTCCCGACGAAAAAATTGACACTCCGCCGGCCGAGATACAAACCAAGAAATCCAAGCCGGCAGCACCTAAAGCCAAACCGTCAGCGCCTAAAACCAAGTCTGTAACGGCCAAGGCCAAGCCGGCTCAGGCAGCATCTGTTTCAGAACTTGATGCCCGGCAGGCATTCCTAAATTCTCTCTCCGAAGAAAATATCGATTCCCTTTATCACGCTCCGACCAGCAAATGATACCTGTTGACAGAACCACGCCACCATCGGTTTTCGGCCTCCCTCTACTTGAAAGAGCCAAGCCTGTTACATTCACTCTCGACAACGGAATCAGAGTTGTGGCCTTGAACAGCAATGAACTGAAATTCACCCGGGTTAACGTGATTGTAAATGGTGGTCTCATCGAAGCTCCCAATTATGGAGTAGCGATGATTGCCCCCGAGGCTGCTCGGGAGGGAACAATCTCAATGTCGGGTGACAAAATTGCTGATATTCTTGATTTTAATGGAGCTGAATTAAAATCAGTCTGCCACAGTCATCACACCTCTTTTTCGCTTTTGTCTCTTACATCCGGGATTGAAAGCCTTCTGCCTGTACTGGCCGACATTACCGCCCGCCCCGTATTTCAGAATGACTCCATCGCCCCTATTGCCGATAGAATAGCCGGAAAAATTGAAATGCAAAAACAGCAAGTAGGGTATCTGGCCGATAGAGAACTTGACAAGCTTGTCTATGGCCCGGGCCATCCGGCCGCTCGAAATATTACTCCCGAGATTATAAGGGCAACCGATTCAGCTGCAATTATCGACTGGCATCGTCGCCGGTTAAATCCCGCCTCAATAACAATCTTTGTCGCCGGAAAAACTTCCGACAATATTTTTGACACCCTTCAAAATACATTCGGTTCAATAAAAGCAACCGGTTCGGGACTCGAACCCGACTATTCTCCCTATATTCCTGAGCCTGTGGGAGATATCACATCTGTTCACAAGCCCGGAGCGGTGCAGGCAGCCATAGCGGCAGGAATCCCCTCGGTCTCTCGTCAGCATGAAGATTATATCCCCATTAGGCTGGCGGTTATGGCTTTAGGTGGATATTTCGGAAGCAGGTTAATGCTGAATATACGCGAAGATAAAGGATTGACATACGGCATAAATGCCTACCTTGCTGGCGGAGTCGAGGGTAGCGTGATTAAGATTATGACAAACTGTAACAGCAGCTTTATTCAGCAAGTTATTGATGAAATAAGAAAAGAAATCATATCGCTACAAAATCCCGACTCATTCTCCGATAGCGAAATGGAGCGCCTGCGACGCCATTTAATCAGCTCTTTAGCCTCAATGGTCGACTCTCCGCTGGCCACCATGGATACATACGAAAACATCCTCTATGCAGGCACGCCAACCGATTATTTTGAGCAACAGCAGGATGCGATACGGGCAATGACCCCGCATAGTATTGCCGACATCGCCCGGCGGTATATCAATCCATCAAAATTGCATATATGCGTTGCCGGCGATAAATCTTCTTTTCAAAACGGCGTGTAAATCCTCAAAAATTGCTCGACAATTTGTAAAATCATCCCCAAAATTTAGTATATTTGCAAAATCATATAACCATATTTTAAATCACATACCAAATGAAAAAAAGCGCATTGCAACAAGCACGTGCAACCTATCAGCCAAAGCTCCCCGTAGTTCTTACAGGCGGAGCTGTGGAGGCTATTGCCGGCCAACCAACCGAATCGGTTGCCAATCAAGCTGAAATCAAAGAATTATTCCCAAACACTTACGGCCTGCCCGAACTGCACTTTGAGAAAAAACAAAATTCCACCCGTTCTGCCAACCTTGAAGCAAAACCGATTAATGTCGGTGTAATACTCTCCGGGGGTCAGGCTCCGGGCGGGCATAACGTTATTAGCGGTCTTTTTGACGGTATCAAGAAAATTCATCGTGACAGTCGTCTATATGGATTTTTAATGGGTCCGGGCGGTTTTGTTGACCACAAATACATCGAATTGACTGCCGATTATATCGACCAATATCGCAATACCGGCGGTTTTGATATTATCGGGTCGGGAAGAACTAAACTTGAGACTAAAGAGCAGTTTGACAAAGGTCTTGAGATACTTCGTGAGCTTAACATCAGCGCGCTCGTTATCATAGGTGGCGACGACTCAAATACAAATGCTGCAATCCTGGCCGAATATTACAAGGCTATTAATGCCGGTGTGCAGGTTATCGGATGTCCCAAAACTATTGACGGCGACCTTAAGAACAACGTTATCGAAACCTCATTTGGTTTTGACACTGCAACCAAAGTTTACAGCGAAGTAATTGGTAACATTCAGCGCGATTGCAACTCTGCCAAGAAATATTGGCATTTCATCAAATTGATGGGCCGCTCGGCAAGCCACATCGCTCTTGAATGTGCTCTACAATGTCAGCCGAATGTATGCATCATTTCCGAGGAGGTTGAAGAAAAGAACATGACCCTCTCGGAGGTTGTTGATTCTATCGCCGACGTTGTTGCGCGTCGTGCCGCTAATGGTGACAACTACGGTATAGTCCTGATTCCCGAGGGTTTAATCGAATTTATCCCGGCCGTAAAGGCTCTTATTGCCGAGCTGAACGACCTGCTTGCAGCCAAAGCCGCCGATTTTGCAACTGTCGAAGCCGACAAGCAGCGAGAATGGGTGATAAATCAGCTTAGCGAAGCAAACGCCGCTACCTACGAATCACTGCCGCTCGGCGTTGCCCGTCAGTTAACTCTCGACCGCGACCCGCACGGAAATGTTCAGGTGTCACTGATTGAAACCGAGAAACTTCTCAGTGAAATGGTTGCCAAGCGTCTTGACCAAATGAAAGCCGACGGTAAATATAACGGCAAGTTTGCGGCTCAACACCATTTCTTCGGTTACGAAGGCCGTTGTGCCGACCCGTCTAACTTTGACGCTGACTATTGCTACGGCCTCGGGTACACGGCTGCCAATCTTATCAATGCCGGTGTTACCGGGTATATGGCATCGTTGCGTAATCTGACACTTCCATCGGTTCAATGGATTCCGGGCGGTATTCCTGTAACAATGATGATGAATATGGAACGTCGTCACGGTGCTATGAAACCTGTTATACAAAAAGCTCTTGTGAAGCTTGATGCTGCTCCATTCAAGAAATTCGCTTCAAAACGTGAAGAATGGGCCATGAATACATGCTACACTTATCCGGGCCCTATCCAGTATTTTGGCCCTGCTGAGGTGTGTGACCAACCCTCACAGACTCTTAAACTGGAAAATCAGGGTCTATAATCCCATAATCCCGAATTTCAGCTTGCATTGAGACCTGCCTGGGGGAGCAATTTTGCTCCGGCGGGTCTCTTTTTACGCTTATTCCTGATTTTTCACCACGGCTGCCGGAATTGATACAAAAATATCGTATGCCGTACCTTTTGAACGTGCCGGTAGGCGAGAGTGCCGGTAATAGAACGATTGTTGTTTGTCCCAGGAATTGAATGTAATCATGCGAGTTTGGCCGGGAGGCACAGTGCAGTTTACCCATTGTTCTGTTTGATGTAACTGACGCCCGGCAAGGTCTCGGTACTGTATGTTCAGTTTGATGGACTGTAACTCGCTATGGAGGTTATTGGTTACAAAAACCGTTTCATATCTGGTATGTAACGGTTTGTCATAACCATTGAGAACAATATCACCGTCTCTCGGCGAGATTGTGTCAAGCTCTTCCACGCCGGTAACCCTCTCTACAGGCCGATGTTCATCCTTGACCTTAAGCCCGCGACGACGTGTGTTTTGTCCCTCTATATTGAAACACAGCGCCACCGTCAGTATGCTCACAACCAAAAATAGATACTTTCTCATAGATAGCGAGGTTCAACCGGTTTTAGCGGCTCGGGAAACAGGCGTATACACCCGTCGGCCGGTCTGTTTTCATATCCTTTTCTGATTACGCGGCCCGCAATTCCGGGTAGCAGTGACGGCAAGTAAATGCGTAATTTGGGATTTTGAGGAATAAAACGCATGAATGCACGGTCAGACGCCAGATTCAACGTAAATACACGCCGGCCGCTCAAGCCGGGAGTGGTTAAATTATGCTCCTTATAGAATGTTGCAATGTATGTGCCACGTTCGCCTCCGCGATTTATTAACCCGATTACGGTGCCCGGTCGGAGAGTACGGTCGGCTCCGTCAATTATCACGACGGCATAATTGGCCTTGACGTTCATTTCCCGTGTTACCTTGACAATGACAACACGAGAACCGTTTCCCGAGAACTGCCACAAACCCTCAATGACATCAAGCGGCATTGCAGCCATACGGGCCACGACACTGTCTACATTGTGATACCCGTCAAGCCGCACCGGAGTCGCCGGCAATTTGGGGCTGCCCGCATACGAAATCAAAGCGATAAACATCGCCGTGATGTATGCTGTAAATCGCTTCATTCAGGTGCGTTACTTGTAGCTCGAGAAAATATAGCTGAATCCGAAGCTGAGAATCTCTTTCAGCTGCCAGTCGTGCCAATGTTCATCGGCTGATGCTCCGTCTGACGAATCATATCTCAAATGCACATATATTCTCGTCGACAGAAAGCGGCTTACCGTGAACTCAAACGTATTTTCCCAGTCACCCTGTGCATAGTGATAGTTGGTAAACATGAACAAGCGCGACTGCCACTTCACGTTCCGGGCTATATTCCAGGTTATCTTTGCCTCTGCGCTCGAACCGAAATCGCTAACCGTATGTCTGCCCTCCTTGATTCCAAATGCCGTTACATCCATCCCCGTGTGAATACAGGTCTTGAGATTGTAGGATAGCGGTGAAATAGCCAGGTCAAATACGAAACGTTTTGACGGGCTTGTGTAATTGTAAGTCATACCAAGACCAAGATTTAATTCACCCGGCGACAATATCGCCGCTGTAGGAATCATGGTGTTTGACTTATAATTGTTCAAGAGCTGGGTTTTAAACTGTCCCGTTAACGAGTAATACCAGTGTTTGGCCGCCTTATATCCCAGCTTGGAGTTGATTTGAAACAGGTCCTCGCTGATGCTATATGAGCGCAATTCATCTTCCGGGGCACTGTTAAGACTCAGCTTATAGGAAAAGTTGTTTTCAAAAAGCAAATTAGGGTGGAATGCCGGATTCAACTTGATATCTAAGTTCAGATTCAGAAGTATATTCAGGCTGTTTGTTCCGCCCTGATACCAGTTTGGCGACACGTAAGCCTGCGAGAATTGCAACGCTCCGTTAAAATCGTGCAACCAGTTGCGCCGCTTTATTTCGGGCGTAACATCGGCCACAAGCTCTTGTTCCGACACCGGAATCTCGGTGATTACAATTTTGGCAAGCTCCGGGTCTACCTTGGCTCTGAACTTTTTGGGAGGTTCGGGCAACAAACTTTCGTTGTATCTGATTTCCTGTGGATAATTCACCATGTAATACTGCTTGGCCCGCTGCACTATCTCCTCATTGCTTTCATAGTCATCGAGCCACCGATAAACCTCGGGCGAAACATCCCCGTGGGTATTAGGCTTTAGTGCAATCGGCTCAAACATACGATAGTTGTCAAATACCGCCGGTCGTAGCATGTAGCTCGGTATAACGTCATATCGACGCGATGGATACTGGCTCAGCAGCGAGTCGACGCATGTCGACAATACGCTGTCGGTCCTATTTATCAAATCTTCCTGTATTAAATCGTTTGACAATGTCTGGGCGCTGCCTGTCGACACAATCGCAGCAACCGAAACCGTCATTATAACTTTTTTCCTCAAATTCATATAGAGATTACATTTAGAAATGATATAACAACCCCCCAAAATCACTCCCACTCAATAGTTGCCGGCGGCTTGGAGGAGATGTCGTAGCATACGCGATTAACCCCCTTGACATGGTTGATGATGTCGTTGGAAACCTTGGCAAGAAAATCGTAGGGTAGGTGTGCCCAGTCGGCCGTCATTGCATCGGTCGAAGTCACGGCGCGCAGTGCAATGGCTCGCTCGTAGGTTCGTTCATCGCCCATAACGCCAACGCTCTGAACCGGCAATAGTATTGCGCCGGCCTGCCATACGGTATCATATAAACCGCTGTTGCGCAGGCTCTGAATGAATATATGGTCGGCCTCTTGCAGTATTGAAACCTTTTCGGGCGTGATGTCACCAAGTATACGTACTGCAAGACCCGGGCCGGGGAACGGATGGCGTGAGATAAGGTGCTCAGGCATACCGAGTTGACGCCCAACGGCACGTACTTCATCTTTAAACAGCAACCTAAGCGGCTCACACAGTTTCAGATTCATTTTCTCGGGCAATCCGCCAACGTTGTGGTGGCTTTTGATAACAGTCCCCGTGATTGAAAGTGATTCAATACAGTCGGGATATATTGTGCCTTGTGCCAGCCATTTAATATCTTTAAGTTTATGGGCCTCGCGGTCAAATGTATCAATAAACCCTTTGCCAATGATTTTGCGTTTACGCTCCGGGTCGGTTACCCCTTTCAGTGCTTCAAAAAACTCGGCACTTGCATCAACTCCAATAACATTTAATCCCAGCCCTTCATAGTCGCGTAAAACGTCGGTAAACTCATTTTTACGCAACATTCCATGGTCGACAAAAATACATGTCAGATTGTGCCCTATAGCCTTGTTGAGCAGCACGGCAGCCACCGACGAGTCAACTCCGCCGCTTAAGCCCAAAACAACTTTGTCGTTCTGCAGCTGTTTACGCAGCGCGTCAATGGTAGTGTCTATGAACGAAGCGGCACTCCAGTCGCATGTAGCTCCGCAGATACCAACGGTGAAATTGCGCAACAGGGCCATGCCACATTGGCTGTGGTAAACCTCCGGATGAAACTGTACGCCCCATGCACGACGGTTTTCATTGCGATATGCCGCGATTTTCACCTTCTCGGTTGAAGCTATGGGTGTGAAACCGTCGGGGAGAGCGGTTATCGTATCCCCGTGGCTCATCCACACCTGTGCGCCAACGTTAATGTCGTTGAAAAGCGGGTCGTTACCGTTTATTTCCGAAAGATGGGCGCGGCCATATTCCCGTGAGGGTGCCGGCTCAACGCTACCTCCATTCTTGTAGGCCATAAACTGGGCTCCGTAGCATATTCCAAGTATCGGCAGATGCTCGGGTATCATAGACAGGTCCAAAGAAAATGCGGCTGCATCATATACCGAGAACGGAGACCCTGAAAGAATGACTCCTATTACCTCCTGTCCCGGGTTTTCGGGAAACTTGTTGTAGGGTAGGATTTCGCAATAGATATTCAGCTCTCTAACGCGGCGGGCTATGAGCTGGGTGGTTTGCGAGCCAAAGTCGAGTATAATTATTTTTTGTTGCATAATAGGATATTAGCTGTTTTGGTACAGATAGCGTTTGATAGAGCGTTTGGGGGTCTTTTCAAACTCTTCATTGAACAATTTGAAACGCGATAACTGCGAATAGGCCGGCAGTTCTTTATTGAGAGTGGTGAGATTTTCCTCCATCGTCGGGTGAATATCGGCCTCTTTCAACCCCTGGGCTGTCATCAACTCAATGTCGGGATAAATTAGCGCTACAAGACGGCCATCTTGTTCAACTACAATCGATTCGCTTACAAACGGCATATTGTTGAGCTTCTGCTCAATCTCTTCGGGGTATATATTTTGTCCCGACGGGCCTAAAATCATATTTTTGTCACGACCGCGGATATAAAGAAATCCCTCGTGGTCAATGTTGCAAATATCACCGGTTGACATCCATCCGTCTCTCATAATTGCATCGGTGGCCTCTTGATTTTTGAAATATCCGGCCATAACATTCTCTCCGCGTGTCCACAGCACGCCGGGAATTGTAGCGGGATCGGGTGAGTCGACTTTTATCTCCATGCGGTCAACAACCTTGCCACACGACCCCAGACGATTGTCGTGCCATGGCGCGTATGAAATAAGCGGTGCACATTCGGTCATGCCGTAACCAACCGTGTACGGGAATCCGATTTTACGTAAAAAGCGCTCTACATCAATGTTCAACCCGGCACCACCAACTATGATTTCGCAGCAGTTTCCGCCAAAAGCTTCGGCCAGTTTCGCCTTGATGCGTGCCTGCAGGCGGTCATCAACAAACGGGACATGCATCAGAATCTTCATCAACGGTTTTTCGAGCATAGGAAATACCTTACCCTTGACTATTTTCTCGATGATAAGCGGAACCGTCACAATAATACGCGGTTTAACGGTTGCAAAGGCCTCTAAAATCACGCGTGGTGACGGAACACGGGTCAAAAAACATATTTGAACACCCTTTATGAATGCTTGTAGAAAATCTACCGACAATCCATACATGTGGGCCATCGGCAACATCGATACAACCGAATCGCCGGCCTGTAGATAGGGTAGCTTGTCTATCGTGTATTGAAGGTTACTCCACAGATTTCGGTATGTAAGCATTACACCCTTTGAAAATCCGGTTGACCCGGAGGTGTAGTTTATCAAGGCGACTTCATCGGGTTCATCTTCAAAGAATACCACATCGTCGGCGGTAAATCGCTCGGGAAAACGTTGACCGAAGTATTCGTTCAAGTGGGCGCGTGCATCCGATAAAGTTTCGCGCCTGGAGAGGAGCAGTGAAAAATCATTTAGTTTTAGAACTCCCTCAAGCCCCGGCATTGATTCCGGGTCAAGGTTTTCCCATATACCACCGTCAACTATCAGCAGCTTGGCCTCAGAGTGGTTTACCAAATGATGAATATTGTCTGATTTGAATTCATGTAATATCGGCACTGCAACAGCACCATAGGTGAGAATACTCAAAAATGATACACCCCATTGCGACGAGTTTTTGCCGCAAAGCGCAATTTTGTCTCCCTTCTTGATATGGGCGTGTTCATAGAGTAAATGAAGCTTGATGATTTTTCTTGCTACATCTTTGTACTGAAAGGAAACACCGTTGAAATCGGTCATGGACAGGCGTTCCCAATTATCCTTGATGGCGTTTTGAAAAAAGTTATTCAGGCTTGGTTTTGATTGCATACAGTTAAATTGTTTAAATAGATTGCAAAGATAACAAATATTTTACCCATTTTCAAAAGTTTTGTGCAATCAATCTCGTTTTATAAAAGAATGTTTGTATTTTTGTGCTGACAATAATAAAACAAAACAATACGATAATGAGAATTAAAGAATTATCAGCATCTCTGTGTATCGGCCTTGTGATAGCGGGATGTACGTCGGCAGTCGCTGCAAATTACAATGTGGAAATCAACCTTACGGCGGCCGAGAATGGAACTAAGGCATATATTACCGATTATGATACCGGTGAGAAGCTTGACTCGACGGTGGTTGAAAACAATAAGGCCGTTTTTGCCGGCAGTATTGATACACCGGTGATGGCTCGTGTTATCGTTGACGGGCAGCGGGCTTCACAGCTTATTCTCGAGCCGGGAACAATTGTGTGTGAGTTGAAAGGTTTTGCAACCGGCTCGCCCCTTAACAATCGCATGAATGAGGCTCTCCGGTCAATGAACTCGCTGGTAGAGGAGTATAATGCTCTCCCCGAGACTCCCGAGAGCGAGATTCGTGCAAAAGAAATCATTGCCGAGTATGACGCTATGCCCGAGGCTATTATGAAGCAGAATCTTGATAATCCTATCGGATACTTCTTCTTCCTTCAACAGGCTTTTGAGTATGACTTGGCCCAGTTGCAAGACGCGTTGAAAACTTATCCTCAATGGGCTGATATGGCCAAAGTAAAAGGTCTTGAAGTATCGTTGAAAACCGAGGCGGAGACATCTGCCGGGCATCCGTACAAGGATTTTGCAATCGAATATGAAGGTGTGACCAAAAAGCTCAGCGACTATGTGGCCAAAAATGGCAACTACACATTGGTTGACTTTTGGGCAAGTTGGTGTGGACCGTGCATGAAAGAGCTTGCAACTATCAAGAGTCTGTATGAGAAATATAATGGCAAGGGCCTTGACGTTGTAGGTGTGGCAGTGTGGGATGAACCGGCCAATTCTCTCGCAACAATAGCCGCCCGCAATCTGCCATGGAATCAGATAATCAACGCTCAGACAATTCCTACCGACCTTTACGGAATTTCAGGAATACCGTGTATTCTGTTGATTGACCCCAATGGTATGATTGTTAGCCGAGGCAAGCAAGGCGAGAATCTTGTTGCCGATGTTGACAAGTATCTTGAAACCTGGACCCCGGCCGAATAACACTTTTTTGATATTCAAAACGATGCAAAAAGCGGGAAACTTTCTCAAATGAAGGCTTCCCGCTTTTGTTTTGCTATGTTTTGAATTTTAGATGACTCCTTGGCCCATCATTGCGTTGGCTACTTTCATAAACCCGGCAATATTGGCACCCTTCATGTAGTTGATGTAGCCATCGGGTTCTGTTCCGTACTTAACGCACTGGGTATGTATCTCTTTCATAATGCCGTGAAGTTTTTCGTCAACTTCGGCCTCGCTCCACTGCAGATGCATCGCATTCTGACTCATTTCGAGTCCCGACGTGGCCACGCCTCCGGCATTAACAGCTTTACCAGGCGCATAGATGGTTTTTGACGCAAGGAACGTATCGATGGCTTCGGGAGTACAGCCCATATTTGATACTTCGGCAACCATTTGCACTCCGTTTTCAACCAGCATTCGTGCATCTTCACCATCAACTTCGTTCTGAGTAGCGCATGGAAGAGCAATGTCTACTTTCTGTTCCCACGGCTTGCGGTCTGGATAGAATGTTGCTTCGGGATACTGCTCGGCATACGGCGCAACGATATCGTCGCCTGTAGCGCGAAGATATAACATATAGTCAATCTTATCGCCCGATATTCCTTCTGGGTCGTATATGTAGCCGTCGGGTCCTGATATTGTAACAACCTTTGCTCCGAGTTCGGTAGCCTTAAGAGCGGCTCCCCATGCAACGTTACCAAAACCTGATATAGCCACTGTTTTTCCTTTGATGTTATCGTTCTTGGCAGCAAGCATCTGCTGAACGAAATACAGAGCGCCAAATCCGGTTGCCTCGGGGCGTATAAGTGACCCGCCAAAGTCAAGACCTTTGCCGGTAAAAGTTCCGTCATGTTGATTTACAAGACGTTTGTACATTCCATACATGTATCCTACTTCACGGCCACCAACACCTATATCACCGGCCGGTACATCGCGGTCTGGTCCCAGGTTTCGCCAGAGACCAAGCATGAACGCCTGGCAGAAGCGCATTATCTCAGCATCACTTTTGCCACGTGGCGAGAAGTCGCTACCACCCTTGGCTCCACCCATCGGAAGGGTAGTAAGGGCATTTTTAAACGTCTGCTCAAATCCTAAGAATTTCAATATTGAAAGGTTTACCGACGCGTGAAAACGTATGCCGCCTTTGTATGGGCCAATGGCGTTGTTGAACTGCACGCGATAACCTATGTTGGTTTGTACCTCTCCGCGATCGTCGGTCCATGTAACTCGGAACGTAACGATGCGGTCAGGCTCAACCATACGTTCTATAATTCGAGCTTTTTCAAATTCGGGATGCTGATTGTAAACTTCTTCAACCGACATTAAAACCTCTTTGACGGCCTGAAGGTACTCTTTCTCGCCGGGGTGCTTGACCTCGAGCGCGTTCATGATACTGTTTATATCCATATTTAAGGTATAATTGAAAGTGTATTATGTTTCGTTTGTATTTGTGTATCGCAAAAATAGGTTATTAATCGAATGATTGGCATGAAAATATGTGAAAATATGTTAAAAACACTCCTTTGGCTGACAAATTGTTTAACCAAAGGAGTGTTTATGTTATATAACTATATTTCTCGCTATCAACGGCGCTTTTTCCCGGATGTTTTTTTAGTTGATTTTGTTTTGCTCTTGGTTGTCTTGGCCGGCGTTTTACCGGGTATTTTCAACTTCTGTCCGGGTTGTATAATATTGTCGGTTTTCTTGATACCATTGGCTTGCCTGATGGCATCGACAGTCGTTCCGTGTTGACGAGCAATCCGTTCAAGGCTTTCGCCATTCTTAACGGTGTGGGTTGATGTCTTAGCCTTAGGTTCGGTCTTTTTGGTAGTTTTGGCTTTGGTGCGCGTTGATGTAGTCGTTTCGGGTGTGTTGGTGCGCCTGGGGGTATCTGTTGACGCGCGCTCGGGCACTGTCTTGGCGGGCTTCGTTTCTTTTGCCGGTGGCGGCGGAACCGGAGCTGTTGATTGACGGGCGGGTCGTGTAGGGGGTGCCGGTACGGTTGAAGCCGTTGTTTCAACTGCTTGTGGATTAACACGTTCAACAACCTCGATTACAAGCTCGTCGCCTTCTTTAACCTTTCCGCGGCGCAGGTGATTCCAACGTTTGATGTCGGTGGCACTTACTCCATACATTTTTGCTATGTCGCGTATATTCTCGCCTCGGGCAACGACGTGGGTTTTCTTAACAGTCTGCTCGGTAACCGCGGTTTGAACTATTTCGTTGTTCTCGGCTGCGTTTTCTGATGCGGTAACTTCGGGATTTACCTGCTGTTCCTGCTCATTGCCTCGGCGTGAACCCGGCTCAACGTAGGTTCTTAATGCATACTGCTCGGCATTGTGATTGATTATGGTTTCTTCGCTCATCAGGTAGCTAAGGCATTGCTGTTGAGGCAGAACGAGCACGTATGGATGATTGTTTCCCGGTATTATGTCTTTGCGATACTGGGGATTAAGCATTCTTATCTCTTCTATCGGAATATTGAGCACGTCGGCAATCTGCTGGAAGTGTATGCGGTCTTTAACAAGAACGGTGTCGGTTGTCAAATGGCGCTTAACAACTGTTGGTGCTATATTGTGATAGTTGTGATAGTTCATTACATAGTTGGCGGCGATAAAGGCCGGCACGTAGCCTCGTGTCTCGGAGGGGAGGTAATTGTATATTTCCCAGAAATCTTTCTTCCCATCTCCGCCTGCACGTCTGATGGCTTTGTTGACGTTACCGGGACCGCAGTTGTAGGCGGCGATGGCAAGCGACCAATCCTCGTAGATATTGTATAGTTGCTTAAGATAGCGAGCTGCATTTCGCGATGAGGAGCGCGGGTCGCGACGCTCGTCTACAAGGGAGTTAACTTCCATTCCCAGGCCTTTGGCTGTTCCGGGCATAAACTGCCATAATCCGGCAGCGCCGGCTCGCGATACTGCATTTGGATTGATTGCGCTCTCAATAACGGGCAGATATTGAAGTTCGGTAGGCATTCCTTCTTTAAGCAGCTCTTCGACAAATATGTTGCCATAGTAGCTGTGTAGCGCAAGCATGTCGGCCACCAATCCGCGCCGTTTGCCCAGATACATGTCTATAAATTTGCCCACCACCGAGTTGTAGGGCATTTCAATCTCGGTAGGCAACTGGCTGAGTCGCTTTTCATATTCCTCTGCCGTTCCTAATTTTTCAGCTCCCAATTGCTGATTGGGGGCAACGAAATTTTTAAGATAGAAATTTTCTTCAAGCTCGCGGGTCTTTGTTTCAAAACTTTCGGGTGCAATAATGTTATCATCTGATATCGAGTGTCTCAAGTCAAGAATTGAAGCACCCGATGCTGTTGTCGGCGCCATTCCGGTCCCGATTGCTATCAGAAGTGTCAGAAGATTGAGTTTAAATGCTTTCATCGGTTGATAAATTAAAAGTTGAAAGCCCATTGGATTCCAACTCCGGGCAATGAGCTGCGCTCATCGGGAATGAGAGTAGGAGCAAGATCCATCGACAGGTCGGGAGAGATGTCAAAATGGGCAAGGGATGCATCGACGTATGCGTCGACCATGGCCAGGAGATAAACTCCAACCATGCATATAATACAGAGGTCGCGATTGCGACGATAATAGTTTTTGCGTGATTGCAATACGTTGGTAAGCCACGTTTTGTCAAGACTCTCCTCGGTAGTCGTTGACGGGAAGAAGTCCATGTAGCTTTTGGTGTTTGGGTCGTTGTCCATAATATCGGCATAGGCGCGGGTGTAGTCGCGCAACATTCCGTTGTTCCACGATGTTGCGTACGCCAACCCCATATACCCGCCTATTACTATTGGAAGTTTCCAATAACGACGATTGTACAGCTGCCCAAGCCCCGGGATAAGAGCCGACATCCATACGGCCCTGATAGGGTCGGGGCTGAATATGCGCGTTTTCTTGCCTGTGTCGTCTGACGAATCTTGTGGCAGGTTCAACGCGATTGGTGTGATTGCGTCTATTGTGTCAATTGATGACGTGACCGCTATTGAATCAAGATTAATGGCCGTTATCTCCTCGTTTTGGCCGTTATCGCGAATGGTTTCAGAAAAAATGTTAAAAGAGCATGCCAACACCAATATTATCGCGCCGGTTATACCCTTTAGGGCTATTGAAGCCTGATTGCAATATGTTTTTGTATCTTCTGAACTCATTTAACTACACGATTGATTGCCAGCGATATAGATTGATAATAGTCTATATGCTCAACCACGGTATCAGGCGTTATTGCCTTTTAGATTGTCAAAGATAGTAATTAATTTTTCAAGTTCCGCCTCGTTTTTGAATGTAAATGTTATTTTACCCGTTCCTTTTTTGTTGCAGGTGAATAAAACAGGGGTTCCAAAGCGTTGCGACAGATGATTCTTTAAAATATCATAATCTTTGTTATAAAACGCTTTATCTGTTTTGGCGGGAGTGTCGTCTTCATGGTTGCTGTCCATGCGGAATTTTTTTGCCAGCTCTTCAACGCGTCTCACCGACAATCCCTCCTTTACAATCTGGTTATATAATTTCAGCTGCAATTGTGGGTCGTCAAGTGTTAACAGCGCCCTGGCATGTCCCATATCGAGCCGGCGGTCGCGCAACCCAATCTGCACCTCGGCGGGGAGGCGCAACAGGCGGATAAAATTTGCTATCGTAGCTCGTTTCTTGCCGATACGTTCACTGAGCCGTTCCTGGGTCAGATTGTAGGTTTCAATAAGTTTTTTGAACGTCAGGGCAATTTCTATCGCATTGAGGTCTTCACGCTGAATGTTTTCTATCAATGCCATTTCGGTCAGCTCGGTATCGTTGGCAATGCGGATATAGGCCGGTACCGATTTCAGCCCGGCGATTTTAGCTGCGCGAAAACGTCGCTCACCGGCAATAATTTGATATGAATCGCCAACTTTTCGCAATGATAGCGGCTGAATAATGCCCAGTTCCTTGATAGATGCGGCAAGCTCCTGAAGTCCGTTTTCGTCAAAAAATCTGCGCGGTTGGTCGGGATTTGGGGATATATTGACTATGTCTATTTCGTTTATTGCCGAGGTGCCGACGGCTGGTACGTCATCCATTTGGATGAGCGAGTCCAGACCGCGTCCCAGCGCATTTCTTTTTGGTGCCATATACAGTTGGTGTTACGAGCCCGCTTTAGCGCGGTGGCGATGTTTGAGAATAATTTCTTTAGCAAGGGCGTTGTGGGATGTAGCTCCGCGGCTCGACTGGTCGTAGAGCAATACGGGTAATCCGTGACTGGGGGCTTCGCTGAGCCTGATATTACGTGGAATAACGGCATTGAAAACCATATCTCCAAAATGACCTTTTAGTTCTTCGTAAATTTGATTGGCCAGGCGCAGACGTGCATCATACATTGTCAGCAAGAATCCCTCAATTTCGAGCTCACGGTTGAGCTTGCTTTTAATTATTCTGATAGTGTTAAGAAGCTTGGAAATGCCTTCCAGCGCAAAATATTCGGCCTGAACCGGTATTATGACCGAGTTGGCCGCCGTCAGCGCATTTACCGTAATCAGACCCAAAGAAGGGGAGCAGTCAATCAAGATATAATCATATTTGTCGACCACCGGTTTTAGTGCATTTTTTAGCGCAAACTCACGGTCGGTCTTATTGACGAGTTCAATCTCGGCGCCGGCCAGGTCGATGCGCGACCCAACAAGGTCAAGACCTTTGACGCATGTAGCTATCTGCGACCCGTCTAATGGATAATCATCAACGAGACATTCATATATGCTCGACGCCATTGTGCGCGGGTCAATGCCGTAACCCGAAGTTGCATTTGCCTGCGGGTCGGCATCTATTATCAACACTTTGCGCCCGTGTGTTGCCAGCGACGCTGCCAGGTTGATTGTTGTCGTTGTTTTGCCAACACCTCCTTTTTGGTTGGCTATCGCAATTATTTTGCCCATATTCTGACTAAAAATTTCAGTTGTATCTGCTTTATAACGACAGGGTTGTTTGTTGTCCCCGGATGTATAAAAGCTCGTGAAACATTTTGCTAATCATTTCTTTTGCAAAATAATATAAAATAAACGACTCCGTGAAACATATTTTTGTCAAATAGAGTTAAATGTTTATAACTAACCA
>JAFLTJ010000013.1 GCA_022510465.1 Muribaculaceae bacterium
TTTTGGTGCGCACAATCGCCGACATGTCTTATATCGTAGTGCCAACCGAGCAAGATGCGCTTAATCTTGAGTCGTCTCTGATTAAAGAGTACAAGCCTCGCTACAATGTGTTGTTAAAGGATGACAAATCCTATCCGTGGATTGTTGTCACCAAGGAACCTTTCCCCAGAGTTTATTTAACCCGGCAGCGCATGAAGGATGGCTCGAAATACTATGGACCATACACCGATTCCTCGGCTGCGCGGGCTGTTCTCAGGCTGATACATGACCTGTATCCGCTGCGCACGTGTAGGGTTGCCATTACTCCCGATAGCATAGCAAGGGGAAAGGGGCGCTTGTGTCTGGAATATCATCTGAAACGCTGCGGCGGATGTTGTGTGGGCTATGTTCCGACCGACAGGTATGCCGAATATATCGATAATGTAAAAGCGATATTGAGAGGTGATACAGGACAGTTGGTTAACTATCTTCGTGACGAGATGGAGCGGCTTTCGGCTGACTTGCGTTTTGAGGAGGCGCAGGAGCTGAAGGTTAAGTATGATATGATTGAGCGCTATAGGGCAAAGAGTGTAATTGTCAGCCAGACCATTGACCGGGTCGATGTTTTTGGCGTTGACGATGATATTAAGAGCGTTTTTGTAAACTACATGCACGTGAGGGGCGGCGCTGTTGTCAAGTCGGTTACACTGGAGTATAAGCGGTCGCTTGACGAACCTGTTTCGGAGATTCTTGCCTATGCGATGAATGAGATATCTTCGTCGCTCGGAGTGCAATATAAAGAGGTTGTTCTATCGGAACTTCCTGATTCACAGGTTGATGGAGCGGTTTGTACGATTCCGCAGCGTGGCGATAAAATGAAATTGCTTGAAGTTTCACAGCATAATGCCCGGCAATATAAGATTGATGTTTTGAAAAATATGGAGCGCACCAATCCCGAGCAGCGTGTTGAGCGGTTGATGGAGCGCATGAAATCAGATTTCAGACTGTCGGAATATCCGAGGCATATAGAGTGTTTTGACAACTCTAACATTCAGGGTACCAATCCGGTAGCGTCTTGTGTTGTGTTCCGCGACGGAAAGCCTTTCAAGAAGGATTATCGGCATTTCAATATCAAGACCGTTGAGGGACCCGATGATTTTGCCTCAATGAAAGAGGTCCTGACAAGGCGCTATACGCGTTTAATGGAGGAGGGAAAATCGTTGCCGCAACTGATAGTTGTGGATGGAGGAAAGGGTCAGCTGAGCTCGGCGGTGGAGGCTTTGGATGCAATAGGTTTGCGCGGTAAAATTGCTGTTGTCGGCATCGCCAAGAGGCTTGAGGAGATATATTTTCCCGGCGACAGCGTTCCGCTCTATATTGATAAGAACAGCGAGTCGCTGCGTGTTGTCCAGCATTTGCGCGACGAGGCCCACCGTTTTGGTATCACCCATCACCGCAATCGCCGCAGCAAAGGCCAGACGGTGTCGGAGCTTGATACAATCAAGGGAGTTGGAGAAAAGACACGCATAGCGCTGTTGACGCGCTTCAAATCGGTAAAACGACTTCGCGAGGCGTCGCCGGAATCAATAGCCGAGGTGGTTGGGCCGTCTCGTGCCGGAATTGTTTACGCGGCTCTCCATCAAGAGAAACATGGCGGCGCGTAGTCCGGAAAATCGGCACTCAGGCAACTACAAAATAACAGGCGATAATCCGGATGTGACTATCGCCTGAATTGTCTTTTTTGTGTGCTGAAATGAAAAAGCTATTTACTATCCTGTGTGTTTTCACTTATTAGACGCTTTTTCCGGTGTTTTTGTTTCGGAAATATGGTGTTTTTAACAAACATTAACCCCGGCTTACAGCGAGCCCTGCTCTACAAGGGTTGCAACTCGCTCAACAATAGCGTCTTTGGGGTCCGTTTCGGGCTTGTAGCTCGTGCGCAGGTTTACTCCGAAAAAGCGCCCGAATGTTTGCCAAAACCCGGCGCGGAACGACCCCAGGAAAGCTTTAAGAATACTATAGCTCGTTTGATTTGTTTCGCGATTAATCAACTTAATCAACACTTGTGCCTGCCCCTTGCTGAATTTCTTTAGCTGTGGTTTATATTGCTCAAATACAGCACCTTCCATCTTTTTTAAATGCGTCTCGCGCTCTTTTTGTGTGGGCAGCGTCTCGATGTACTCGTATGTCTCGGTGAGGGTTTCGCAGATAAGCTTGGCGTATGGCAGCGCTTTCTTGACATCTCTCACGGTTCGCCAATAAAACTCCTCCTCTTTCTTGTTCTTGAATTTCATCGGAGGATAGCACACTATTTCGCTGAGGACAAGCATCATAACCTCCTCGCCGTCGATGGTGGTCCAATAGTAGCCTTGGTATGTTTTTTTCATACCGTTGCCAAGTTCCAGTTCGGGCACGGAAGTCTGAGCGCCAATAGTCGGGATTAACAAGGCAATGGCGGTCAGCACGGTGATTGATAATGCGGTAAATCTTCTGCTCATCAAATATATAACGCTTTTCCAGGCAAAAAGATTGTTTCGAGTTACTGTAAAGGCTCGATTTTACGTTGAACGGGCGGATAGTCGACGGTGTAATGCAATCCGCGTGATTCGTGGCGCTCTTTGGCCTGGCGCATAATCAGGTAACCGACGTTGATGATGTTGCGCAGTTCGCAAATCTCGCGTGAGGCTTTCGAGCGTTTAAACAGCCGCTCGGTCTCTTCATACAGTATGTCAAGTCGGTTCCAGGCGCGGTCGAGGCGCAGATTGGAACGAACAATCCCTACGTATGCGCTCATAATCTGTCCAACCTCTTTGATACTTTGTGTTATAAGCACCATTTCTTCGGGGTGGGATGTCCCCTCGTCGTTCCACGTTGGGATGTCGTTGCGGTAGGATATATGATTTATTTCCTCGATGGCGTGGGTTGCGGCTGCGTCGGCATAGACAACGGCCTCAATAAGCGAATTTGACGCTAAGCGATTGCCGCCGTGCAAGCCGGTGCATGAACATTCGCCAACGGCATATAGCCGCTTAATAGACGACTCCCCGTTGGTGTCTACTTTGATACCGCCACACAGGTAGTGGGCTGCCGGGGCCACGGGGATGTAGTCGCGGGTGATGTCGATGCCCAAAGAGAGGCATTTTGCATAGATGTTGGGGAAATGTCGGCGGGTCTCCTCGGGGTCCTTATGGGTAACGTCAAGGTAAACATGGTCGTCGCCGTGCAGCTTCATTTCGCTGTCGATGGCGCGGGCCACAATGTCACGCGGGGCGAGCGACAACCGCGGGTCGTACCGGTGCATAAACTCCTCGCCTCGCAGATTGCGCAATACGGCGCCATATCCGCGCATTGCCTCGGTGATGAGGAACGACGGGCGGTCGCCGGGATGATAAAGTGCCGTGGGGTGGAATTGTATAAATTCCATGTCCTTGACCGTTCCTTTTGCGCGATACACCATGGCGATGCCGTCGCCGGTTGCCACGAGGGGATTGGTTGTCGTTGTATATACTGCGCCACAGCCGCCGGTAGCCATCAAGGTTACCTTTGCTTCAAAAGTGTCAACGCGGCCGTCAGGAGCGAGGATATAGGCCCCGTAGCAGGTAATATCGGGGGTGCGTCGTGTCACTCGTTTGCCAAGGTGGTGTTGAGTGATGATTTCTATTGCAAAATGATTCTCGAAAACCTCGATATTAGGCTCGCGTCTTACGGCTTTTATCAGGCTGTCCTGTATTTCAAATCCGGTGTTGTCGGCGTGATGCAGAATGCGGAATTCGCTGTGTCCTCCCTCGCGGTGGAGGTCAAAGTCGCCACTGTCGTTGCGGTCAAATTCTACGCCCCATTTAATCAGCTCTTTAATCTGCTCGGGGGCGTTGGTAACTACTTTTGTAACGGCATCAATGTCGCTCAAGTAGTCGCCGGCAATCATTGTGTCCTGAATGTGCTTGTCAAAGTTGTCGACCTCCAGGTTGGTAACCGAGGCCACGCCTCCCTGTGCCAGTGCTGTATTTGCCTCGTCAAGAGTAGTTTTGCAAACTAAAGCCACGCTTCCGTATTGAGCTACCTTGAGCGCGAAGCTCATACCGGCGATACCCGAACCTATTACCAAAAAATCATATTTGCGAGTCATTGGCGAGTGGTTGATTGTTTATTTTTCGTTGAAAACGATATATGAAAAATGTTTCGTTGGCTGAAGGGATGTAGTGGCACACCTCCACAATGTTGTGGCTGATTGGTGGCGCGATGGTGAATATTGCTGTATAGTCGTCGGATAGCGCTGGGTCCAGCGAATAAAGCTTCCAGGAGCCGTGTGTTCCCTCGCGTCTCATCCCTTTGACTATACTGATGTCTCCGTTGTTGCTGTCGCGATAACCTATGATGCGAGAGTCGGTTGGAAAGCAGAGCATGTTGACTGTAAAGAGGTGTCCCATGTGTTCCCGGGAATTAACCGGGTGTCCGTACCCACGATATTTGACGGGCATAACAAACGATGTTTCAAAACTGTGGTCAATCAGGCTGTGTCCCTCGGTCGACGATGTTTCCATGCCAAAAAGCTCGGCAATCTCGGGCGAGCGTTCGACAATATCGGCACCTCCCGAGGCGAAAAGACTGCGGGCTATATGGTAAGTAATCATGGAACATAGCCTTACGTCAAGCATTCGGTCAAGCACCTGCGGCACTAACGGGTCATCCCAGTCGATGTATCCCTTGACAAGCCGCTTGGCTATCGACCATTTATAGGATTCATCTATTGCGCCGCCGCGACCCATATCATCTGGTAGGTCTCGGCGGTTGTCGCAAGGAGCGATTATTGAAGATTCTGTTTCGACTTCCTGCTCGGGATGCTTTCCTTGCACGCGCTTTACTATTTGTTGTAACAAATTCATATAGCAACAGCAATACGGCGCAAAAGTACACACAATTCGCGTAATTGCCAAATGTAGGTCGCAATTGGCTTAAATCGGTCGAACGGTGGTGTAGGGAGGCTATTTGATGTTTTCGCGTTTCTTCAAAAATATGCGAAGCAAAACGATGATTATCAGCGTGATGCCTATAACGCCAAAGTAGTGAAGATAGTTGCCGGCCTGAAATTCGGGATAGCCTATATAGCTCATAACCGCCAGGTAGACAAGCAGCAGGCACGGGAGCCATTGGGAGCGGCGCCATCGGCGGCGGGGTGTAGGTTTATCGGGCATCAGTTATAGGTTTCGGTGACAAGGTAGGGAGAGGTTACAGGATTGAATTGCTTGGCGTTGAGATTACGGTAGATTTGCAGGCACGCCCACGCGTCGATTGCCGCGTATGATTGTTGTGCCGGCGTTAAGGCAGGCGCTTCCCAGTTGCTCAGCCGCTGACTTTTGGAGATACGTTCGCCAAAGATTATACCGTAAATCTTTTGCAAGCTGCAGTCGGTTATTTCGTAGTCCTTTACAAGTTGCTGTAAATCAATGAATCCGGCCGGTTGAAATTCGGTCAGTTTGCGCAGAACCAGGAAGTCATCCTTAAGTGACAACCCGATTTTTGTAACATTCGGATTTTCAAGGAATTGTTTCAACGGCTCGATGAATCCCAATTTGTTGATTCTAAACAGGAAACACCGCTCGGCAGTTGAAATCTGCATCAGCGCCACTTTGTTGGTCTGCCCCTTGCGAAACGACGGCCGTGTTTCAGTGTCAAACCCAACTGTTTCCTGCATCGACAGAAATTCAAGCGCCTCTACCGCCTGGTCGAGCCGTTCAACAACGTTTATGCGGCCGTTGAACACAACTGAGGGCAATTCAGAGAGTTGTTGCTTGGTTATTGAAACAGTATACTTTGACATTCAGTTTTCTATTGGTTAACGAGGGTACAAAGGTAGCGTTTTTTCGGCGAAATACCGCGAATTATATGTTATGAATTGACGGAATAAAGTGAATGGCGGCCGTAGGGAAGTTGCGCTCAATGTAACGGGCGAGGAAACCGCGGGTGTCGGCGCTGATAGTGGGGTCAGAGTCAAAGTGCTCGTTGTAAAGGAGTGCTTCCAATGTTATTCCACGGTTTTTAATGGCTTCCAGCGACAGCAGCGTGTGATTGATAGAGCCGAGTCGCCCGTTGGTGACGAGCATGACGGGCAGATGTCGCGATGTGATATAGTCGATAGTCGTCAAGGTGTCGGTAATCGGGACCATTAGTCCGCCGGCACCCTCAATCAGAACTACATCATAACGGCTTGCCAGCGTGGCGGTTGCCCGGTCTATTTTCTCAAGGTCAATCTCCACTCCCGCCAGGCGGGCCGCAAGTTGGGCCGACGCCGGAAATGGGAAAATCACCGGGGCTGTCAATCCCTCTTTATCCTCGGCTACATAGCCGGTCTCCATAATGGCACGGTGAAGCTCGATATCCTCCGAGTAACCGACGTTACCGGTCTGTATAAACTTTTGTGTAATAACGCTTTTGCCCTCGTTCATCATGCGCCGGGCCATAATGCCGGTTGCGTAACTTTTGCCGGCATCGGTATCTATTCCTGATATAAATATAACTTTACTCATTGGCTCTTGTTGATTTTACGGCCTATAATCCATACAGGGTTGAATGTCAGAGTGTTTTCCGAGGGATATTCCCTTAGAAATCTGATTGGGGAGAGATTGTCGCCGGTTGCGTTAACGCCGGTGTTTTTTATGTGGCGAAGGATGTCGAGCGGCGAATCAAACCGGTTGCTGATAATCTCCTCACCGGCCGACAGTATCTCCACCGATGGCGGCAACATCCCTTTCCACTGTTCAAGCGAGGGGTAATGCCGCCGCGAGGGCAGCAAGGAGTCGAGTTCGGTGAAATTTTTGTCGCCGTAGGTCGAGAATGCAATTATACCTCCGAGTGGCAGGCGGTCGACCGCTTGCTCTATGAATCGCCTCGGGGAGTTGAACCACTGGATTGCGCTTGCCGATAGAATAGCGTCATAGCGGCCATGCCCGATTTCTGAAATATTGGTCTCGGCGTCGGCTATAATCCGGGTAATAGGTGTCGAGGTTTCAATCGGCTTCATAATATCGGCTATATCGACTGCGGTGATTGAACCTACACGGGGCGACGCGGCCAGCAGGCGGGTTAAAATGCCGGTCCCGACGCCAAATTCATATACCTTTGCCCCCTCTGCCAGCTCGGGAATGCATAGCCCGGCAAATTTTTGGGCGATGTATTGCTGAACGTGAGCGTCGGCGTCGTAGGTCATCGCCGAGCTGGTGAAGCGAGCCTCAACGAGCTGTTTGTCAACAATCAGGCGGGGCAGCAGTGAATCAAAATCTGGCAAGTGAGGCCCATCGATTTCAGTTATGCACAAAGCTCTGTCGATGTCCCATGCCTTTTGCTGGGCGGCAGTAGGGATAATCAAATCGCCCGATGCGATGACAGCTTCATCCCAGCGGGGCAATGTTGGGATGCCGCGGTTTGAAACAGCGGCTATTGTCTCCAGTTCGGCGCGCAGCGACTCTATGGAACGTGTCGGGGCCGTCGCTTCATATTCGGCCAGACGAGAGGCCGAGCCGGTCATGCGTCGGTTGAATTTCTTCAGAGTGCCGGTGCTAAGTGTCGCAAGCGTTCCGGCAAAGATAGATTCGGGGATACCCAGTTGATTGTCAACCGGATGTAGAGTTCCGTTAATAGCCACGCGGCGAGTGACCGGCAGCGTGGTATTCTCTAACGCCACGGCTGCCATAGCCACGCCATAGCTCCACCCTATCAGTACAATCTCCCGGTATCGGTCGAGTGTATCAAAGCTTGTGGTCAAATCGGTGTAATCATAGACAATCCACAAATCGTAACCCGAAATGCGCAGGGTTTCAAACGGGTGACAATCCATGCCCCAGCCGGCAAAAAACAGAATTGCGCGGCTGTTTTTATTGTTTGTCAACTGCTTGAGTATCATTATAAAACCTCCTTAAGGGCGTTGATAAAACCGTCAATATTGTCCATGGAAAGGGCGGCGCTGAGCGACACCCGCAGCCGCTCGGTGCCCGGCGGGACTGTAGGCGTGCGGATGGGTAGGACCTTGAATCCACGTTCGGCGAGACGCCGGGAAAGAGCGACGGCACGGTTGGCGTCGCCCACAATGATGGGAAGAATGTGGCTTGGGGTCGTCTCGTTTCCGGTAACCGAAGCGACGCCGTCGGCAAGCCGGGCCGACAGAGCGTTGAGGTGCTCGCGCCGGGAATCCATTGACAAGGATTGACGGAGTGTTGTTAAGGTCCATGCGACATTCAGCGGCGGGAGTGCAGTTGAAAAAATAAGACTCCTGGCCGTGTTGACAACCCATTGGGCCACTTCGGGGTTGGAAAACGACGCGAAAGCGCCCATCGAGGCCAGTGCCTTACCAAAGGTGCCAACGACAACATCTACCTCGGCGGCGCGAGGTGACGCTGCTACCAGCCCCAGCCCCTGCGGGCCGAGAACACCAACGGCATGGGCCTCATCGACATACAGCAAGACCCTATCTTTCCCTAATCGCTCTTTTATGTCAATCATCTCCTCGATGCACCCTCGGTCTCCATCCATCGAGTAGACACTCTCGGCAATCAGAATGACGCGGGTAGCGCCGCCGTCGAGCGCCTTGCGGGCCAGTTGCTCCATTTGGCCGGGATTGTTGTGACGCGAGCGCGTAAAGGGCACACCGGCCAGTCTCATTCCGTCGATGATACTGGCGTGAACAAGTCGGTCGGCAATGATTTGGGTGCCGGGAATGGCAAGAGCCGGAATCAGGCCGCTGTTGGCATGGTAGCCGCTGTTGAACAACACCACTGAGGCCGACCGGTAAAGGTCGACAAGTAGCTGTTCAAGAGCTTTATACGGGGATTGTACGGCCGCAAGTAGTCGCGACGCGGCCGATGTCAGCAATGCGTTGTCGCCGTGTGTCGTGGCAAGGAAATCATCCATTAGCCGGCGGTTGGCGCCGAGTCCCAGATAATCATTTGACGACAAGTCGATTAAGCCGGCAGGCGCGTCGTCGGGCAGGCGTCGCAGGTTGCCTTTGGCGGTTATAGTGTCAAGGAGCTGCTGATAGTTACTCATGATTGCGGTGAAATTCTGACGAGGTCAACAAGCGTGTCGCAGAGGTATTTAAGGTCCTCGTCGGGGATAACGTATGGGGGCATGATGTAGACGTTGTGGCCAAACGGCCTTATCCACACACGGCGCTCAACGCAAAGTTTCTGAAATTCACCCACGTCGACAATTCCCCGCGTCTGCACAACGCCTATACTGCCCAGAACTCTGACGTCGTCAACCCCCGGCAGCTCTCTTGCCGGCTCAAGGTGCTGTTTCATAATCTGCTGCATACGGGCAACTCTCGCTGCCGGGTCGCCCTCCATCAGCATCTTTATGGATTCAATGGCGATGGCACAGGCAAGTGGGTTGGCCATGAACGTGGGGCCGTGCATCATCACGCCGGCTTCGCCGCGCGAGATAGTGTCGGCTACGTCGCGGGTGGTCAGCACGGCGCTCATTGTCAGGTATCCGGCTGTCAGTCCTTTGCCAACGCACATAATATCGGGTTCCACGCCGGCGTGCTCCCAGGCAAAAGGCAGGCCGGTGCGCCAGAATCCGGTTGCTATTTCGTCAAAAATCAGATATACCCCATGGCGGTTGCAAAGCTCGCGCGCCTGCCGCAGATATTCGGGATGGTAAAACCACATTCCGCCGGCCCCCTGTACAATCGGTTCAAGAATGACGGCGGCGATTTGGTCGGCTTTCTGTTCGAGCAAGTCGGCAAGCGGCTTGATGTCGTCGCCGTTCCACTCTCCGTCAAATCGGCTGCGTGGCGCCGGAACAAAGAATCTCACCGGCAGCGCCGGCCCGAAAGCGCCGTGCATCCCGGTCACGGGGTCGCAGACGCTCATGGCGTTCCATGTATCGCCATGGTAGCCCGACCGTATAGTGGCGAAATTGCTTTTTGCGTGATTGCCTCCCGAGCGGCTGACGGCGGCCTGTATGGCCATTTTCATTGCTATTTCAACCGCAACCGAGCCACTGTCGGCATAAAAAATATTGTTCATCGATGGCGGCGCAAGTTGCAGCAACAGTTTGCCGAGGGTAATGGCCGGCTCGTGGGTGAGTCCGCCAAACATCACGTGGCTCATCTTTCCCAATTGGGCCGCGGCGGCGGCATTGATTCGCGGATGATTGTAGCCGTGGATGGTGCACCACCATGACGACATGCCGTCGATTAGTTCTGTCCCGTCAATCAAGGTGAGTCGCGCCCCGGCGGCTCGTTCTACCTTGTAGGTGGGCAGCGGATTTATAGTTGATGTGTATGGGTGCCACAGGTGCTCGCGGTCCCAGCTGTCGTGTACATCTGTTGTCATAACGGGAGCAAAGGTACAAATAAAATCCTGATGTTAACAAAAACAAAAGGGCAGTCTCTCGACGCCCTTATGTCTTAAATACACAATTATCTATAAAACAACTATTTATAATATTTGTAGCGTTATTAAATTGCTCTGTTAACGGTCGGCATGTCTCAATAATAGTTAGATTCTGCCCAAGACACCAACCGTCAAATCTATAAACTGGTCGGCACAAATGTAACAAAAATATTTGAATAAATGAAAATTAAGTGAAAAACTGTAACTAAAAGATGCGATGCTGCTATGCCGCGCAGGCCATACGGGATAACGGCTCGGAAGTCGAGGGCTAATGAACTTTATGCCCTCCGGGCAATTTCGCCGGGAGAGCGAATGGGTCGCGGTGAACGGCGCAGGCTTGGAAGCCTGCTGTCCGGGCTGACGCGGCGTTACGAGCTACGCGCAAAGGCGCATTGTTTTATGTTGTGTTGGGATTTGTGGGCGGTTAATTGGTTGCGGCGTGTTAAATTTTAGTTAAAAATTTGACGGGGGGGGGTATTTTTTATTAAGTTTGTGACCACATAAGTATTGCATGAGACAAGAGCCTCACGAATATTGTTTTATATTTTGCCCGGCACATAGATTTGCGTCCTGACATAAGATAAGAACTCAACTTATAGAATTTAACATAAAACACATTTTTGCATGAAAAACTTTATCACTTTGCTTCTGGCACTGTGTCTCGGCAGCATTTTCTCTTGGGCCGGTACAATTGGCGTCAAGAATTTCACGAAAGGACTCGAAAAGACACGAAAGGAGGTCTACACTGACGAGAACCCATTGGATGGCTCCACTACAACATCCGGAAGTTGGTTTAATCCTACTATTACTGAAAACGATGTGTATGCAACCATATCCAATAATGGGTACGAGCGTAAAACAGCATACGGTACTCCTACCCTCCCCGACGACTCGAAAACTGACATATCACAATTCGGGACCTTTTCATTAGACCTTAAAACGCTTAAAGTTAAATTGAAAGTATCTAAAAAAGTCAAGAATGTAAAAATCTATTATACTGCTGACAGTGATGTTGATCATATTATTACACTGACTGATTCAAATGGAAGGGATGTGGATGTAAAGTATTATGGTAGTAGAGTGAAGTATAACAACAGTGCGGAGTATTTAAACTTAGTAACACTCGACTATCTTCCCATAGGTAACTACACAATTAGTTCTCCTAATGATTTTACCGGCGGATTTGTCGGCATGACCTATGAGTCAATTAGTGACGCTTCTTCACCAAGAGTAACAAGCTTACAGACAACAACTGAAAGTACGACATGGGATTTTGAGGATGTTTCGGCAACATCCGGGACTAACTATGAGTCCAACAATTCGGCCTATCAAACTTACGCATATTTTTATTCACGAAATAGTTATTACAATTCCACGCTGAAATACAATACTGAGTTTGAGGGGGATAAGATTGAATTTCAAGGTCAATACCCCATCTACAATGGTTCGGCCAATAGAGGTACACTTCATTTCAAGACCGACGGCCCCGGAGCAGTTCGCGTAACTTTCTCAGTTCCGGCATACCCCACTTCAGAATCGCATAGGCGCTATTTGGCTGTAAACAATGAAAGAACCGACTACTGGACATCGCGCGCAACCGACGAGTATGACGAGCAATTGAACATAACGTCGGGCTATATACCCGTTCCAGAAGGCGATGTTTACATTAGCGGGATGAAACAGATGGGAGAGGATGATGATATCAGTATCTCGAAAGTCGAGTATGTCAAATTTAAGGAGTCGGGCTCGAACAATGAAAAAAAAGCCGGTTTTATCGTTGGCGTAACCCTCGACACATTCACCGAGCGCGTCATAGAGTATAAAGATTCCAAATCGGTTTCCACATGGACCTACGGCGGATACAAACACTCCACTCATGGCCTGGTTGGCGGTGTAGAGGATAATGGAATCTACTATTATTCCAGCACTTGGTATGACACGGATGAAAAATACAATAGAGGCGATACGAACACAAACGGTAATATTACCTTTAACGGCGCCGATGGTAAACAGGGTGAATATTTCTTGAGTTGCCAGTATGGCAGTACCATTTATGTTCCGGTCCCCAAAAAAGATGTTACCGGTACAATCACGCTTAAGTGTACGCAGGATGACTACAAGAATAGTGGTACCGGTACCGACCGCTATTTTGAACTCCATACTGATACCGACGGCAATTTCAACGGCACAAAGGAAACCGGCACAGACAAGACGATTGAAGAAAAATATTTGCCCTTGAAAAAAACATCGACAGCCGATATTACGTCAAGCTGTGTTACCGAAATAAACGGTAAATATTATCTCAAGCTCGTCAGCAACTTTAAGGAGGCCGAGTATATAAAAAATAGGGATAATACATACCCTGACTATCCTTATAGAGGCGAGATGAAGGTTTATTCAATTTCGGTAGCGATAAACAATACAAACTATAACGTGGAAGAAGTGGAAGATGACTATGACCACGAAATAGGCGATGATCATGCTCACGCACTCTTCAACTGGACTGAAGCCGACATTGAAACAAGCAAGGATGACCGCTATGGTACCGTTACGCTCAAACGTGGCTCGCAACTTATCGGCAATGCTCGGGATTATGATGAGACACCCGATCAGAATACCTCGTCAGGACTGACCAATCCAATCAGTTCATATCGTAACGGAGACATGGTCAAATATAAGACAAACTATTACGGGTCTATCCAGATGATAAAGAATGCGACATACACCATCAAGGCGCCCACGGGTTACCATATCACCACCTCGGTTCGCATTCACGGCTACAACAACCGCAACACGAATGACTACGAAAATGATACTTATATGGAGGAATCATATATAGGAATGTTTAACGGCGGTGTTTTTGAGGGGACTACCGACAACACATACATGAAGTTCTTCAGAGACGACAAAAATGCAAGGACAACAACTCTTGACTTTATTGTTCCGGCGACAAAGGAGCTTAACTTCAAGGTTGATGGATACCAGTTGCTGGGCATTGTAGATGCAGTCATGGTTCCCGACGGAAAAATTCCTACAATCACCAGTAAGGTGTATTATGTCGCTCCGGGAAAAACCAAGCAGGATGCAGTGGCTCTTACGGAGAATCAGACACTGGCCAGCGGCGGCAAAATTTACTACGATAATTCAAACAGCAACGAGGAGCTGTGGTGGTATTTCCACCCGTTGAATGGCGCTCCCAATCCACGCGGCTGCCTGAGGATTGATAACAGTGATAGCGACTATAGCATAGAAGGCGAAGGAGTGAAAGACCAGAACTTCACCAAGACGTTCTCCGTTCGCAACTACAAGTTTGTCAGAGCTAAAGGTAAATTCACAACCGACAGCGAAGCCCTTGCAGAAGTATATAACGATAAAAACAACTACGAATTCTCGTTGTCGGAAAAAATAGGTACTCAAAACTACGTTATGCCGCTTGCCGTCGATGATTCTGAATACGCACAATATCCGATGACCCTCGACATTGAGGAAGACGGAACGTTCTATTTCTACATTCGTGACACGAGTCTGAACTACAACAGTATACTGTCGGTATCGGCGTTTGACTCGACCGTGGGTGTTGAGTCTGTGGAGGTAGACAATCTGTTGCAGGCCGCGGGCCGGGATGGATTTATCTACAATATTTACGGCCAGCGCGTTGACGAGAATTATCGCGGCGTGGTGATAAAGAATGGCTGTAAATACGTTCAAAAATAACATTAGATTCTGTAATTATTTATAGAGTTTTTAGGTGGAGCCATTTGCCCGTGAGGGTAGATGGCTTTTTTTAAGCAAACTTTTTTGTTAAATTTGCCGACATGAATATAACAACCATTGCACGTCAGCTTTATTTTAATCGGATTGTCAAGGCTTCGCAGGCCTACGCGACAATAGCGGGGATAGAGAAGGTCCAGCGGGAGGTGCTGTGTGCTCTTGTGAGAAAAGGGGGAAAAACCCTTTGGGGACAAGAGCATAATCTGACAGCGGTGGGCTCGTATGAGGATTTTGCCCGGGAACACCGCGATGTGTCGGGATATTCTACATTCCGGCCTTACGTTATGAGGATGGTAGCCGGCGAGCGGGATATTCTGTGGCCGGGAATTACGCGAAATTTTGCGCAATCGTCGGGAACGTCAGACGGGAAAAGCAAATATATTCCGATTACTGCCGATTCGTTGAAACTAAACCACTATCGAGGCGGCGAGGCCACGGTGGGTCACTATCTGAATCAGTATCCCGACTCGCGCATATTCAGTGGCCGCTCGTTTATCTTGGGTGGCTCGTTTGCCAATGAACTGTCGCTGCCCCGCGGCGTAAGGGTGGGCGATTTATCGGCCAATCTGATTGCAAACATTAATCCGCTTGTCAATCTTCTGCGTATTCCATCCATGGATGTGGCTTTGATGGAGGACTGGACCGAGAAGCTTCCGGCGCTTGTAGAAGCGTCAATAAATCAGAATGTTACAAATATATCGGGGGTGCCGTCGTGGTTTATGACGGTAATTCGCGAAGTTATAGGTCGTGCCGGCGCGACAACGATTCATGATGTATGGCCAAACTTGGAGGTGTTTTTTCACGGAGGTATCTCCATGGCACCCTATCGGGAACAGTATCGCCGCCTGACAAACCCTGAAAGAATGCGTTATATAGAGACTTATAATGCCTCGGAGGGATTTTTTGCCGTGCAGGCGTCTCGCGATTCAACCTCGATGCTTCTGCTCCTGGATGCGGGGGTTTTCTATGAGTTTATACCCGTGGAGGAGATTGAAAACGAGGATGCGCAGCCTGTTCCGGCCTGGAAGGTGGAGCGTGGCAGGGTGTATTCTCTCGTTATAACGTCGTGCAACGGGTTGTGGCGCTACACGATAGGCGACACGGTTAAAATTGAAAATACGGCGCCGCTTGAAATCTCGATAGCGGGCCGCACCAAGCATTTTATCAATGCCTTTGGCGAAGAGCTGATGGTGTATAACACCGACCGGGCCATCGCGGCGGTCATGGCGACAACGGGGTGTGAGATAGCCAACTATACGGTGGCTCCGCTCTATGCGACCGGCAAGACTCGCGGGCGCCATCAGTGGCTTGTTGAGTTTGTGGTGCCGCCGGCCGACATCGCCCGGTTTGCCTCGTTGCTCGACGCGGAGTTGCGACGACTCAACAGTGACTATGATGCCAAACGGGCCGGAAATATTTTTCTGGACCCTCCCGAGGTGGTTGTTGCTCCCGAGGGGCTGTTTGACCGATGGCTTGCGCTTAGCGGCCGCCTTGGCGGTCAGCGCAAGGTGCCTCGCCTGAGCAACGACCGTCACATCATTGAACAGATGTTAAAACTTATTGACTAACACATTAGTATCTATGATTTACAAAAAGATTGCCCTTTTGATTGTTGCAGCCGCAAGTGCTGTTGTTGCTTATTCGGCCGAAACGTTGCCGTTAATCAATCGCAGTCAGGCCGGGCGTTTTGTCACGTTTGGGGTTCATGCGGGGGTTGGTAACAGTTTTGTTACCGAGAACTATGAATCGGTTTTCCCGTCGATAACCGACTTGAGCATGAATGCCGGATGGGCGTTTATGGCCGGGGCTACGGTGGAGTTTGCAATACGTGATTATCTGTCGGTGGGCACGGAGCTGAATGTGCTTGCCAACAATCACTCTGCCGATATGATAATCCACGCGGCCGAGTCGCCGACGGTTTCAAATGTGTTTCTTAAGAATCATTACTACTCTCTGAATATACCGGTGTATGCGTCGTTGAAAATGAATCTTGCATCAACGGTGCGCTGGAACGTTGACGCCGGTTTGTATTACAGCCGCGGGCTGGGCGGCTCTCAGCGTCAAACGGTGTATAACGCGACAATCAATCATCTTGGGCAGCAGATACTGTCGTCATACACAATCAAAACGGGGTATTTTGGGGATAGGGATGCGTTTATCAATTCGGCCAGGCGCAGCGACGTGGGTCTGCACTTGGCAACCGGATTTACATTCCATAGCCATTACTCGATTGGGGTCAGAACTCAGATTGGATTCAAGAACGTGGCCTATACCGAGGGTATTACCAATCCCAATGTCCACAATTTCTCGTTCTTAGCTACCCTTGGCTATAATTTTTAAAGCGGGGTGGGGTTGTCAAAAAAAGTTTAAATCAGAGGGCGTTGCTGTTGGTGAGCTGGGCGAGGCGGGCGAGGTATTTGCCTATGATGTCAAACTCTAAGTTGACGCGTGTCCCCGGCTGAATCTGATTGAAATTGGTGTTGTCAAAGGTATATGGGATAATGGCGACGCGAAAAGAGTTTTTCTCGCTGTCGCACACGGTTAATGACACGCCGTTTACGGTTACCGATCCCTTTTCGACGGTCATGTACCCTTTGGCAACCATTTCGGGGCTTACATCGTAGGTGAATTTGTAGTAGCGGCTTCCGTCGACTTCTTCGAGGCTTTCGCATAGGGCGGTTGTGTCGACATGGCCCTGAACGATGTGCCCGTCGAGGCGGCCGTTTAACATCATTGACCGCTCAAGGTTGACAAGCGAGCCGGCTTTGAGGTCGCCGAGATTGGAACGGTCGAGTGTTTCCTGGATAGCAGTTACGGTATAGGTGCCTTCGTCGGGATTGAGAGATACGACGGTAAGGCAAACGCCGTTGTGGGCAACTGACTGGTCGATAGTGAGTTCTGATGTGAAAGAAGACTTAATGGTAAGATTTACATTGCCACCAACGCGCTCAACGGCAACCACTCGTGCCGCCTCTTCTACTATACCTGAAAACATATTTAAATAATTTGAGAGTTAATTTTAGGGTGCAAATATAGCAAAAATCGGCGGATTTTGTAAATTTGCGTTTATTATGAGAATATTAACAATAGCCCTGTTTTGTTGCGCACTGGTAACTGCCTGTGCCGGCAATAAACCCGAAACTGAAATGAAAGTTTCAATCCAATCGCAAATGGAAGTTTTTAAAGGTGCCGGATATGAGTATGATTCGGTTGTCTCGCCGAACGGCCGAGTAATTAATCTCGTTTTTATCAAACATGGGTCAATAGCCATTGATATTGACGGTTATATGGTTTACGTTGACCCGGTTACGATGTTTTGCGATGATTTTGCCCATTTGCCCAAGGCCGACATGATTCTTATCACACATGAACATCATGACCATTTGGATTCGGTAGCAGTTGATTTGTTGTCGACCGACTCCACTCGGATATTGTCGAGTAAACGGGTTGCCGAGCAGTTGCCCAAGTCAACTCCGGTTGCAGTCGGGGCTGAAATAGAGATAGAATCGGTTGGATTTTCGATTAAAACAGTTCCGGCATATAATATATCTCCAGAGCATCTGAATTTCCATCCTCAAAGTCGCGGAGATTTTGGATTTGTGTTGTCGGTTGACGGAATGCGTATTTACGTGGCCGGAGATACGGAGGATATTCCCGAAATGGAAACGCTGGGTAATGAAGGTGTTGACATTGCATTTATTCCTGTAAATCAACCATATACTATGACGGTGGAGCAGGCTATTCATGCCGTCGGGATGCTTAAGCCCGGAGTTGTCTACCCCTATCACTACGGGCAAACCGATTTATCGGCGCTGGTTACCGAATTTGCCGGTAGAGAAGTCGATGTGCGCGTTCGTCAACTTCAATAAGCAACTCTATGGCACGGCATAATGAGGTAGGCTCGTGGGGCGAGAAAGCGGCTCAAGAGTATCTTTTGCGCCAAGGGTATGCGATAATGGAGCAGAATGTGGTAATAGGGAAGGTTGAGATTGATTTTGTGGCAATGAAGGGTGACCGTATAGTGTTTGTTGAGGTAAAGACGCGCTCGACGTCGTTTGTCGACCCGGCGGAGGCTGTTGACCGCAGGAAGATGATGAGGCTGTCGCGGGCCGTCGATGCTTATATTCAGTCGCGAAACATACAGCACGAGCCTCAGATAGACATAATCAGCATAATAGGCACTCCCGAGGCGTCGGCCGAAAGTGTTGTCATTGAGCATATTCCGGATGCATTCCGCCCGCCGCTGCAATCCAGGTGATTCTTTTTTGATAAAATATGGGTGGATTTAGACAAACATTGATTAAATTTGCCATATAAACCCAAAATCAATAATTCAATTATAAAATTCAAAGATTATGAAAAAGAAATTTATATGCACTGTTTGTGGTTATGTGCATGAAGGAGAGGAAGCTCCCGAAAAGTGCCCGTTGTGCAATGTCCCCAAGGATAAGTTTAAAGAAGTTGTTGAAGACGAGGCTCTTAACTTTGTGACAGAGCATGTTATCGGTGTGGCTAAAGATACCGACGAGCAGATGAAAGCCGACCTGACGGCTCATTTTAACGGTGAATGCACGGAGGTTGGTATGTATCTGGCAATGTCGCGCCAGGCCGACCGCGAGGGTTATCCTGAAATCGCCGAGGCGTTCAAGCGTTATGCAATTGAGGAGGCTGAGCATGCATCTAAATTTGCCGAATTGTTGGGTGAATGTGTATGGGATACCAAGACCAACCTTGAGAAGCGTATGGCTGCCGAGGCCGGTGCTTGCGAGGATAAGATGCGTATTGCTTCTCGTGCCAAGAAATTGGATTTGGATGCAATCCATGACACTGTTCACGAAATGGCTAAGGATGAGGCTCGTCACGGCAAAGGTTTTGAAGGTCTCTACAACCGCTATTTTAAGAAATAACAGACTTATAGTCAGTAAAAAAAGCACCCGTCGCAGAAATCTGTGGCGGGCGTTTTTTTTGAATAAAACGACTTGGGAGAAACTGCATGGATATTAAGCTCTTAAAACATTATGTTTGCAGAGCTTAATAATTCGGAAAAGGAAATTGAAGTGTTTCCTATTATCCGTCAGGGAGTGGTGGTGGCGAGGAGGTGGGTGACAGTTTTGTGGAGGATGGGGTGGAGCCACGATGGGGCGAGCTGTGCCATCGGGGCGAGCACGAAGTGGCGCAGGTGCATGCGCGGGTGGGGCAGTTGCAGTTCGGGTGTGTTGACGATGATGTTGTCAACGGCAATCAGGTCGATGTCGATTTTGCGGTCGATGTAGTTCCCTTGTTCGTCGCGATGTGGGGCCGGGTCGATGGAGTGTTGGAGGGCTTGCAACAAGCGGTGCAGGTGGAGTGGCGTCAGGGGGGTTGGAAACGATATGGCGAGGTTGTAATATTCGCGGCAAGATGCGTAACCCCATGGTTGAGAGATGTATATATCGGAACGTTTTAACTTCTTGCCCGGGGCTACGGCCGGCGATGACGCAATAAGAGCGACCGCGCGGTCAATGTTTTGCGCGCGGTCGCCAATGTTTGAACCAATGTTGACGTGAGCTATGGGCCACACTTGGGTCATAGCCGTTGTTTAAAGTGATTTTTTAACTTCAACCTCCTCGAAAGCCTCGATAATGTCGTGTTCGCGCAGGTCGTTATATCCGTTGATGCTCATACCGCAGTCATAGCCGGATGTAACTTCCTTAACGTCGTCTTTGAGTCGCTTGAGCGAACCGAGCTCACCGGTGTAGCGAACGATACCGTCTCGAATAAGACGCACCTTGCATGCGCGCTTGATTCGGCCTTCGCGCACCATACATCCGGCGATGGTTCCAACGCGGGAGATATGGAATGTTTGCAGAACTTCGGCCGAGCCGATAATCTCCTCTTTGATTTCGGGAGCAAGCATGCCTTCCATGGCATCTTTGACTTCCTCAATAGCCTGGTAAATAACGGAATACAATCGTATTTCAACGCCGTCGCGCTCGGCAGCACGTCGCGCGGCGATAGAGGGGCGAACCTGGAATCCGATGATGATGGCGTCGGAGGCTGCGGCAAGGGTGACGTCGCTTTCGGAGATTTCACCGACGGCTTTGTGGAGAACGTTGACCTGAATTTCTTCGGTTGACAGCTTGATGAGGGAGTCGCTGAGCGCCTCGATAGAGCCGTCAACGTCACCTTTGACGATGATGTTGAGTTCCTGGAAGTTGCCGATAGCCCGTCGACGGCCAATATCTTCAAGGGTGAGAATTTTCTTGGTGCGCAGGCCGAGCTCGCGTTGCAGCTGCTCGCGCTTGTTGGCTATCTCGCGGGCTTCCTGTTCAGAATCCATCACGTTGAAAGTGTCGCCGGCAGTAGGCGCGCCGTCAAGCCCAAGAATTAGTGCCGGCTCGGCTGGTCCGGCTTCTTTGATGCGCTGGTTGCGCTCGTTGAACATCGCTTTGATTTTACCGTGGTGGGTACCTGCAAGAATGATGTCGCCAACGCGTAATGTTCCGTTCTGCACCAGCACTGTGGCGACGTATCCGCGTCCTTTGTCAAGTGATGATTCGATGATTGAACCGGTAGCCTTGCGGTTTGGATTGGCCTTTAAATCAAGCATTTCAGCTTCGAGCAACACTTTTTCCATGAGCTCGTCGACACCCAGTCCTTTCTTTGCAGAAATATCCTGTGACTGATATTTGCCACCCCAATCTTCAACGAGGTAGTTCATGTTGGCGAGCTCCTCTTTAATCTTTTCGGGGTTTGCCGTTGGCTTGTCTATCTTGTTGATTGCAAATACGATAGGCACGCCGGCGGCCGATGCGTGGTTGATAGCTTCGACGGTCTGCGGCATGACGTTGTCGTCGGCGGCAACGATGATGATACAGAGGTCGGTAACTTTGGCACCGCGGGCGCGCATTGCGGTGAAGGCTTCGTGGCCCGGAGTGTCGAGGAAAGTGATGTGACGGCCGTCTTGTAGCTTGACGTTGTAGGCTCCGATATGCTGCGTGATACCACCGGCCTCGCCGGCGATAACGTTTGCGTTTCGGATGTAGTCGAGCAGCGATGTTTTACCGTGGTCAACGTGTCCCATGACGGTCACGATGGGCGGTCTGTTCTGCAGGTCTTCTTCATTGTCGTCTTCGGCTGTAATGGCTTCGACAACTTCGGCCGAAACATACTCGGTTTTATATCCGAATTCGTCGGCAACGATGTTGATTGTTTCGGCGTCAAGTCGCTGGTTGATTGAAACCATGACGCCGAGGTTCATACATGTTGCGATGACGTTGTTGATTGGTATATTCATCATTGAAGCGAGGTCGTTGGCAGTCACAAACTCTGTGAGTTTCAGAGTTTTGCTTTCTTCTGCCTCCTGTTGGGCGGCTTCGCGCTCGCGGCTTTGGAACGCTTCACGTTTCTCCTTACGCCATTTTACGCCTTTTTTGAGGGTTTTGTCTTTTTGGGTAAGGCGAGCGAGTGTTTCTTTTACCTGCTTCTGTACATCCTCTTCGCTGACTTCGGTGTGGGTTTGTCGGCGGTTGCGGTCGTTTTTGCCACCGCGGTCGCGCCGGCTGTTGCCACCGTTGTTGCCCTTGCCGCCGTTATTGCCACCATTGTTCTGGGCGGCGGTTTTTTCGATGTCTATCTTCTCTTTTCCAATCCTTTTCCGCTTTTTGCGGTCGCCCTGGTTTCCACCCTGATTTTGCTCTTTAGCAAGGCGCTCGTTGCGTCTTTCTTCCTTGGATTTCTTTTTGGGGCGAGTTGACTGGTTGATGGCGTTCAGGTCGATTGAACCAACTATTTTGAGCCCCGGTTTCTCCTCTTTACGCTCGATGGTAAATACATCTTCGGGTTTTGACTCATCGTGCGCAGTGGCGCCGGTTTCCGGTTCGGGTTTCCGAGCGGGAGTTTCTGCCGGTTTTTCGGCTGCTTTTTCGGCCTTTTTTTGTTTGGGCTCCGGTTTAGCCTCCTCCTTTTTCTGAGGTTTAGGCTCGGGCTTTACCACAACTTTGGGCTCCTCAGCCTTGGTTTCTTCAACCTTTGGCTGAGGTTGTTTCTCGACTTTGGGTTCCGGTTTAGGCTCCTCGGCTTTCTTGACGGGATTTCCGTGATTGTCGAGGTCGATGTGGCCCACAACGCGTGGCGAGTTTGTTGCAGTGGCGGTTTCCTTTTGAGGCTTAGGTTCCTCAACCGGAGGCGTCACGGGCTTTGGCTGTGGTTGTGGCTCGGCTTTGGGCTCGGGCTCGGCTTTGAAGATTGTGTCCATGAGCTCGGGCTTGAATTCCTTTACGAGCATTTTGAATGCGTCGTCCTCAATGCGCGTGTTGGGACTTTCGTCAATTTCAATCCCTTTTTTGCGAAGATATTCGACCAGAGTTGGGATTGCGACGTTGATGTCTTTAGCTACTTTGCTTATTTTTGTTCTCGCCATATATTGTTGGTAAAGCCCTGCGTGACATTCTGAATTTCAGACGCTTCGGCCGGGTTGGTTTCTTGTTTTACAAATGTTTTCGGAAGTCGAGGTTGAGGGGGATTATTGGTCGTTGTCGTCGCCGGGCGTCTCGGTTGTATCAACATCTTCTTCAAACTCGGCCTTCAGAATTTCGATGACGTTGTCAACGGTGTTTTCTTCAAGGTCGGCCTTGTCGATAAGTTCCTGACGAGGCGTGTTGAGAACGTCGCGGGCGGTAACGCATCCCATGTCTTTGAGGGCGTCGATAACCCAAGCGTCGATTTCGTCTTTGAACTCGTCAAGGTAGATGTCGTCTTCATAGGTTTCCTCGGTGTCGCGATAAACGTCGATGGTGTATCCGGTCAGTTTACCGGCGAGCTTGATGTTCAAACCACCCTTGCCAATGGCGAGGGAAACCTCCTCGGGCCTGAGGAAAACCTCGGCTTTTTTCTCCTCCTCGTCGATGCGAATGTTGGAGATACGCGCGGGGCTGAGGGCTCGCTGAATGAAGAGAGTTGGGTTGGATGTATAGTTGATAACGTCGATGTTTTCGTTGCGCAGCTCGCGAACGATGCCGTGTATGCGCGAGCCTTTAACGCCGACGCAAGCGCCAACGGGGTCGATGCGGTCGTCGTAGCTTTCCACGGCTATTTTGGCGCGTTCGCCCGGGATGCGGGCAACTGCTCGGATGTTAATCAAACCTTCGGCCACTTCGGGGACTTCCTGTTCAAAAAGGCGACGCAGGAAGTTGTCGTTGGTTCGGGATACTGTTATCTTGGGGTTGTTGTTTTTGTTGTCAACATTGGCAATGACGGCGCGGATAGTCTCGCCTTTGCGGAAGAAATCGCCCGGAATCGACTCGTTTTTGGGCAGGAGGAGCTCGTTTTTGTCGTCGTCAAGCAACAATGTTTCGCGTGACCATGTTTGATAAACTTCTCCTGTAATCAGCTGACCTTCAAGTTCCTTAAACTTGGAGTAGATGGCTTCTTTCTGGAGGTCGAGGATTTTGCTCTGGAGAGTCTGCCTGAGGTTCAGGATGGCGCGTCGGCCAAAATCGGCAAAGAATATTTCCTTTGTGTGTTCCTCTCCAACCTCGGCGTCGGGGTCGTTGTCGCGGTGTGCGTCGCTGAGTGAAATTTGAAGATTGGGGTTTGTGACCTCACCGTCGGGAACAATTTCAAGGTTTTGGAAAATCTGAACGTCACCTTTGTCGGGGTTCATAATGACATCGAGGTTTTCGTCGGTGCCGAACATTTTGGCAAGCACGTTTCGGAATGATTCTTCCAAAACGCTGACCATCGTCGATTTGTCTATATTTTTAAGCTCTTTGAACTCGGCAAAATGCTCCACCATGTTGGGGGTTTCCACTTTTCGGGCCATATTTTTTTATATTTCAGAAGGTTATGTAAATACTATATCGATTATTTGAATTTTATTTCGTAACAAGCTGATTTGACGTCGGATATAGGCATTGTCAACGGTTGCATTTCGATGACGGGGCGTTTCATACCCTCCCGTTTCACCTTCACGGGCATTTCCATGGTGAAGGAGTTGTCATCGGCCACGGAGGTCAGGGTTCCGTGCAGCTTTCGGCCGTCGCGCGTCAGAACTTCAATGTCATTGCCTATATTCTTGAGCCACTGTTGCTTAACTTTAAACGGAGCTGTCAACCCGGCGGTTCCAACCTCAAGCGAATAGTCCTCGGCGTCGCGGTCGAGGTGTTCTTCGATTTTGCGGGATAGGGCGACGCATGTGTCGATGTCAAGGCCGGCCATGCTGTCGAGCGTGACAACGATGTCGTTTGCAGGGCTAACTGTGACATCGACAATGAAGATATCCTCACTGGCAATGGCGCCGGTGACGGCGTCGACTATGATTTTTTTGTCTATCATCGTTATGCAATAAAAAGAGGAAGCTCGCGGCCCCCTCCGGTGACTTACCATTATGCGACAAAAGTAGCTATTTAGAATTAATTAACCAAAAAATGGGTCGGTTGGGGCTGGTGGAAATGGGGATTTAGGGGTGATTTTAATGATATTTAACTTTGTTGGGCGATAAAATGGATTGAATGAGTGAAAGGGAATTAAGGTAGGAGTATCGAAGTGGCTGCCGCTCTGCGGCGCTGGCGCAGGCTTGGAAGCCTGCTTTCCGGCTGACGCGGCGTGAAAAATCGCAGAGGATGGCGCAGGCTTGGAAGCCTGCTTTCCGGGTTGACGCGGCGTGATGGCTTTTGAAAAGTAAATTTATGGGGGTGATGGGGGTGGGTGGGGGTTGTATCTTTGCGTCAAAATTTTGGATTAGGTTGTGTAAAAAAATTTGACGGATGGAAAAGTTTGAATTGAAAGGGGGATTTATAGCCTCAAAAAGTTTTGGGTCGACGTGCAGCAAGAGCATTGCCGGGAGTGCCCCGGATATGATGCCGGGTGTGACGGTGGAGGTTGAAGATATGGACAACGTGAATCGCTATCCGTGTTGCAATCTTCGGGCCAATGCGGCGGGTGACGGTCTGACCGGCACGGGGATGGCCGAGCCTGCCGGAAAGGTGTTGTCAAGCCGTGTTTTGCTGACGTTGGATGACGATGTCGTGATAGGCTGTAACAGCCTTGGGCGGCTCGTTGTTGAGAGTGTAGGGGGCGGAAATGTGGCGGTTCACGGGTCGATTGACGATGTGGTGACGTCGGCGGTTGCAACGGGGCATGGGCGCGGTATTGTGATGACGGCGTCGGGGAGGTTTTACACCGTGGAGGCGCATGGCAGCGTGGTGGCGATAACGCCCGGAACATTGCAGACGGGGCTGACGTTGAAGTCGTCGACGGCCGGGGTGTACAGCGTGCCGGTGGAGGCGATGCAGTTTTCGGGTGATTACACAACCCGTAACGTGGAGATAGGCGGAGGTGACCTCCGGAATCTGACCGGCGTTATCGGGAGTGCATACCGGCTGGCAGGGAGCCGGGCGCTGTCGGCAGGAGTTCTGCCGGGGATAGCGTTGGGCCGTTGCAGGGTTGTGGGCCACGACGGGACAACGTTGTTGTTGACTCCGCCGACGTTGCTGTGTAGCGGAGAGGGGGGCTCGGACAGCCCGGTTTATACGACCGATGTGGAGCAGACGGGCACGAGCTTTCAGTATGTTCATCCCGGCGAACTTTCGGTTGCCGGCATAGGGGTGAAACTGAGTGTTCCCGCGGGACTGTCGATTGATGAGCTTGGTGTGATAGACCATGTGGAGGTGCTGATGACTCCCCCGCTGACGGCCGTGAACATGGGAGGCAGTTCGGAGGGCGTTTTGAGTGGTTTTTCGGGCACGAATTGCAGGCTGAGAGTGTCGATGCCGGGGCAGACGCTGAACGGAGCAATAGAATCGACCCGTGCCCGAATCATAGCGGCATTGAGCCGATTGAGCCGCCTTGAACGCTGTGTTGCCCGAGTATCGGGGGAATCGCTGCTTGCCGGCGATGTGCAGATACGCCCTGTTTATGGGATGAGTTTTGAAAAGTGTATAGAGCGCGTCGACAAGGTGTTGAGCGAGGATGTAAAGGCGGTAAGCCGACTGGCGGGGAGCCGCTGGAGCGCGGGGTCGATGACTCGGCTCGGCGATATGATAGTGTCGGGGGATATTACGCGTCGGGCCGTCGAGGGGTTCACTCCGGTTCAGCTGTCGTGCGAGACCTCGGGCGCCGGGAGCTGGCGCGGATATTGCCTGACGGAGGTAAGCGAAGATGGGGGCGTTAACCGTGTTGTGACCGACATGGTAGGGACCAAGGGGCGCCCGGAGTCGGTAGGGCCGCTGGTTGTTTACCCCGGGGGTGGCGGTCGCCGGATAACAATCAGAGTCAGCGGCAGCCTGGGTAGAGTCGAGTTGCCGTTGGAGCCGACGAGCGATGGCAGTTTCAGTTATTATCTGAGTGCCGACCTTGGCGCGATAAAGGGGGAGGCCGATACGACGCCGTTTGTAGTGCCGATAGTCGATGTAGTCGAGAGCCGGTCGCGTGGATGCGTATTGCTGACGTCGCAGGAAAATCCGTATGAGGTTGTTGCCGAGACGGAGGTCGACGGGGCGGTAACGGCGCTTGCAGAGGCTGTAAACGGAGGTAGCACGCTTGATTTTGGTCGCTTGAGGTGTTATCTGATGTCGACGTCGGGAATCTATTCGGTTGCGGTCAACAGCTCGCGAGACCGGATGAAGTGTGAGCGTATAGACAGCCGTGGCGTTGACTCGCCGGGGTGTATATCGGTGGCCGACAGCAGTCTGCATCTTCTCGCGGGGTCTGATTTGGTGTCGGTGTCGGGCGTCAGGGTAAAGGATGTTGTCAAGGGGGTTGGCGGCATAATAGTTGGCCACTCGCGCCGATATGGGGAGACGTGGATAGTTGACGGTGAGGGTGTGTTGGTGGTGAGCGCCGGGGGTTATTACCGCCGTGATGATGTGAGGCCGGTGATGTTTGTAGGTTTTGCGGGGCGTACCCTTGCGGTTGATGCGTCGGGCATGGCCTACGATATAGATAATGAAAGCGCGACTCCGAGCGGACCCGTTCATTGGAGCATTGTGTTGAAACCCAAGGAGGTTGACGGGTTGAGGCCGCTGATGTTGAAGATGACGGGATTGACGGGGCAGAAGCGGGTGAGAGTGTGGAAAAACGGATTGTTGCGCGACAGTTACATAGTCAAGGGTCGATAGGTTAAAAAAAGAGGTGAAGATGGAGTTGAAAGAGCTGATAAAGGAGAATGAGCGCCGACGCGCGGCGATAGAGGCGCAGCGGCGGCGGGAGATAGCGCCGGTGAGGCGCCGAAAGGAGGATAGCCGGCGTTTTTCGCAGGATTTTGAGTTTTGGGCCGAGCGATGTGTCAAGATACGTCACAAGCTGACGGGGAAGATGGTTTCATTCAGGCTTAACCGGGCGCAAAAGAACCTGCTTGAAGTCATGGAGGAGATGAGGCTGAAAGGGGAGCCGATAAGGGTTATATTGCTGAAATCGCGCCAGTGGGGCGGGTCGACGCTGATACAGATTTATATGGCGTGGATTCAGATGATACATCGGGAGAACTGGCATTCGCTGGTGTGTGCCCACGTTAAAGACACGGCGGCGACAATCAGAGGGATGTATAGCCGAATGTTGGAGGATTACCCGAAAGTCTATGTGGGCAGCGGGAAAGCGGCGCCGCAGTTCAAATGCTATGAACGGTCGCATAACACCCGCGTTTTGAGCGGTCGCAACTGCCGCGTGACGATAAGCAGCGCTGAGTCGCAAGACTCGGTGAGAGGCAACGATTTCTCAATGGCCCACCTGAGCGAGGTTGCGTTTTGGCGGTCGGGCACGGCGCGCACTCCGATGGATATGATGCGGGCCGTCACGAGCGGAATCCCCATGGAGCCTTATACGCTGATAGCGATAGAGAGCACGGCCAACGGCGCCGGCAATTATTTTCACAGCGAGTGGCTCAGAGCCGAGGGTGGGCGCAGCGCCTATCGGGCGGTGTTTGTTCCGTGGTATATGGCCGAGTTTAACGAGCTGGCGGTGAATGATGCAGGGGAGTTGTGGGATAGCCTTGACGAGTATGAGCGGCGCCTGTGGAGGGAACATGAGATAACGCTGGAGCAGCTGAACTGGTATCATCACAAGCGAATGGAGTCGCCGAGCCACGAGGTAATGAAGGCCGAGTATCCAACGACACCGCAGGAGGCGTTTGTGAACACGGGGAACAATGTTTTTGGGATTAATGATATCGACCGTCTGAGGCTCGGAGTCGTACCGCCGTTGTTGCGCGGCAATATAGAGGGGGATTGCATTACCGGGCGCGGGTCGATGGAGAATGTGAGATTTAAAGAGGCGCCGTCGTGCAGCAGCGGGGAGACGCACGTGTGGCAGCTGCCCGAGCCGGGCCGGCACTATGTTGCGGCGGTAGATGTTGGCGGCCGATGGGAGGGTAGCGACTATTCGGTTATAGCTGTGTTCAGCCGCCGGGAGGATGACCGGCAGCCGGAGTTGGTGGCGCAGTGGCGCGGCCATCTGGACCATGACCTGATGGCGTGGAAAGCGGCGGCGATGGCGACGTTCTACAACCGGGCGCTGCTGATAGTGGAGAGCAACACGCTTGAGAGCGAGGTGGGACTTACCGAGGAGAATGACGGTGCATATCTGTTGCAACAGCTTAATCACAGCTATCTTCACCTTTATCGACGCCGAGTTGAGGATGCGGTTGTTTCGCGACCGGTGATGAGGGTTGGGTTTCATACCAACCGACGCACGAAGCAGATGATAATCAACCATCTGATATCAATAGTAAGAGACGGGGAGTATATAGAGCACGACGAGGAGGCGCTGAACGAGCTGTCGACCTATGAGCGCAAGCGAACCGGGGCGTATGGAGCCCGCTCGGGGTGTCACGACGATTTGCTGATGACGCGGGCTATCGCGCTGTTTGTGATGGATACGGAGCCGTCGCCGGGCGACGGAGAATTGCTGGAGGGGCTGAAACGGCGCCGATGTTGACCTGAAAAAAGTAACCCCCGCCTTGCCGGAATGGCAGGGCAGGGGTTGAAAAGAGTGTGGTGGCAGACCGTAGGGTCTGCTTTTTTGTTTTATTTGTTTACAATCTTGGTAGCCACTTTTTCGCCTGAAGCGAGCGTGTCAACCTTGATTACAATACCCTTGTACTCGGGAGAAACGCGTATACCCTCGACGTTGTAGTAAACAGTATTTACAACATTGTCGGTGGCGAGGATGTTTTCAACACCGGCTCCAACAGCGGCGATAGCTTCGCCGAGACCACCCATTTCGTTAGCAGCGCGAACGGCGTAGGTAGCGTTGGCATCGTCAACGGTGTAGGATGGCTCGGTAGTGAAGTCAACAACCTTGCCATTCTTAACAATTGCCCAAAGGAGAGCATACTTGTTGTCGTCCCATGTCAAAGAAGTGCCGTCGAGAACAACGTTGGTAGGCGCGGGAGCCTGCTCGGCCAGCGATGCGGGATCCCAGTCGTCGTCACCACCCATTACGCGCTCGTAGCTGTTGTAATCGGCCTCTTCCTTGGTAAGGATAGGATTGTTCTCATGACCGCTACCGAATGATTTCTTACGGTCTTTGAGGTCGATAACAGTGCCGTTTTCGGTCACTGAATTGTACTCGGCAAAACGCTTGGGATAACCGTCGGTACCCATATCGTTCCAACCTACTGCGCTCGGGCGAGCAATCATGCGGGTGTCGATATAGAGAGCAATCGGAGTTCCCGAACCCCAAGGCCTACCAAGGGTATAGTTACCGTCGATACCTTCTTTCTCGGCTATGATTTCACAATCCTTGAAGATGTAACCATACTGTTTGGGAACAGATGGAACGGCGAGATAACCGCCTGTTTCGCACATCTGGAGAGTAACGGCGTTGTAGTAAACGTCGCCCTTACCGCAGAGGAAGTCGGTTCGACCGCGGAGGAGACCGCCTTCATAGTAGAAGCGACCGCCCTCGTTGTTGCTCACGTAAGTGTCCTGATAAGCCCAGAGACATGCATCCTTGAAGATTGTCTTGTTGGCGTTATCGTTGAGAACGATGTCACGACCGTGGTTGTCGCCCATAGCCGACTTCATTGTCAGGTTCTGGAAGTAGTAGTTCTGGGCAGAGCCGTTCAGACGGAGAACGTCACCGTTGCCGATACCCTCGAGAACATTACCGCCGGCGCTGGGGCTTGCGGGAACAGAGTTGGTGATAACAACACCTTCGAGGCTCTCACCGATGATTGACACGTTGGGAGCGTTAAGCGAGGTTGTCGGGTCGGGATATGCCTTGCCGTCGGTACCGTTCTTGGTAGCGGTGGTTGAGGCGGGGAGCACATAGTCGCCGTTCTTGATGAAGATACGGAAACGTGCAGTCTTGTCGGCGCGAGCCTCAGAAGCGGCAAATGCCTCTTCAAGCTTACCGTCGTCGGGCACGATAAAGTCATAGAGAGCCTTATCTACCTCGGGGCGAGTGCGGGTTGTGAAATTGATAGTCACAGCCTTGTCGCTGTAGTTGTCGGTAAGGTCGGCAACAGTGTTGGCTGCAAGCGTAAACTTATAGTCGGTAGCGTAAGTCAGGTTCTTGTACTGGAACATGACGGTTTTGCCGGTTACCGACGGGGTCAGTTCAATGCCATTGAGCGTTGCGGTTGTGCCCTCTTTGATTTTAACCTTTTCGTCGAATGTAAGAACAATCTTGCCGTTAATCGAGGCGGTCTTGCTGCCCTCTTCGGGAACCTGAGAAACGAGAACAGGAGCTGTTCCGTCGTCAACAAGTTTCATTGTACCTGTGATGAAGGTAGCGCCGAGAGCGATACCGTCATTGTTAGATTCTGTTCCGGCTTTGGGTGAAGTCTTGTCTGATTTCCAGCGTACGTAAACCTCTTTCTGATTGTTGGCGGCAGCGGGAAGTTCAAATTCAGCGTCAACCCACTTCTTGGCACCGTCGAGAGTGATTGTACCGAGCTTGGTCCAAGTGTTGCCGTCAAGCGAGTATTCAACATCCTGCCTGGTGTAGGCATTGTAGTTGTAGCACATGGCGGTGATAATCTTCATGTCGGTGAAAGCCTCGGCATTAATCATCGTCTGCCAGTAGAAATCACCGAGCTCGTAAGTGCGCCAGTTAACGGCACCGGGTCGGCCTTCATAGCCACCGGCAGCCACCTCGCTCTTGTCGAGCCATCCTTCGCTCTTGCCCTCCTCGTTGCGGAGAACGAGAGTAGCTACATCATTGTCTTCGGAAGCAAAGTCGGCGGGGCGGCCGTTTGCACCGGGCATGTAGAAGTCCCAACCAACAACATAGTCTTCAGTGTCAAAGTTAGCAACCAGTTCCTTGTCGCTATCCATCTTGACTGTGATTTCGGCCGATGACTGACCGTCGCTCCAGTTGGTGAAGGTCACGACGGGGTTGCTGATAGCTGTAAGGGTAACGGTAGTTCCCTCTTCATACATGTTCTTGCCCTCTACAACATTGGGAGCCGGAGTGGCCTGTACCTGATAGGCGTTGGCACCGCCGGCTACTGAATATGCGAGCTCGTAGGTGTTGAGCTTCTTGAAGTTTGCAGTCAGAACGGCGTCGGCGGTTACGGTGTGGTTATATACCTCGGTGGCAGCAACCTCCTTACCGGCGTCGTCGGTCCAGTTTACAAATTCATAACCGAAGTTCTTGGCGGCAGTAAGTCTTACAACCGAACCTTCGTCGTAAGTCTCGCTCTTGGGGTAGAGAGTAACAGTACCTGCGTCTTCGGGCTTGACAACTCCGGTGATAGTATATTTAGCTACCTCCTCAATAGTTCCGTCAAGGAGACCTTCAACGTTAACCTGGCTGAAACCACCCTCTTTGGTGTTTCCAACGCCGATAGATGCGGCAAGGGTAAAGCCGTCGGTCGACGCGAGCTGTTTCTGCTGTTCCTCGGTCAGGGTGATGGTAACATGCGCGATATAGTTGGAGTTGCCGCTAAACTTATCGGCAGTTGCATCCTGATTGTTACGCGGAGCGGTGTAATTGCCGAGAGTGATATACTCGCCGTCGGCTTTCTTGGCCTTAATGGTTACGCCGTTTTCAGAGTCGGTACCAAAGCGGCAGATGTAGGTGCTTATCTTGGTCGGAGTAAAGGTAAGACCCTTGGCGGGCTTAAGGCTCCATTCTACCACGTCGCTTGCGCCGTTGGCAGGCTTAATCTTTGCAAATGTAATGCCGTCGGCGTGTACCGAAGTGCCTGTTCCGGCGTATGTAGCGCCGTTGAGTTCCACGCCGGTCATTGAGAAGCCGTTCTCGGGTGTAACGTCGCTCTTGTCAAGCTCTTCGCTGTTGAAAGGCCATGTTACCCATGCCGGTTCTTTGTCGTAAACAGTACCGGCAGCCGAGGGCTTGATGTAAGGAAGAACGACCGTCAGGAAACGGTAGTAGCTACCACCTTTAGGCTCGACGGTTACAGTCTCGGCATCGCTGCCAACCTCGTAAGCCCAGTCGAGAGCAGTAACATTGGCGTCGTCGCCGTTTACTAATGTTCCAACTGCATTCTCGAATGACTGCATCTTTACAACAGCGCCCTTGCAAGAGGGAGCAATCAGTTTAGTTCCGTTGTTAATCTGACACCAGTCGGTCCAGTTGCCGTTGGCAAACTTACCGCCATTGTTGGTGTCGAGGTCCATCTTGACGTCGATAGTCTCGCCGTTGACAATTGCCTGCGTAACCCAGATAGTGTTGACGTTCTGATAGCCAACTGTGGGTGCGCCATAGCGACGCTCGAAGTTCCACTTAACGGTAACTTCGGCACGACGGTCGGCCAGCGCAACGGTATTGTCGGTGAACACCGGAGTAAGGGTGACGTTCTCGCTGAGAGTGTACTCGTCGCCGGCCTTGTAGGTCTTGCTGCCGTCGTTCCATCCGGTAAGTGTCTTACCCTCAACATACATTGTGTAGTTGGCAGGGATTGTCACCTTTGTTCCCGGCTCGCCTTTTAAAGCCTCGGGGGCCTTGCCACAGTCGGTGTAGCTGCCAAGGCCGAATGTCAGCACAACATCCTCCACAATCTCGCCCTCGATAGCCTCGACAGCGATGTAGGGGGTGTAGGAGCCGCCGGCAAAGGTCAGCGTGGCTGCCTCGCCCTTGTAGTTGCCCGAAACGATGTTCTCGGTCTTGTTTTGGTGGAAGCAAGTTCCGTTGTTGGTGTCGAACGTCACCACGGTTTCATCTCCATTCTTGACAGTCACGTCGCCACCCCATTGGCATGTGCCCATGGAGAACTTCGTCGGGCCGTCAACTTTCACGGTTGAGCTGAAATTGCCCAGACCATGTTCGGGAGAGTGGTACTTACCGGTTATGACAATAGCTGCATCGGCGGCGTCGGCAGCCACGCGGGTGGGAGTGCCGTTTTCGCCAATTGCTATGCCAAAGGTGGTGATAGTGTACGGTTCCGTTTTTTCTTCATCAGTCAGCAAGTTGCCGTTGGTGAAGTCGATGCGGATGTCCTTGAACGCTTGCGCCGGCAGCAAAACAGCCAGGAAAGCGAGCGTGCAAAGGAACTTCATCACTTTGTTGGTCATACTTTTTGATTTAAGGTTAATAAAAATATTTAATTATAAGGATTTTGCTTTCTTTACCATGCGGCCGTTTTGCCGTTGATGGTCACGCTTGTAAGAGTGACTGCCGGCGCGGGATAGGCAATCTCAAAGGTGTCGGCCTCGGCCTTGATGTTGATGTTCTCGAGCTTGACATTCTCAACCTTGTCGTCGGGATTTCCGGCGATAGTGCCAAGGCTGCGGCAGGCCACGTCGACATTCTTTATCGTGATGTTGCGCACAATGCCGAAAGGCTGCTCGCTGCTCCCCTCGAGGTCAAAGAATTGCTTCCAGGGCTTCATGTCGATGATGGTGCCGCAGGTGCCGGTGATGTTTTCCACGGTTACGTTTTCATAAATCTGGTATGTGTCGGGGCGCATTTTCAGGCGCAACAGGGCGGTGTTGGTCTCCAGGCGGCAGTTGCGCACGGTGATTCCGCTGGCGTGAACACACTCGCTGCCGAGGGTCAGCACGCCGTGGTTGTTGGGGCCGAAAGTGCAATCTTCCACGAGGATGTTTTCAACGGCTCCGCTCTCGTAGGAACGGTTGCTGTAAACGCCTTTGCCCCCTTTGAGGCACACGCTGTCGTCGTTGACGTTGAAATAGCAACCCTTGATGGTCACGTCGCGGCACACGTCGATGTCAATGGCGTCGCTACTGGGGGCCTTGACCGGCTTGGTGGGGGCGTGGTAGGAGCAATTGGTGATATTCACGTCGGTACACTCATAGAGGTGCATTGTCCAGAATGCCGAGTTGCAGAACTTTGTGCCACTGATGTTTACGTGGTCGCAGCCCCACAGGAATACCAGGCGCGGGCGGCTTACCTCGAGGTTGGTGCAGACGCGGTTTTCGCGGCGAGCCTGCTCGCGGCGGTCCCAAAAGGCTACCCACATCTTGTAAGCGGCGCCGTCGATTGTTCCCTCACCGGTTATGGAGAAGTTGTCAACAAAATAGGCGTTGATGACGGCCGCATAGTAGTAGATGTTGCGACCCTCCATGCGCGACGGTATCAGGGGATAGTTGGCAATGTCGTCGCTGCCTTTGATGACGCCGCCACGGTTGATGTGCAGCTTTGTGCCGGGCTTGAAAAAGAGTCCGCCGGTCAGATATGTGCCCTCGGGAACAACGATTGTTCCGCCCCCCTCGGCCTCGGCACGGTCGATAACAGCCTGTATCTTGGCTGTTTGGATGACGGTGCTGTCGTTGACAACGCCAAAGTCGGTGATGACATACTGTTTCTCAACAACCGGGGTTTTGGTTTCGGCTATAAAGCCGGCACCGGTGGCTTCGGCTTCGTCGGGGTCTACATATTTTGCTTTTTTTGAGGTCTTGGCATTTGCGCCAAAAGCGGTCGTTGCTACTATGGCGACCGCCAGAAGGCTTTGAAGAAGTGTCTTCATATATGGTTGTGATTCAAAAGGTTATCAATAAGTGGGATAGGTCACGATATAGTCGGCCTTGATGTAGGGGCGCAGGGCCGGAACGGCCTCGGCGATGGCGCGGGCGGCAATGCCGGCAACGACTGTTCCGCCATAAATGTTGAGGTGTGTGTTGTCAATCTTACCCTGGGGGCAGAACTCGTATTTGCCCTCGGGAATCCACATGAAAAGCTCTTTGGATTTTTCGGTTCCGAGGCCTTGCACGAGGTTGTGGGTCAACATGTTCATTTCGATAAAGGGGACTCCCATTTCGCGGGCAATGCGGCGCGGCGCCTCGACATATTCGCCGTGTGTGTCGACGAGGATTTTACCCTCGGGCGTGGTTTTGAGGTTCTCGAATCCCTCGGGCGGGTTGTCGTCGCGGTCCTCGTGGGCGGCGTTGACGTCGGCCGGGAAGTTGCGGCGCACGATTGAGTTGCAGAGAATCGGTTTTCCGCCTTTGGCGCGGGCTTCGTTGATGAATTTGCGCAGGTTGTCGTCGTAGATTCCGCCGACGTCGCCATAGCGTTTGGGGTCTTTCTGCTTCTGGTCGTTGTGGCCAAACTGAATAATCAGATAGTCGCCCGGCTGCATTCTCTCAAGCACGGCGGCCCATTTTCCGTTGTCAATAAAACTTTTGCCCGAATAGCCGTTAAGGGCGTGATTGTCAACCTTAATGGCGCCTTGGAGCATGAGCGGCAACATCTGTCCCCAGCCTCGTTCCTGTTTGTCCATGTCGATGGGTTTGTTGGCCATGGTTGAGTCGCCAATCATAAAGATTGTAATGGTGTCGGCAGGCGTCTGTGCCCACAACAACAAGGGCATAATTAATGCCACAAAAAAAGAAGCTATTTGTTTCATGATATTAGCGGTAATTAAAAAATTTTCAAAACGATTAACGTTTTCGTGACAAATATACGAAAAAAATTGCCCTTTTGCAAATTTTTAACATAAATTGCCACGGAACCGCAGGCTTGGAAGCCTGCTTTCCAGACCTATGCGGCAAGTCTCCGCCGGGTTTAATTCAGACTTTCACTTTCCAGGACCCGGACTTATCACTGCCGATACGTTCAATAATATTGGCTTTCTGTAATTTAGCCATATAGCGAGCCAATGTTCGCAGAGCAATACCGGTATTAGAACTTATCATCTGGCGCGAGGCGGCTGGATTCTCTTTAATAAAATCCAATATCCTTAAGTCTCTTTCTGTCAATTTTACAGTGCCATTTACAGTGCCATTTACAGTGCCATTTACAGTGCCATTTACACCGCCACTTACACCGCCATTTACACCGCCATTTTTGACGGGAAGATGGAAAATAACCTCAGAAACAGACTGATAGGACTTAAATTTAACTTCTTTACCGGTTAGTTTGGTCCAGTTCAAAATCTTTTCAATGCCATATCCTGCATTTTCCGAAAGTTTTGCCAATCTGAAAAACTTTAGAATATTTGGATTGCGAGGTTTAGAGATAATTGGATGTTCCTTGATTTTTTCAATATCAAAGTTAAAGGCTCCCGGATTTTGAAAAGAAATGTGATTGTTAAACACTCGAATAGTAGGATGTGCTGCATCAAAATAGTCGGAATGAGCACATAAATTAACCAAAGCTTCTCTCAAACAATATAATCTTGATTCATCATCGGGCGCGAATCCGTCGGGGCGAGGAGAATAAGGATTATCAACATAATTCCTTAATCTCTGAATTATAACATTATAAGACTCCCATATATTCTCTTGTTCCTGTAGGCGGAACGAGTACCGTCTTTCGGCATCGGAAATAGACGTTCCCGGGATTTCAATATAGTCTATCCAAAAATTATACGTCAATTTATTGATAGAATCCCTCTTGCCAAACATGAATAAACCACCCACAGTAACTTCACCGTTAGGCGATAATATACCTATCTTTTTACAAAAATCTTCGTCAGAAAGGTTGGAATAGGAATGTGTTGCGTTATCATGTCGTAAAGTATTTCGATAGCTATCCAAAGAGTTAGGATATATATCATCTATCGAAGTATTGGAGACAGTTTTTTCAGATTTGCGCCCAAATTCCTGTTCTCTATGCATAACGCCAAACTCATAATCATTAACCCGTTGATCTCCACTGCCATATCTGACAAATGTGTTTTGCGGTGAATTATAGAAAATCGGCTTGATGGGAGATTCGGGTATATAGAAAGCTAAAACGACCTTTCCATCTATGCAAAAATTTTCTACTTTGGGAGAAATAACGGTGTTAAATTTCCGTGACCTAAGAGTGCCAATAAAGTCTTGTTCTAACTTTTCGGGATTGCTTATTCCTTGAATTTCATAAATAGAAATTCCTTTCCGTTTAATTTCTTTTACACCAAGGATTATCCAACCGCCATTTGTATTAGAGAAAGCACTTACTGTTTCCCATATATTTTTGGGTAATTGGTCTTTAGCTTCTTTGACTTCAAAGTCGCTCCATTCGGGTCCGGATAGTCTATTAAGCAGATCCTTTTTTGTCATAGTGAATGCGAAGTTAACTTTTTTTGCCGAAAAATGGAGCCTTTGGGGGTTTAATTTTCTTTGATTTGGCGGAGGGTTTGAATGCCTGTAAGGGAGCGCCGGTAGAGGTCGACAATACGCGGGGTGTTGAGGTGGCCGTTGATTCCCTGCACCGCTGCGGTGGCTTCGGCCCATGCGGCCGAGTCGCGGGCGGTCATGGTGTCATGGTTGGCCAAATAGAGGGTCATGGCGGCCTCGGCGCCGTCAAGGCTGTCGGCGTCGACTTGCCGGTTGACGAGGGCCACGATTGCGGCCTGTATCAGGGCGGCGTTGTCGGTTGAATAGTCGGTAATATTGGCGCTCACATCGCTGGCAACCCGGAGCGCGTCGGTGTAGCTGCCGGTGCCCTCCGATGCGGCTACAACGGCGTCGGTCAGACGGTTAACTTCGTCGCTGCCGTTGTTGCACGACGCTATGAGTATCATGGCCGCAATGCTTATCAACACTTGCTTCATGGCGGCTTTTTATTCTTCGGGTTTGACTATCTCAGGGGTCTCGTCGGCGGTTGCAACCTCTTCGGCTTTAGGACTGTCGGTGATTCCTGTTGAATCTTTTGGCGCAGATGTCTGCTCGGGCTCGGGCTCGCCTGAAAGGGCTTCATACTCGGCGAGCTTGTCGCGGAAATCGGCTACAATCGACGGGATGTCGACATTGGGATTGATTTTGCGAACCTGGGCGATGGCGCCTTTGAAGTCGTTGGGGTTGATGCTCAGGGCGATGTCATACACGTCAACAAATTTGCGTATCGTTTCGAGGTCTTTGATTCGGTTGCCGGCCTTTGAAGCGTCGTTGTGAATCTCGAGAAATGCCATTAGGACTGTTACGGTTTCTTCGGGTGTCAGGTCATCGATGTACATGGCCATCGAGTCGGCCAGCAGCGATACCCGCTGCATGTCATGGCTTTGCAGGGCCTCGGTGAGCTGTGAGTTTTGGTCCTCTACGTCGATTTTTTCACCGTCGTTTCCCGAGCCGCACGAAACGGCGCACAATCCCAACATGGTTATTACGCCTGCGGCAAATATGTTTCTGAAATTCATCGTATTTTGTTGTTTTTGTAGTTGTGTTGGCAAAAGTAGCAAAAAAATGTCAGATATCAATCAGGTTGTCAATTATGGATTGGGCCGGGGGTAGCTGTTCGGCCCATACGGCGGTGACAGTCAGGGTGGCGTCGATGATGTAGGCGCGCGGAATGATTGATGTGGCAAAGAGGTTGTAGATTGCGCGGTCGGGCTGCGGCGAGAATGGCATAGTCAGGTTGTTTTCGGCCCAGTAGGCTTGAATTGACGCGGCTGTTTCTTCGCGGGCAATGCATATAACGTTGACATTTTGGTCGCTTTCGGTTGCATCTGCAATCTGTTGGATTACTGGGAGTTCTCGCTGGCAGTCAGAGCAGGATGTGTTGAAAAAAACTATTAGTGTTTTCTTTCCGCGAAGGGCTTGCGAGGTGATTTTCAGGCCGGTGTTGGTTGTGATTTCAAAATCGGGGCACGCATCGCCCGGTTGTAGCGACCACGCGGGCTCCTCCTTGTCGGCGACACACGACGAGACAATGAGCAGGGCGGAAATAATCACCAGCGCTCTGAAAAGACTTTTGACAACATCGGCGAGCTGCATTGAAATTACGTTTTATATGGTTACAAAAAAGGGTAAGCTGACTACATCGCACCGCTCAACCCGAGTCCGTTGCTTCGGTCAAGACCTGGCGGAGTGCCCGGGGAGCTGGTCGTGTAGGACTTACCCGGCGACAAAGGTACAAACTTTTCTCGACCTACCAAAAAACGGAGGTAAAAATTCCGAAAAAACTTGGGATAGAAAGTTGCGATGGGAGTGTAGCCGCCGGGTGTGCACAAAAAAAATACCGACGGCGGGCTGTGAAGGCCTGCTGTCGGTAAAAGGGAGTATGAGTTGGTGGAAATGTTTACTTTGCTTCAGACTCGAGCTCTACGCCTGCCAGATTGGGGTCAATCATAATGCGGCCGCAGTACTCGCAGACGATGACTTTCTTGTGCATCTTGATTTCCATCTGTCGCTGTGGCGGGATGCGGTTGAAGCAGCCGCCGCATGCGTTACGCTGGATGTAAACGATTCCGAGGCCATTGCGGGCGTTCTTGCGGATGCGCTTGTAGGCGGTCAGAAGTCGCTGGTCGTCGATTCCGTTTTCAATATCGCGAGCTTTCTCGCGCAGGCGCTCTTCGTCTTGCTTGGTCTCTGAAATGATTTCGTCGAGTTCCTCTTTTTTCTCTTTCAACACGTGTGAGCGGTCGAGGAGAGTTTCTTCGGTCGAGGCGATGTCGGCGTTTTTGTTTTCGATAACCCTGGCAAACTCGTTGAGGTGCTTTTCGCAAAGTTCGATTTCAAGAGTCTGAAATTCAATCTCTTTTGAGAGGAGGTCAAACTCGCGATTGTTGCGCACGTTGTCGAGCTGGGTTTTGTAGGTCTCGATTTTTGCTTTGGCTTCGTTGATTTTTTCTTTATCGGCGGCAGATTTGCGACGATATTCTTCAATCTCGGCCTTGTAGTTTTCAATACGGGTGCGAAGACCTTCAATTTCGTCTTCGAGGTCGTTCACTTCAAGGGGGAGCTCTCCGCGCACTGTACGGATTCGGTCGATTTGTGAGAGTGTTGTCTGTAAATCGTAGAGTGCTTTAAGTCGCTGCTCCACCGAGAGAGCCTGCTCTTTTTTGTTCTTGTCGGTAGCCATATTACAGGTAAAGTATTGTATTCTTTTCTGACTTTGAGTATCGGACTGCAAAGTTAGGAAATTTTTCGCTAACTAAACGATAAAAAATTGATTTAGTACATTCTTCGGTCTCAAAATGGCCTAAATCGACGATTAAAATGTCGTTGTGGCGCTCTTGAAAGTCGTGATAACGGATGTCGGCGGTGATGTATGCGTCGGCCTTGGCGGCGATGGCGTCGTTGATGAATGAGCCACCGGCACCGCCACACAGGGCTACCCGCTGAACCGTTGTGTCGTTGCCGAAAATGCTGCAACGGGCTACCGGGGCGTCGAAACATTCTTTGACTTGCGCAACAAACCGGGCGGCATTTACCGGCCCACCGCGCAACTTGCCAACCACTCCGGAGCCTGTTTCGCCGCCTGCCGGGGATAACACCGTGATGTCGTCGAGCCCCAGCCGACGGGCCATTTCAAAGGAGACTCCGCCGGGGGCGTTATCCATCGATGTATGTGCCGAATAGAGTGTTACGTTGGCTCGGATTGCGGCTATCACCGTTTTCTCGGCCGGCGTTTTTCCCACGAGCTGCCGTAATGGCTTGAAGATAATGGGGTGGTGGGAAACGACGAGGTTGCATCCGGCGGCAACTGCCTCGGCAACAACCTCGGGGCTATGGTCAACGGCGAGCATGACGCCGGTGCATGGCATGTCGACGTCGCCCACCTGCACTCCGCTGTTGTCCCATGTTTCCTGGAGGGCGAGCGGAGCGCAAGCTTCGATTGTGTCTATTATATCGCGAATTGAGGGCATTACTGATTGTCGGGAGCCGCCGGAGCGAGGGCGATTTGTAGTTCCTGTAGCTGGGTGTCGTCGATTGTCGACGGCGCATCAATCATCATGTCGCGGCCGGCATTGTTCTTCGGGAACGCGATAACGTCGCGAATTGAATCGAGGCCGGCGAGAATCGATACCATTCGGTCGAAGCCGAATGCGAGGCCGCCGTGGGGTGGCGCTCCAAATTTGAATGCATCCATGAGGAATCCAAATTTATACCGGGCTTCTTCTTCGGAGAGGCCCAGGAGCCGGAACATTTTATCCTGGAGCTTGGAGTCGTGAATACGTATGCTGCCGCCGCCCAGCTCGTTACCGTTGACAACCATGTCGTAGGCGGTTGCGCGAACAGCTCCGGGGTCGGTGTCAAGGAGGTGGAAGTCGTCGGGGTTGGGCGATGTGAACGGGTGGTGCATTGCGTAGAATCGCTGTGTCTCGTCATCCCATTCAAAGAGGGGGAAGTCGACAACCCACAAGCAAGAGAAATCGTCGGGGCGTCGCAGACCGAGACGGGAGCCCATTTCAAGACGCAACTCGCAGAGCTGCTTGCGGGTTTTCATTGTCGGTCCGGCAAGAATCAGGATGAGGTCGCCGGGTTTTGCTTGGCACCGGTCGACCCATTTTTGAAGGTCTTCTTCGCTGTAGAATTTTGAAACAGAGGATTTTATGGCTCCGTCGGCTTCAACTTTTACCCACATCATACCTTTGGCTCCAATTTGTGGCCGCTTGACAAAGTCGGTCAGCGAGTCGAGCTGCTTGCGTGTGTAATCGGCACATCCCGGGGCGACTATCGCACCGACATATTCGGTGTCGTCGAGAACGGCAAAGCCGCGGCCCTCGGTAAGGTCCTTAATTTCAACGAATTTCATATCAAACCGTGTGTCGGGCTTGTCGGAGCCATAATATTTCATGGCGTCGGCCCATGTCATACGGGGGAAATTCTCGGTAAAATCAATTCCTTTGGTGTACTTGAAGATATGCTTGATGAGCCCTTCAAACATGTTCAGGACATCTTCCTGCTCAACAAACGACATTTCGCAGTCGATTTGTGTGAACTCGGGCTGACGGTCGGCGCGTAAATCCTCGTCAC
>JAFLTJ010000014.1 GCA_022510465.1 Muribaculaceae bacterium
CGAGCTGACGCGCGGTGAAAAATCGCTGTGAATGTCGCAGGCTTGGAAGCCTGCTATCCGGGCTGACCCGTTACGCCGCGTCAGCCCGGATAGTGGTTTTATTGGAGGGTGTAGTTGGATGTTGGTGATTTAATTCCGCACACTCCGAAATACTTCTCAAGTTTACCTTCAACAGTTAGTTTCTTTCCCAGGTTGCCGGGGTTATCCATCAGATTAATGGCTGAACGGATGGCCGTACCGGCGACGAGCTGTAGGGGTACGCACTTGTTGTAGTCGGTTTCGGTTGGACTATCGGCAAGGAGCAGATTGGAGGCTCCGGTTGCAGGAGTAGTAAATGTGGCTCCGCTGCTGATAGAGGCTCCGTTGACCCATCCGACAATGTATCCGGTTACGTATTTTGTTGTGCCTGGGTTGTTGAGAGCCAATACTTGGGCGACGGTGTAGGGCGCATCGGCCGTGCCGCCATTGTCGTCGGGCGTGGGCTCGGTTGTACCACCGCCTTCGCCGGTTCCTTCGCCATCAAGCGTGTAGTTTCCGGTGGGCGATTTAACGCCGGGTACACCGAAGTATTTTTCAAGAGAACCTTCCAAGATGATTTCTTTTCCAAGATTCTCAGGGTGGTTAACGAGGTTGACGGCATTACGTATATCGGTCTGAGCAACAAGCTGAACGGGCACGCATTTGGCAATGTTTGTTTCACCCGGGGTCTCGGCTATCAGGATGTTGGACTGGTTGGTCGCAGGGGTGGTAAAGTGAGCTCCGTCGTTAATTGACGCACCCTCAATCCATCCTACGATGTATCCCTTGACGTAACTTACCGTGCCGGGATTGTTGAGCGAAATGACCTGAGAAACGGTGTAGGGGTTATCCTTAGTTCCGCCGTCGATGGCCGGCGGGGTCACGGGGGTGTCGGGTGGAGTTGTACCGGCCCCGTCAAGGGTATAGTCATCGGTAGTCGACTTGACGCCGCAAACGCCGAAATATTTCTCCAATGAGCCTTGAATAACAAGTTTCTTGCCGAGGTTTTCGGGGTGGTCCATCAAATTGACGGCAGCACGAACAGCAGTTCCCGAAACAAGTTGAACGGCGACGCACCGTGTATAGTTTGTTTCGTCGGAAGTCATGGCAATCAGCAAGTTAGATGCCGATGTCGACGGTACGCCAAAATGGGCGCCCTCGGCAATAGAGGCACCTTCAACCCAGCCCACGATGTAGCCTTGAACATAGGCTACGGTGCCCGGATTATTCATCTCCATAACTTGAGTTACGTTGTAGGGATTTGTTTTGGTTCCGTCACCGTCGGGTATTGTTCCGCCGCTAACTTCGACGCCATCTATTCTGAATTCGGAGGGCCCTCCGTTCTTGGTAGCTACGCCCCAGCTTCCGAGCTGTAAAGCGAGAGTTCCGTTGACCCAAATTTGCCGTTGATACAACTCGGGATGGGTTGCAAGCGCACCGTATTCGCGCAGAGCAGAGCCTTGTGGCAGCGGGAGTATCAAACAATTGGCAATTGATTTAACTTCGGGCGTGGGTGCTATTACGAGCGTTGTAGGCATGTCGACTTCTTTGCCCCACTGAATATCGGCGTCGCCGCTGACATTAGAGACTCCCGGCGCGACGGCACCGACGATATATCCGGTAACCCATCCGGCGGCCTCTTTTCCGTTCATTTCTATTTCAATGGCCTGGTCAACGGTATAAGGATTGGTTTCGGCTCCCGGACTCAAAGTGGGATTGCCAAAGTTCATGCAGTCATCGGCCGAGCGGAGCGTCAACTGCCAAGCGTTGTTGAAGTATCCAAGGATACCGACAACGTCACCGTTGCCTTCGGGAAGGGTATTGCTCCAGAAGTTGGCATATCCGCTGTTGCGCACGGTAATAATGGAGCCGTCTTCGAGCACGAGGTCTCGATTGGCATTCTCCTTGTGGGCGTCGGTAAAACCGGCTTGGCCTCCGAGTGCAAAATGGCAATTGTTGAATCGAACGAGCTGGCTCTGCCACTTTCGCAGAGACTCGGGCAATCCGCTCAGTTCGCTAAAGTTGGTGACGGTAATGGTGTCAACCTTAGATGGCTCGGGGAGCCCGTTGAGCTCGGAATGCTGCTCAAAGAATGCCAAAGGCATGAATGTTGCCTGCCAGCCATAGCTCTCGCTGTAATCGGGAAATCCCATTTGCTGGAGGCCGCTGTACTTTCCAATGTACATTCCGGTGGCGTCAATGACAACTTCTTGCCCAACGCGATATTTGTTGAACATCGAGTTGGCGTTGATAGACAGGGTCAGCGCGCCGGTGTGGTCCTGAATAACCAGGTTTTTATATATATTGCCGGCGGCGTCGCTCGATATTACGCGGCCAGATATGATGACGTGCTCGTCGCTTCCGGCCACGGTTTCAATGGTGTCAATATAATTGGTGTTATCGCTCCAGTAGTCAGCTTTCAGCTGGGCAATGGTTGTATTTGGAGTCAGCGATGCAGCGGGCACCTTTACCGACGGGGTGTTGAAGTCATCCTGGCAGGATGAGGTCAGCGCCAACGCCGCGATGGCGAGCATGCCGAGAGTTGATTTTATAGCTTTCATATTTGTGTTGTATAGATATGATTTCTTGTTACTCGGTAATCTTCAGATTGCGTATTTCCCATGTGTCGGCCTCGGTTGGGGTGGCGACATACAAGAAACCAATCTCAATTTTCTTGCCTGCAAAGGCTGTAAGGTCGATGGCACCGGAGTTGACAAAGGTCCAGGCACCGGCCTCAGGCCATGTTGGAATTGTCAACTTTGTCCATTGGGTCTGACCGGTCTCGCGCACGGCGACACCGCAGGCCGAACGCAGGTTGGTCTGGAACTTGGCGGCATGGTCAAACGAGAGTTTTGCAGATGTTTTACCTTCGAGTGAAATTACCGGTGAAACCGCCCATGTTTCAACATTGATGTTCATGCCGTAGGCGCTGGCATTGAGGTAATGCTTGCCGCTATATTCGGTCCACGACCAGACTGACTCGGTTGTACCGACGTTAATAGACCAGTCGATAGTGGCGTCGCTTTCGCCGAGCCCGCTGTAAATAGCCGCTGCAGTGTCACCGCCACCGGTAGTTCCTCCCGAGCCTTCCCCCTCAAGGGTGAAATCGTCGGTTGGCGTCTTCACACCCGGTACACCGAAGTATTTCTCGAGCGAGCCGGCCAAAGTCAGCTTTTTGCCGAGATTGGCGGGGTTGTTGACGAGGTTGACGGCGTTGCGGATAGCAGTGTCGTAAACGAGCTGAACGGGTACGCAATTGTTGACATTGGTTTCACCCGGCGTTGCAGCAAGGAGAACGTTGGAAGCGTTGGTGGCCGGCACGCTGAATTTGGCGCCTTCGGTTATCGAAGCACCGTCAATCCAGCCTACAATGTAACCGGTAACGTAGGCAGGTGCGGCGGCCGAAGCTCCGTTGATGACGTCGGTAACCGAGAATGGATTGGCTTTTGACCCGTCGCCGGTTACTTCTCCAGGCAGTGAGGGTTCGGGAGCATCTACCCATTCAAAACCGACACATTCGGTATGCGGGTCGCTGAATACCAGCTGCCAGTTGCTGCCAAAGTAGCTCAAGATGGCGCGGATTGTTCCGGTTCCGGTTGGAAGTACTGTGCCGGCAAATGTAGATTTGTTGCTTGTAGAGATATCAATCGTTTTGCCGTCTTTGTCTTTGAGCTGTGTAGTAGTGTAGTTGGCCGCAGCGGGGTCGCCGAAGCGGTCTTTACCGGCGTTTACAAACTCGACATTTTCGAGAGTGATGTAGCGCGTTTGCCATGCGCACATATCGGCGGTGGTGTTTTTGTAGCTTTGCAAGTCGGCAATAGTAGTCAGGTAGGGGACCGCGTTGGCTTCAACGGGGAGCCCGTTGACCTGGGCGCGAGCCTGCATTTCGCTTAGGTCCATGCCTCCAACGCTTCCGTTGTATTCAACGCCAATCATCTGTAAACCGCGATATGTGCCGATAAGAAGGCCGGTAACATCGATGCGCAGTTCCTGCCCGTAATGATAGCTTGTGCTCAGGTCGGATGAGTAAACGCGAATTGTTATGGCCGATGTTTCATCCTGGATGATAACCCGCTGATACACATTCCCGGCATTGTCGTCGGAAACAATGGTACCTCCGATGATTATATGCTTACCATCCTCGGTTGTACCGATAGTTGTCATATAGTCGCTGGCCGGGTTTTGCCAATAGCGCTCTTTGAGTTCAAGAATGGTTGTATTGACCTCGATGGTTGCTTCGGGGACAATTACCGGAGGCCGGTCAAAGTTGTCGTCACAACCGGTCAACGCTGCCGATGTAGCGATTGCCGCGGCGGCAAGCAGTGTCTTATATAGTTTCATCATTTTTTATTTTTCCGAATTAATGATTAAAATCTGACGCCAACGTTGAAGAATATCTTGATACCCTGCCCGTAAGTGTACTTGTTGGGGTATTTCATGGAGTCGTAGTTGGTGTAATCAAATCGACCTTGCTGATAACCGTAGGTCATAATGTTGCGGTTGTTGAGCACGTTGTCGATGTTCAAATTGAGGTTTAGCGAAACTTTTCGGTTGACGTATATAATCTTGCCGATGGAGATATTTAACACAAAGGCATCGTTGAGCTTGTCTTGCGCTGCAAGTTCCTCCATTTTACTTTCGAGGGCTTCCAGGTCGGGATATTTTTCCCAAAGTTTAGGAAGAGCCTCGTGGCGTATCGGCGAAAGGTTAACGTATGAGTCACCCATGAAAGACCCGCTTATTCCAAAGAACCACATACCAGGAGCGGCCCAGTCGATTCCGATAGTACCGGCCACCTGGGGTGTGCCACCAACGTAGAAGTTTTTCAGGTAAACGACCTGGGCGGTGTCGGGCATCATGCCGTTTTCGTAGGAACGAACGCCAACGGGCCGGTTTTTGTATTGGTAGCGGGAGTATGTTCCGGCGGCAGTAAGGGTTATTGACGGTGTAATCTTATAGGCCAAACCTATTTCAACGCCTTTATGAGTCTTGTGTACTCCTTTGAGAACGTAGTTCATAAAGGTGGAATATTGGTCGTCATAGAAAGATGTACGCTCGGTTTGGTCGTAAAATTCGGTCCAGAAAGCCGAAACAGAGCCGCGGAAACGGCGGTAGTTCCAGATGTAGGCGATGTCGCCGGCGAGAACGCGCTCGGCCTGCAGGCCGTCAATGGCGGTGTCTTTGATGCGCGGCGAAATGTAGGCATATTCAAAGAGGGGTGCACGTGTTTCATACTGGCCGTGAATCTGAATGAAATTGCGGCCGTTTATTTTGTATGTGGTGCCGGCTTTGATTGCACCGGTGTCAAAACGGTGGGTCTCCCCCTTGCCGTAAGAGTTTTCGGGCGCGCGGCCGTTCATCATCTTTCCGTCGCGGTAGAATTGTGTGTAGCCTAATTTCAGACCGTAGTTGATATCCCATCGAGGCAGCGTGATTATATTCTGAATCCATGCAGTTGCCTGAATGGCGTTGATGTAGTAATTGTATCCGAAGATGTCGTCTACACCCACTTTACGGTTTGGATTGAGCAGGTTGTTCTGCATCATGTCGGGATTGTCGGGGAAATCACGTTCGGAATACTGGTCAACGTCAAGCCAGTATTCGCCCCCGAGGAGGTCGCGAATGGTCTTGTAGTAGTGAGCCCGAGTGAAATTGGCCGTTACGCCGGCTTGAAGGGTCATGTAATCGTTCAGACGATGATTGAGGGTGGAGTTGAGAATCATGTTGAACTGGTTGCTGTGGCGGTTTTCCAGGATGTAGCTTGAACCGTGTTCGGTTGCTCCTGTTTCGGCCCCTCCGGCGCTGTTAAGCATGTTTGTGGCATATATCTGTTCCCAGTTAATCTGACGGAAGCTTTCGGTGCCCCAAAGGGATGAATAAAGGTCGTAGGCCTCCTGATTGTCTTTATAATAGGAGGGGAGGTAGCGATAATAGTCGGGTCGGGGGTCGGGGGTGTTGTACCAATTGAGGGCGCTTGTAGAATAGTTGACGCCCCGGATGGCCAGACCGGTGTTGAGTGTTGTGTTTGAGCCCGACTTGAAAATCCAGTTTAGGATAGCTGTTGGGTCGAATGTTTCAACAATTTTGGCCGAACGTTTTTTCCCGTCTTGATATCCCCAATTGGGGTTGTACAGATTTGTTCCTGCGAGCTCGTATGCCTCAAGGTAGGTTGACGATGCTGTAGCGCGTTGGGTCGGTGCGCCAAAGAGGGTCAGATTCAAAGAGTGCTTATTGTTGAGTATCTTTTGGATAGACATGAATAAACCTCCTGAATTGTAGAATGTGCCTTCAATGACCCCCTCGGGAGCATACCGACCGACGGCCGACACGGTGAAAGCCCATCCGCTGGAAGTCAGGCCGGTAGAATAGGTGGCCATAGCGCGGAGCATGTAGTTGCTGTTGGTATAGGCAACGCTTCCGTTGAAGCCTTTTGCGTAGGATGTCGACAGGGTGTTGATGTCGGTCACGCCGCCAACATCGCCAAGACCGAATGTAGATGCTCCGAGGCCGATGGCGGTTGTTTTATCGCGGAACGCACGGCTCATACCGCCAAGGGTGGAGTAGTTGAAACGCCCACGGGCGAGGTCGTTGAAATTGACTCCGTTGATGTAGGTTGTCTGGTATTCATTGTTGTACCCGCGGTAGCGGAAATACATTGCGTTGAAATCGTAGGATGTCGCTTTATAATAGATGTCGTCGTTGGCCCCTGTTAAAGCTCCGATAGACTGGGCGTTGCTCTCCTCCTCGTCAAGCAGGCTTTCGTCATAATATATTTCCTGGAGGTCTTCCATAAAGCCTTGAGCGGCGTCGGCGCTTTGCAGCCGTATTGTTCCGGCGTCAAGATAGCTGCCGGGAAGAATGTCGACCGTCATTGAAGCGTCGTTGTACCCGTAGGCGACAACAACCAATACATCTTCGCCGGGGTCGGCCGTGAGCCGGAACTCACCGGAAGGGTCGGTGGTTACAGAGAGTCCTTTGCCATCCAGTATCACACTGGCACCGGCAATAGGGCTTCCGGTAGAGGCATCAATAATCTTGCCAGCTACTCCTGCCTGTTGTGCATGCGTTGGCAACGCCACCGCCAGCATCATCAGCAGAAATAGGAACAGAAACAGTCTTAGTCTCATAAATTGAATATTGTTTTATAGTTATTATTTCATGCAAAAACGATTGGTGGAGATATTCGGCTTATTTTCGGGCTACGCGCAGGAATACCTCGGTTGGGAAGTGGTCGGAATATCCATTGAGCCACACTCCGCCCGAATATGTTCTCAGCGGGTATCCCTGGCGTGTTCCCTGCTTGTCATAAAGGAAGTCAAAGTTGTTTACTTTTGCTCTCCAATATTGTAGGTCGTATGGCGTGCCTTGATTGCTTTCCAGCAGGGTGCCTGAGATTATAATCTGGTCGAACAGGTTCCAGGAGCCTTTGTAGGCCAATGTTCCGATGCCGTCGTCAAGCATTTTCCACCAGGGGTTGTAGAATCCGTGGGGTTCAACTTTTTCGGGGGAACGCTTGGCGCCGAGGACAACGGCACACGATTTGTCTTGCGGGTCGTCGTTCAAGTCGCCCATGATGATGACGCCCTGGTCGGGCCGTATGGCCCAAAGGGAGTCGGCGATATGCTTGGATAGCGCCGCTGCCGCTTCGCGCAGATAGGATGATTGTTCCTGCCCGCCAAGTCTTGATGGCCAGTGGTTTACAATTACACTTACGACTTTTCCACCCATCTCGCCGGTTACACACATCTGGTCGCGGGTTCGGAAAGTGGGGTTACCTTCAATCGTAAGAGTGTGGTTTGTGACGTCAAGCACCTTGAACAATCGGGGGTTATAGAGTAATCCGACGTCAACCCCTCGACGGTCGGGTGAATCGTGATGCACAATCTGTAATCGCCAGTTTTTGATTGGGTCGGCTTTCACGAGGTCTTGCAAAACGGTGATATTCTCTATTTCGGAAACGCCGATGACGGCGGGGCCGCCGGGCGTTGTCTTGCCGGTCATCTGGGAGATGCAGTAGGCAAGATTGTTGATTTTAGACCAATATTTGTGCCCGTTCCACTGGCGTGAGCCGGCCGGAGAAAATTCCAGGTCGTATTTTCCATTGTTGTTGATGGTGTCAAACAGATTTTCAAGATTGTAAAAAGCAACGCCATATACCATGTATTGCTTTTTGGTCTCGGCAGTGTTTTTATTTTGAGCAGCAGCTGTCATAATGACGGCGAGCGCCATTAATGGTAGAAGAAAATAACGTTTCATAAGTTGAATATCAATGTTTTAACATGGCTACAGTACTAAAAGTCACGCGACATTGGTTGCCGGTCATGTCTTCTTTGCGCCGTAAAGGTAACCAAATTTATTTGTTTGCGAAATAATTGAGCGGTGTTAAATGGTTATTTGGGATAAAATATTTCGGGAAAATGTGTATCTTTGCGGTATGAAGAGGGTTTTGATAGGATTGACGCTCAGCCGGCTGCAGGAGGTGGTAGCCGAGATTGGATTGCCGCGATATGCCGCCGGTCAGATTGCTCGCAGATTATATGTCAACAGGGTTGATTCGATAGACGAAATGACCGAGATTTCAAAGGCCGGGCGAGAGCGGCTTAAGGCTGAATTCTCGGTTGGCCGGCACGCGCCAATAGCCGAGGCCCGCAGTGCAGACGGCACGGCTAAGTATCTTTTTACGGGTGTTGGCGGTCGTGATATCGAGTCGGTGTTTATTCCCGACCGGGAGCGCGGCACAATCTGTGTGTCGTCTCAGGCCGGTTGTAGAATGGGTTGTCGGTTTTGCGTAACCGGTCGGCAGGGTTTTCACGGAAATTTGACGGCGGCCGATATAATAAATCAAGTTTTGTCAATTCCCGAGAGTGCCGGGCTGACCAATCTTGTGTTCATGGGGATGGGCGAGCCGATGGATAATCTTGAGGAGGTGTTGGCGGCAATTGAGATATTGACCTCGCCGTGGGGAATGGGGTGGAGCCCCAAGCGTATAACGGTGTCGAGTATTGGCAAGTTGGATTGCTTGCAGCGGTTGATAGAGCAGACCCGAGTGCATGTCGCTATCAGTGTGCACTCTCCGTTCAGCGATGAAAGAGCCGATTTGATGCCGGTTGAAAGGGCCTATCCTGTGGCAAAGGTGATGGAAATGATGCGGTCATACGATTTTGCCCATCAGCGCCGGCTGTCGGTTGAATATATTATGTGGCGCGGCCTGAATGATGACCGGCGTCATGCCGATGCATTGGCGCGTCTGTTGCGCGGCGTGGATTGTCGCGTGAATCTGATACGTTTTCACGCATTTGACGGCTTTGACGCGCAGCCGTCGACAGCGGATGTAATGGAGCGGTTTCGCGACAGGCTTAATGCACTTGGAATAACGGCTACTATCCGTGCTTCCCGCGGCGAAGATATTGACGCGGCCTGTGGAATGCTGGCCGGCCGTCGGTCGACAGCTACTGACTCGAGTGTGGAATAAAAATCGTTGATTGTGGTTCAATGCGTGTTTGAGCCATCAGATTGCAGCGAAATATGGAGAAAATGATTAATTTTGTAGCCGGAAACCCATGTTGACATTGTGATGAACCAACGGTGGGAGAATGGGTTGCCGAAACAAATAAAGCTATATAGCAATGAGCCAAACGTTTGAAATGGTGGCAAAGACTCTTCAAGGCCTGGAAGATGTACTTGCCGAGGAGTTGCGCAATATGGGCGCGCAAAAGGTTGAGCCCGGTAACAGAATGGTTTCCTTTGAGGGAGACAAGGCAATGTTATACAGAAGCAATTTAGGATGTCGCACGGCGCTGCGAATTCTGAAGCCAATATACAAATTTATAGCCCGTGATACCGACAGCCTGTATGATATGGTTAAGGATGTGGAATGGAGTGAAATATTGAATGAACGCACCACATTCTGTATAGATTCGGTTGTCAATTCCAATGTGTTTACAAATTCGCTATATGTTACCTATCGGGTGAAGGATGCGATAGCCGACTGGTTTACCGACAGGTATGGGGATGGCGTTCGCCCTGGTGTAAGGCAAAAAGGGGCCGACGTGATGATAAATGTGCATATAGACGGCACTCGTGTAACGTTGTCGCTCGATTCAAGCGGGGAGTCGTTGCATCGGCGTGGTTATCGCGTGGCTCAGACCGAGGCTCCGATTAATGAGGTTCTCGCGGCCGGCATTTTGCTGAAAAGCGGATGGCAAGGCGAGACGCCGCTTGTCGACCCTATGTGTGGCTCGGGTACATTTCTGATTGAGGCGGCTCTGATAGCGGCAAATATTATGCCTGGAATATACCGTAAAAATTTTGCGTTTGAAAAATGGCCTGATTTCGACCCTGAACTGTTTGACAGCATATATAACGATGACAGTGCCGAGCGAACATTTGACCATAAAATCTATGGCGCGGATATATCGCCTAAGGCGATTGCGATTGCTCGCGAGAATATAAAAAACGCCGGGGTTGCCAAATATATAGAGCTGGAACAAAAGCCGTTAGCCCGCTGGGATGAGAGTCCGGAGGATGGAATACCCGGTGTAATGGTGACTAACCCGCCCTACGGAGAGCGAATCAATGTTGAGGACATGGAAGGGCTGTATGCCACGATTGGGGATAGGCTAAAGCATGTGTTTAAAAACTATCACGCCTGGATAATAGGCTATAAGAGTGATTGTTTCAACAAAATAGGGTTGGCGGCGTCGTCAAAAACTCCGCTGTTGAACGGTAAACTTGAATGCGAGCTGCGGGAATTTGTAATCTTTGATGGTGCCTACCGCAATTTCAGGGCCGAAGGCGGCTCGTTGAAAAACGTTGACGAGGATTCGATAAAGTTGCCTGGCGGCAGACGTGCCCGTTTGACCGACAAGGAATGGAAAACCCGTGCCCGTCGTCAGGGCCACGGAGGGAAGGAGGCCCGTCGCCGCGAGGAGGAATATCGGGGAAGAGGAAAAGAGGAGGGTGGCAGCCGTCATCGCAATCCTCATGCTCTGAAATCAATTTCCGGGAAACAGCCGTCGTTGCCCAAAAGCGAGGGCCCGTTGATGAGAGAACGAGGTTGGCGTCGTAAAAAAGATAATAACAGCATCTAAGATATAAAGAAACTATGAAAACAGAGAACGTGAATGTGTTGTTGTTGGGTTCGGGTGGCCGTGAGAGTACTCTTGCCTGGAAATTGAGTCAAAGCCCACGGTTGGGCAAATTGTGGATTGCACCCGGTAACGGAGGTACTGATGTGTATGGCGAAAATGTGGCGATAAAGCCTACTGATTTTCCGGCAATTGAGGCATTTGTGAAAGCAAACGGTGTAGACTTGATTATACCCGGGAATGAAGACCCGCTTGTCGAGGGAATTTATGACTATTTTGAAGCCTCGCAGGTTGATGTTCTTGTAGCCGGTCCATCAAAGGAGGGCGCTCGCTTGGAGGGTAGTAAGGACTTTGCAAAAGAGTTTATGTCGCGGCATTCAATACCGACGGCACGCCATCTCAGCGTTACTCCCGAAACCTACAATGCCGGTGTCGATTTTCTCGAAACCTTGCAATCACCCTACGTTCTCAAAGCCGATGGGCTTGCCGCCGGAAAGGGTGTGCTTATAATAGATAATCTTGACGATGCAAAGCGTTCGCTAAAGGAAATGCTTGACGGAATGTTTGGCAAGTCGTCGGCAACGGTTGTCATAGAGGAATTTCTGAGCGGTATCGAGTGTTCGGTATTTGTGTTGACCGATGGCAACGGAGGGTATCGTGTATTACCGGTGGCCAAAGATTATAAGCGGATAGGCGAGGGTGATAAAGGCCTGAATACCGGCGGTATGGGCGCGGTTAGTCCGGTGCCGTTTGCCGATGAAGTGTTTATGCAAAAGGTTGAAGACCGTATCATTAGGCCAACTGTTGATGGATTGAAAGCCGAGGGTATTGTGTATCGCGGATTCATCTTCCTTGGCTTGATAAATGTAGACGGAGAGCCGATGGTGATAGAGTACAACGTCAGGATGGGCGACCCGGAGACCGAGGTTGTCATGCCTCGTTTACAGGGCGATTTGGTGCAGTTGCTTGTCAATGTAGCCCGTGGAGACCTTGCCGGCGAGCCGCTGACTATCGACCCTGAGGCTGCTGTGACCGTGATGGTGGTATCGGGCGGTTATCCCGGTGATTATGCCAAAGGAAAGGTTATCAACGGGTTAGAGAATGTATCCGATTCAACGCTGTTCCATGCCGGAACGTCGCGAACTCCGGATGGTGAAATTGTAACCTCGGGAGGCCGTGTGATTGCGGTAACGTCGCGCGGAGAGACGCTTGAAAAGGCGCTTGAACGCAGTTATCGTTCGGTTGCGCTTATCAATTTTGAGGAAAAATATTTCCGTCGGGATATAGGTAATGAATTTATTTAGCAATAATGCTGAAAGGAGAGAGACGCATTGACGAAATTCTGCAATCACGGTCACTGTCAATCGTATTGGCGGTGCTGGCGGTACTTGGCACGTTGCTTGCCGCCGGTGTCAATGCGATAGATGTTGTGCCCGGCGATAGGGGATTGGGATTCAGGTCAGCCAATAATTGGGTTGACTCGCCCGGCCTGTCGCTGTATGTCTCTCTGCTTGTATACGTACTTTCGGCATTTGCGATTGTGGCAATCAACCGATTTTACAATCTGCTGCACACGCTGTCGTTGATTTGCGGGGCGTTTTTCCTTTGGATGCTTGGTGCGTGCCCTATGTCGATGGGGCAGGTTCAGGGCGGAATGTTGTTGCTGATTGTGATGTTGATTTCAATAACGTTGCTGTTTAACGCTTTTGATAATCCGTCGGATACGCCGCGCGTTTTTCTGGCATTCTTTTTGATGACTGCCGGGGCATTGACCCAGTATGGTTTTGTCCCATATCTGCCCATTTTGTTGATGGGCTGCGGCCAAATGCGTATCTTTAACGTGAAGACGTTGCTTGCCGTTGGTACGGGTATTCTGACTCCGCTGTGGATAGTGTGGGGTGCCGGATTGGTGGATTTTCGCGAGGTGACCAAGCCTGTTTTTGATAGTATATTCAATACTTTTACAGGCCCGAAGATAGTGTGGTTTCTGTCACTGTCAGGGTTTACGATAATAGTGAATATATTGTTGATAATAGTCAATGTAATAAGAATTTATAGCTATAATCTGATTACAAGGGCAAGAAACGGCCTGCTGATTATGACATCGGTTGTTACAATGATAATGATGGCGCTTGACTTCACGAATATCCCGTTTTACTATCCATTGCTCTGTTGTTGTACCGGTTTTCAGCTGGGACATTTTGCCCATTTTCACCAAGGGCGTCGGTCGGGATATCTGGTGTTGAGCGGAATAGTATTGGCTTATGCCGGATTCTATATATGGAGGATGGTATTGTGAAAGTTGTAATTGAAAGCAAAATACCGTTTATCCGTGGAGTGCTTGAGCCGGTGGCCGATGTGGAGTATGTGGCACCAAATGATATAACCGCGTCAACGGTTGCCGGTGCCGATGTACTGATAGTCAGAACGCGAACTCGCTGTGATGCAGCTTTACTTGAAGGTTCATCGGTTAAATGGATAGGAACGGCAACAATTGGCACCGACCATATTGATGCTGACTATTGCAAGTTGCGGGGAATCAAGGTGGTAAATGCACCGGGCTGCAATGCGCCGGCGGTTGCGCAATATGTTTCGGCAGCATTGAAATCTTTAATTCCCGGTGGTTTTGAACGCAAGAAGATTGGGGTGGTTGGCGTTGGTCACGTTGGGAGGATTGTGGCCGAATGGGCCGGGAACGTCGGGATGGATGTGCTGAAATGTGACCCTCCGCGGGCACGTGTTGAGGGTTGTGCCGAGTTTGTGTCGTTGGCGCAGATAGCGGCTGATTGTGACGTGATTACATTTCATTTGCCGCTGACAACGGTGGGGACTGATGCAACATTTCATTTGGTAGGTAGCCAGCTGTACGCGCAGTGCCGGCGCGCTCCGATAATTATCAATGCGGCGCGAGGAGCCGTATTAGACACGCAGTCAACGGTCGATGCTATCGACTCGGGGCTCATCAGCGGCGCGGTGATTGATTGCTGGGAGGGAGAACCTAATGTGAACAGGTCGTTATTGCAGCGGGCCACGATTGCAACACCCCATATTGCGGGATATTCATTGCAGGGGAAGCAACGTGCTACGATGATGATTGTCAGAGAGTTTGCACGCGAATTTGGCTTTGATGCAGATTTGCTGTCTGGGTTGCCGTTTGAAATTACGCCTGCGATAGATTCTACTGTCGTATCGACCAATTTTGCCGATTATGATATAATGGCCGATGACCGCGCGTTCAGGGCCGCTCCCCATCTTTTTGAAAGTTTGAGGAATAATTATAATTATCGTTCTGAATACTAAAGGATTAAATATGCGAATAGATATACTGACTGTCTTGCCTGAGATGCTTGAATCTCCGCTTAACTGCTCAATTCTGAAACGAGCTCAGGATAAGGGGCTTGCAACAATTGTGGTTCACAATCTGCGGGATTATACTACCAACAAGCATCGCAAAGTAGATGATTATCCTTTTGGAGGCGAGGCCGGGATGGTGATGCAGATAGAGCCGGTTGACCGCGCTATATCTGCCCTTAAGGCAGAGCGCGAATATGATGAGGTGATTTTTACCTCCCCCGACGGCGAAACATTCAATCAGCAGATGGCCAACAGTATGTCAATGCTATCCAACATCATTATCCTTTGTGGTCATTACAAGGGTGTTGACTACCGTATTCGGGAACATTTGGTAACGCGGGAAATATCGGTTGGAGATTACGTGTTGACCGGTGGTGAAATTCCGGCAATAATCATTACCGACTCGCTTGTAAGACTCATCCCCGGGGCTATTGGTGACGAACAGAGTGCGTTGAGCGATTCCTTTCAGGATAACTTGCTTGCGCCTCCTGTATACACTCGGCCGGCCGATTATAAGGGGTGGAAAGTCCCTCCAATTTTATTGTCGGGCCATCAGGCCAAGATAGACGAGTGGCGCCACGAGCAGGCGGTTGAACGCACCCGCCATTTGCGCCCCGATTTGCTGAAATAAAGGCTATTTTCTGTGTAGGATGTGAAAGGGCATCGCAACAAAGATTGCGCCTCCTATGATATTTCCTATTGTGGCAGGAATCAGGTTGTTGCATATAGCGCAGCCGATTGTAATGTCGGCTCCGTGTAACATGCCAAGAGGAAGATAGAACATATTGGCAATAGAGTGTTCCATCCCCATAACAACAAAGGCCATGACAGGCATCCACAGGGCAACAATGCGGGCAAATGGAGTGGGGCAGGTAATGCCGAGCCATATAGCCAGGCACACGAGCCAGTTTGCTCCTATTCCGCGAACCATGACAACGAGCCATGGCATATTAACCTTTGCCGTGGCAATATTAATGGCGGCGTCACGATAGATTGCCGCGTCGGTCGCTCCTGAATACCACGCTATTGCAGCGGTGAAAAGAATTGCTCCGATGAAATTGGTGAGATAGATAACAACCCAGTTTATGAGAACTTTAGGAGCTGTGATGCGGCGTTCACACCATCCGGGTATCAGTAGCGCATTGTTGCCGGTAAACAGTTCGGCGCCCAGGAATACAACAAGAATCAGCCCGACGGGGAACATTGCCCCCGACAGTAATTTTGCCAACCCCGGATTCCCGGCCGAAATTTCGGGAAATCCTTGTCCGACTAATAGCGCGAGCAGCCCGCCAAGCGCTATATAAGCTCCGGCCATCGCGCCGGCGATAGTCATTTTGGCAATGCCTCGTGCTGAAAACTCTGATGTCAGGTTGGCTTTCCTGCACCCGGTCTCGGTTGCTTTTTCAAGTGCTTGTTGTGGGGAGAGTGGTTGCATAAATATTGAAGTTTTGGATGAATGCAAAGATAGTGATTATGGTATAAACAAAAAAAATTACTCGTCATCACGACGGGTAATCTTCTTAACCTTAAATCTAATACCATGAAAAACACAGTGCAAAATTAAGTCATTTATGTTATACAACATAATAATTGAGCATAAAAGTTTGCATAATTAACAACATTTTGCATTTGATATATTGTCTACGTGATAATTTTCAATTTTGTTAACAATTGTGGGCGCTTAAATAAAAAACAAGATGATTTCTGTTAGAGGATGGATGATTTTTAGTACTTTTGCGGAATGATGAAGATGTTCTACAGATTAGCGTTGGCGGCATTTATGCTGGTGGTTATCGCTTGCGGCGGCGAAGATGCGTTTACCGTTGGCGGACAGATTTCTGACTATCCAAGCCGAGAAGTGCAGGTTGTGTATATGGCGCAAAACGGTCAGTTTCAATGTGAAACAGTCTTTACCGATGAAAGCGGAAAGTTCAGCATGACCGGATATTCCTCTGATTTAACGGCAGTTGAGGTGTTTTTGCACGGAAGCGGGCGTGTGGCGCTTTTGCTTGCAAAGAATGGTGATAAAATCGTGTTTAAATGCAATCCCGCTACCGGAGAACTGGTGGTAAAAGGGAATGATGAATCGGCACTGTTGGGGGAATGGATGACGTCAAATAAAAATATATTGGCCGAGCACAACAGCGAGGGGATTGACAGGTCTATTGCCGAATTTGTAAGGGCCAATCCAGAGTCGTCGGCGTCGGTTGCTCTGCTGATGACTACATACGACATGCTCATAAATCCGTTGCAGGCCGATTCGTTAAGGCGCATGATTGACAAGAAAGCCTACACGGCGCCGTTGGCTGCTCTTGGCGAAATGCTTGACCTTCAAGTTGGTGTCGCGGCAAAAAAGGCAACTGAGTATATGGTATTGAAAAGCCTTGGAGATACGCTAATTCAGTGGAATTCAGTGAATAGCAAAGTCTCGTTTTTTGCATTTGAGGATAATCTGAATTATGCTGACCGCGATACACTACACAGGCTGAATCGAGATTTTAAACGTCGGCAGATGCGCGTTGTGGAGGTTTTCATGGTGCCCGACAGCGCTGAGTGGAGACGTATGTTGAGCAGCGATACAGCTCGGTGGGAGCGCGGATGGCACCCAGGTTTGACTGGTTCGCAAGCTTTGAGACAGTTTTTGCCCCCCGCCACGCCCTATTATGTCGTTGTCGATTCGGCCGGAACCCAGTTGTATCGCGGGGTTGACATAAAGGCAGCGGCACAGACCGCAAGACGTGGAATCAGGTAATATATTTTGAATTTCAACAGCCTCGTCGGGTAGTTTTTGAAAAAAATATTGGGCGGAGGATTAGATATTGGTAAATTTTTATTATCTTTACGGGGATTTATAATAACCTTAGGTTTGTACTAAACTAAAAACACAAGACAGATGTTAGATTTCAAACGAACTGCCTTATCCGTTTTGGTTGCAACGGTGTCGCTGGCGCCGGTGGTAGCAGCCACAAACGATTCGGTGTCAAAGACATGGGTTGCCGACTTGGGCAATGGAAAATACAAAAATCCTATATTGTATGCTGACTATTCAGACCCGGATGTGGTGCGTGTAGGGGATGACTACTACATGACGGCGTCAAGTTTCTGCGATATACCCGGATTGCCTATCCTGCATTCAAAAGATTTGGTCAATTGGGAAATTATCGGTCATGCAATAGCCTCGATGCCATCATACGCGCAATTCGCGCCTGACCCCAGTCATGGAAATGCGGTTTGGGCTCCCTCTATCCGCTATCACGAGGGTGAGTTTTACATCTACTACGGAGACCCCGATTTGGGTATCTTTATGACTAAGACAAAGAATCCGGCAGGGCCGTGGGAGCCGTTGGTTCATGTTCACAAGGCAAAAGGGATTATCGACACCTGCCCATTCTGGGATGAGGATGGTAAGGCTTACATTGCTCACGGTTATGCCGGAAGCCGCGCGGGCGTAAAGAGTATTATCGGAATGATAGAAATGACTCTTGACGGAAAGTCGACAATCGGCCCCGACCGCGTGATTTATGACGGTCATATCGAAAACGAAACAATTGAAGGCGCCAAAATGTACAAGCGTGGTGACTGGTATTATATCTTCTCGCCCGCCGGCGGTGTTGCTACCGGTTGGCAGGAAGTGCTTCGTTCAAAGAGCCCGTGGGGGCCTTACGAGGTTCGTAACGTCATGGACCAGGGTAACACGAATATCAACGGTCCTCATCAGGGCGCATGGATTGATACGCCCGACGGAAAAGAGGATTGGTTTATACATTTCCAGGATAAAGGCCCGTATGGTCGCGTGGTTCTGCTTGAGCCAATGAAGTGGAACGAGGATGGATGGCCCGTGATAGGCGTTGACAAGGATGGAAACGGTCGGGGCGAGCCGGTGACTACCTACACCAAGCCGGCAGTCGGCAAGACTTATCCGGTGATGACTCCGGCTGAGAGTGACGAGTTTGATGCCGTGACGCTTGGATTGCAATGGCAATGGAAAGGGAATCCAAATGCGCTGTGGTATATCGCCGATGCAAATGCTTCTCAATTGCGACTTTTCTCTCATTGTACTCCGGGAGCCGAGCGCATATACGATATGCCCAACCTTATGCTTCAAAAATTCCCTGCCGAGGATTTTACGGCGACTGCCAAGGTGCAGTTCTGCCCTCGCAAGAATAATGGCAGGGTTATGACGGGCGAACGTGCAGGCCTGGTTGTAATGGGCTACAACTATGGCGGCCTGGTGTTTGAAAGCCGTGCCGATGGCCTGTATCTTACCGATGTGCAGGGTCTTAAGGCCAACAAGGGTGGCAAAGAAACCGTTGGAGCCGGCGTGAAAGTGCCCGATGACGGTAATCTGTACCTGCGAGTGTCGGTTAAGCGTGTAGGGGTGAAAAATCCGAAGGAAAAACCCGATTACAAATGTGAGGCTACTTTCTCCTACAGCCTTGACGGAAAGAAATATACCGAGCTTGGTGGCAAACTTAGCGTAACCGAAGGCCATTGGATTGGCGCAAAAGTTGGTCTCTTCTGTTCCCGCGATTGGGAAAGCAACGACTCGGGATGGTTGAACGTAGATTGGTTTAGAGTAACAAAATGAAAAAGATACTTACAATATTGTCGCTTGTGTTGATGCTCGGCACGACTGCGGTTGGTAATGCAGCCGAGTACAAGCGCAACATAACCGTGGCTCAGGATGGGTCGGGCGACTATAAAACGATTACCGAGGCCCTGGAGGGTATACGTGCTTTTATGGACTACACCGTTACGGTAAATATCAAAAACGGAGTGTACCGCGAAAAAGTTGTCGTTCCGGCCTGGCTTGAAAATGTTGAATTTATAGGCGAAAGTGTCGAGAAAACTATTATTACCTGGAACGACCACGCCAACATCAACAAGATGGGAACTTTCCGCACGTACACTCTTAAAGTTGACGGAACCGACCTCGTTTTTCGTAACCTGACAATTGAGAACAACGCCGAGCAGCTTGGTCAGGCCGTAGCGCTCCACACTGAGGGTGACCGGCTGACATTCATAAACTGCCGTTTCCTTGGCAACCAAGACACAATCTATACCGGCGGCAAGCGCACACGCCTTTATTTCTCCAACTGCTATGTAGAGGGGACTACCGATTTTATCTTCGGTCCGGCAACGGCGCTGTTTGAGAACTGCGAGATTCGCAGTAAGCGCGATAGCTTTGTCACGGCAGCTTCGACTCCCGAGGATGTTCCCGTGGGTTATGTGTTCTACAATTGCCGATTGACAGCCGACGCGGGTGTGACGAAGGTTTACCTTGGCCGGCCGTGGAGACCGTATGCCCATACGGTCTTTATCGACTGTGAAATGGGTGAACATATCACGGCTGCCGGATGGGAAAACTGGCGTAATCCGGAGAACGAAAAAACGGCTCGATATGGCGAGATTGGCAGTACCGGTCCAGGTGCCGCGCAGGATGGGCGCGTAAAGTGGGCACGTAGTATCTCGCGAGCCGAAGCGGCGGCGCTTCTTGATTACAACTACATTTTCACCACTGCCGACAGTTGGATTCCGGTAAAGTAAATACAAATTAGATAATAAATAATTTCCATAAAATACTAATAATAAAATACATACAAAAAATGAAAGTCTTAAACAGCAAGACTGCACCTAAAGCAGTCGCTCCCGAGAGAATTATTCAGTTTGGTGAAGGAAACTTCCTTCGTGCGTTTGTTGACTGGATTGTAAAGAACATGAACGACAAGACCGATTTTAACTCGTCGGTTGTTGTTCTTCAGGGTATCGAGGATGATTTTGTAATGCAGCTCCTCATCGGTCAGGATTGCATGTATCACGTAAACCTCCAGGGCCGTCTCAATGGCGAAATCGTTAACTCATTTACTCGTGTTGACTCTATCAGCCGCGGAGTAAACCCGTTCAAGCAGTTTGACTCATTCTTGGCGCTTGCAGCTCAACCCGAGATGCGTTTCATTATCTCTAACACAACCGAGGCCGGTATTACATTCAATCCCGAGTGTAAGCTTAACGACCGCCCCGCTTCGGCTTATCCTGCCAAGCTGACCCAATTGCTGTGGCATCGCTTCAAGACTTTCAACGGTTGCCCGACGAAAGGCTTCATCATCATGCCTTGCGAGCTTATCTTTGAGAACGGCCACCACTTGAAAGACTGTGTAAACAAGTACATCGACCTTTGGAAAGAAGACTTTGGCGGCGAATATGAGGCATTTAAGAAATGGTTCAACGAGTACAACTATGTTTGCGCAACGTTGGTTGACCGTATCGTGCCCGGCTTCCCCCGCAAGGAAATCAACGATATTCAGGCCAAGCTGAACTACAAGGACAACATCGTTGTTCAGGGTGAGGCTTTCCATGTATGGGTAATCGAGCGCCCCTCAAACATGTCAATAGAGGAACTTGCAGCCGAATTCCCCGCTGAAAAGGCCGGTTTGAACGTTATTATTACCGACAGCGAGGCTCCCTATCATGAAAGAAAGGTGACTCTGTTGAACGGTCCTCACACCGTATTGTCGCCCGTCAGCTATCTGAGCGGTGTAGACATTGTTCGTGATGCCTGCAACCACCCGGTTCTCGGCAAATATATCCGTAAGGTGCAGTTTGAGGAGTTGATGCAGACTCTGAATCTGCCGATGAACGAGCTTGAAGAGTATGGTGAAAGCGTGCTCGAGCGTTTCAACAACCCGTTTGTTGACCACCAGGTTACCTCTATCATGCTCAACTCGTTCCCCAAATATCAGACTCGTGACCTCCCCGGCGTGAAGACTTATCTCGAGCGTAAGGGCGAGCTGCCTAAGGGTCTTGTTCTTGGTTTGGCTGCAATCATCACTTACTACAAGGGTGGTAAGCGTGCCGACGGCGCCGACATCGTGCCCAACGACGACGCAGCTATCATGCAGCTGTTGACCGACCTTTGGGCAACCGGCGACACCCGCAAGGTTGCAGAAGGCGTTCTCGCTGCCGACAAACTTATTTGGAAGGACCACGGTAACCTCAACGAAATCCCCGGCTTGACCGACCTCGTTGTTGAGTATCTTGACGCCATCCAAAAGAACGGTATGCTTGCAACTGTTGAATCTATTCTCTAATCTATTGAAACCCTTTTCTAAATGAAGGAATATCTGAAAATTAACCCCGCCGACAATGTTGCCGTAGCCATCACTCCACTGAGCAAGGGCACTGTGATTACTGTTGACGGTAATGATATTACCCTCGTCAGCGACATTCCCGCAGGTCACAAAGTGGCCTTGCGGGACATCGCCGAGGGGGAGAATGTGATTAAGTATGGTTTTCCTATCGGTCACACGCTCCATCCGGTAGCCAAGGGTGCATTCCTTGACCACAATGACATCAAGACTAACCTTGCAGGTCAGTTGGACTACAGCGACATCAAGATTTCGGGTGAAAACTGTTGCAGCGTGTATCCTGAGGTAAAGCCGCTGACATTTGAAGGTTATGAGCGTAAGGATGGCCAGGTTGGTATCCGTAACGAGATTTGGGTAATCCCAACCGTTGGCTGTGTTAACGGTATCGTTAAGCAGATTGTTGACCGCCTGAATGCCGAGACCGGCGCCGAGGGTGTTGACGGTATCTTCGGATTCCCTCACAACTACGGTTGTTCTCAGCTTGGTGATGACCACGAGAATACCAAAAAGATACTTCGCGACATGGTGCATCATCCCAATGCAGGAGGTGTGCTTGTTGTTGGGCTCGGTTGCGAGAACAATCAGCCTGCCGTGTTCAAAGAGTTCTGCGGCGACTATGATACGGAGCGAGTTCGCTTCATGGTTTGCCAGGAGGTAGAGGGCGACGAGGTTGAATATGGACTTGAGATTGCCCGCGAGCTTTACAAACAGGCTTGTACTTATAAGCGCACAACACAGCCGGCATCCAAACTGAGAATCGGTCTCAAATGTGGTGGCAGCGACGGTTTCTCGGGCATTACGGCCAATCCGCTCCTTGGCGAATTCAGCGATTTCCTTTGCTGCTCGCAGGGTGGTACGACCGTTCTGACAGAGGTGCCGGAAATGTTTGGCGCCGAAACAATCCTCATGGAACGTTGTATCGACAATGATAAACTTGGCGAGACTATCTCGTTGATTAATAACTTCAAACAGTACTTCCTCAGCCACGGCGAGCCTGTAGGCGAGAACCCCTCACCCGGAAACAAGGCAGGCGGTATCTCGACTCTCGAGGAGAAAGCACTCGGTTGCACTCAGAAGTCGGGCAAGAGTCCGGTTTATGGCGTGATGGAGTATGGCGAACGCATCAGCCACAACGGATTGAACCTATTGTCGGCTCCCGGCAACGACCTTGTAGCATCAACCGCATTGGCCTCGGCCGGATGTCAGATGGTGCTCTTTACAACCGGCCGCGGGACCCCGTTCGGAACTTACGTGCCTACCGTAAAGGTGTCGACCAACAGTAATCTGGCCCGTCGCAAACCGACCTGGATTGACTTTAACGCAGGAGTCTTGGTTGAAGATGAGGCTATGGACAGCGTTCTTCGTCGTTTTGTAGACTATATCCTTGAAGTTGCCAGCGGCCGTCAGGTGAACTCTGAAATTGCCGGTATTCACGAAATTTCAATCTTTAAGAACGGCGTAACACTTTAAATACTAACCATAAAAAACATAGAATAATGAAGCCATTCATGGATAAAGACTTTCTGTTGCTGACTCCTACCGCACAGAAGTTATATCACGAGCATGCGGCAAAAATGCCCATCATAGACTATCACTGCCACTTGATTCCCAAGATGGTAGCTGATGACCATCGTTTCAAATCAATTACAGAAATCTGGCTCGGCGGAGACCACTACAAGTGGCGCGCAATGCGTTCAAACGGTGTTGAAGAGCGTTTCTGTACCGGTACTGATACGTCTGACTGGGAAAAATTCCAGAAATGGGCTGAAACAGTACCCTATACGTTCCGTAATCCTTTGTATCACTGGACCCATCTTGAGTTGAAGACGGCTTTCGGTATCGACAAGCTTCTCAATCCCGAGACTGCACGTGAAATATTCGAGGAGTGTAACGACAAGTTGCAGAACGACCCCAATATGACGGCTCGCGGGTTGATGCGTCGCTACAATGTTGAAACAGTATGTACTACCGATGACCCTGTTGACTCGCTGGAATACCACAAGGCTGTTCGCGATAGCGGTTTTGAAATCAAGATGCTCCCCACATGGCGCCCCGATAAGGCTATGGCTGTTGAAGTGCCTGCCGAATTCCGTGCCTACGTTGAGAAGCTGGCCGAGGTTTCGGGCGTGGAAATCAACAAGTTTGACGATATGATTGACGCACTTCAGAAGCGCCACGATTTCTTTGAGGAGATGGGTTGTCGCCTGAGTGACCATGGTATTGAGGAGTTCTATGCAGCCGATTATACCGACGCCGAGGTGCGCGATATCTTCAACAAGGTATATGGCGGCAAGGAATTGACTGCCGATGAGATTCTGAAATTCAAGAGCGCTATGCTCGTGATTTTCGGCGAGATGGACTATGCAACCGGGTGGACACAGCAGTTCCACTATGGAGCTATCCGTAACAACAACTCAAAGATGTTCAAGCTTCTCGGTGCCGACACCGGTTTTGACTCAATCGGCGAGTTTACCACGGCTAAATCATGTGCCAAGTTCCTTGACACGCTCAACAGCCGCGGCAAGCTGACAAAGACTATTCTTTACAACCTCAACCCGTGTGCCAATGAGGTAATGGCAACCATGCTCGGTAACTTCCAGGATGGCTCTATCGCCGGCAAGATTCAATTTGGCTCGGGATGGTGGTTCCTGGATCAGAAAGACGGCATGCAGAAGCAGATGAACGCGCTGTCGTTGTTGGGTCTGCTGAGCCGCTTTGTTGGTATGTTGACCGACTCTCGCTCGTTCCTGTCATATCCGCGTCATGAGTATTTCCGCCGTACGTTGTGTAACCTCGTTGGTACCGACGTTGAGAACGGTGAAATTCCCTACACCGGCTATGAAGAAGCTCGCGTGAATCAGATGATTGAGGATATCTGCTATAATAATGCTAAAAATTACTTCAAATTTTAAGCGATTATGGCAGCACAATCACCTTTACAGGCAGCAAATGCCAAGATGACCAACTTCCGTTGGACTATCTGTCTGTTGCTTTTCTTGGCAACAACTGTCAACTATATGGACCGTCAGGTTCTGTCGTTGACGTGGAAAGAGTTTATCTCGCCCGAGTTTCACTGGACTGACTCAGACTATGGAACAATTACGGCAATTTTCTCTATAATTTATGCTATCGCCAACCTTTTTGCAGGTCGCTTTATCGACTGGATGGGCACCAAGAAAGGTTATCTGTGGGCAATCTTCGTTTGGAGTGCGGGCGCGTGCTTGCATGCAGCTTGCGGATGGGCTACCGAGCACACTGTAGGCGTTCATGACTCTCAGGCATTGCTCCAGGCTACCGGCGACGTGGCTTTAGCCATTGCAACCGTGTCGGTTTACTTCTTTATTGCCGCCCGTACTATCCTGGCGCTCGGCGAGGCCGGTAATTTCCCGGCAGCAATTAAGGTAACGGCCGAATATTTCCCCAAGCGCGACCGTGCGTTTGCTACGGCAATCTTCAACGCCGGCTCGGCTGTCGGAGCGTTAGTAGCACCGTTCACCATCGGCCCGCTTGCCAAGTATTTCCAAAATATTGGTGTTGGTAACGGATGGGAAATGGCGTTTATCGTAATCGGTGCTCTCGGCTTTATCTGGATGGGCTTCTGGGTATTCCTCTATAAGGAGCCGTCAAAGAATAAATTTGTCAATGCTGCCGAGTTGGCTTATATCAACCAGGATAACGACGAGGAAGAAGCGGCCGAGAAAAAAGCAGCTGAACCTCAGGAGGCAACGATTCCATTCCTGGAGGTATTCAAATTTCCGCAGACATGGGCTGTGTTTTTCGGTAAGTTCCTGACCGACGGCGTTTGGTGGTTCTTCCTGTTCTGGACACCGGCTTATATCAAGGATGTGTTTGGGCTCTCAACCTCCGAGGGTGAGGGTATGTGGATGATTTTCGTTCTCTATGCCATTACGATGCTCTCGATTTATGGCGGAAAGCTCCCGGCAATCTTTATAGACAGCGCGGCCAAGCGCGGCGTTAAGGTGGATGCCTACGGAGCGCGTATGAAAGCGATGTTTATCTTTGCTCTCTTCCCATTGCTTGCACTCGCTGCACAGCCTATGAGCGCTTATTCACAGTGGTGGCCGATTATCATTATCGGTATTGCCGGGGCGGCGCACCAGTCGTGGAGTGCCAATATATACTCGGTTGTTGGTGATATGTTCCCAAAGAGTACTATTGCTACCATTATTGGTATCGGTGGTATGGCCGGTGGTATCGGTTCGTTCCTGATTAACAAGGGTTCGGGCGTTTTGTTCGACTATGCCGACAAGACAAATATGGTCTTCATGGGCTTTGAGGGCAAACCTTCGGGTTATTTCATTGTCTTCTGTATCTGTGGAGTTGCCTACCTCGTTGGCTGGACAATAATGAAAGTTCTTGTTCCCCGTTACAAGAAAATCGAATATAAAGGCTAATAGCCGATAGTTCGGTGCTATAAATAACTTGAGGGTGTCTCAGAAACCGGATGTTTTTGAGACACTCTTTGTTATTACTTCAGTTCTTTTATTGCGTTCGGTATTTCGGTCATACTTTTTTCAATTTGGGGAAATATAATTGCTGAATTTAGCGAAATTCGGAGAATAGAGGGCAAATTTCTATCTTTGCAGGCAAAATCGGATTGTTTATGTATAAGATGAGATATAGCGATAGATAATTGATTATATTTGTGGAAAAATTGGAATATTATGGAATTGATTGATGGAAAGATGATTGCAGATACTATCAAGGGTGAGATAGCTGCAGAAGTAGAGCAGATGGTGGCTCGCGGCGAGCGTCGCCCCCATTTGGCTGCGATATTGGTGGGCCACGATGGCGGAAGCGAAACGTATGTGGCCCACAAGGTTAAGGCTTGCGAGCAGTGTGGGTTCACGTCAACGTTAATCCGCTATGAGGATGATGTGACCGAGGCTGAGTTGCTTGAGGCTGTTGACCGGCTTAACCGGGATGCTGATGTAGACGGTTTTATCGTGCAGCTGCCGTTGCCGCGTCATATCTCTGAACAAAAGGTAATTGAGGCAATTGATTACCGGAAGGATGTTGACGGTTTCCACCCAATCAATGTTGGCCGAATGTCGATAGGTTTGCCCTGTTTTGTGTCGGCCACTCCGGCGGGGATTGTGGAGCTGCTGTCCCGTTATGGCGTCGAGACGAGCGGTGCCGAATGTGTAGTGCTTGGCAGAAGCAACATAGTTGGGAAGCCGGTGGCGACGTTGATGATGCAAAAGGGCAATCCTGGAAACTCGACGGTAACCGTGTGTCATAGCGGAACTCGGAATATCAAGGAGATAACCCGCAGAGCCGATATAATAATTGCGGCACTTGGTCAGCCGGGGTTTGTGACCGCGGATATGGTCAAGGATGGTGCTGTTATAGTGGATGTTGGCACAACGCGCGTTCCCGACGCATCTCGCAAGAGCGGGTGGCGTCTTCGCGGGGATGTTGATTTTGAGAATGTTGCGCCCAAATGCAGACTGATAACTCCGGTTCCGGGTGGAGTAGGTCCCATGACAATTGTGTCGCTGATGCGTAACACGCTATTGGCGGCAACCAGAAAAATTTATTGAAAGTAGCTGTGGAAGCCTGCCTCGCGCATATTAGCGGGGCAGCATTCCATTGCGCTGCATCTGTCGCGCCTGACGCATTGCTTTCAGCGGATTTTTGCTGACCGACTGGGTCATCTTCATCATTTTGCGTATTTCGCCGAACTGTTTTAGGAGTCGGTTGACTTCCTGAACCGATGTTCCCGAGCCGGCGGCGATTCGGCGTACTCGCGACGAGTTGATTATCTGTGGGTTGGAGCGCTCTTTGGGGGTCATCGATGAAATCATGGCCTCGATACCTTTGAAAGCGTCGTTGTCTATTTCAACGTCTTTCAATGCTTTACCAACACCCGGAATCATTGAAGCAATATCCTTAAGGTTACCCATTTTTTTGATTTGTGCAATCTGGGCGACAAAATCGTTCAGGTCAAATGAGTTTTTGCGGATTTTTTCTTCGAGTTCCCGCGCGGCTTTTTCGTCGTAAATCTGCTGAACGCGCTCAACGAGAGAAACGACGTCGCCCATGCCGAGAATACGGCTCGCCATACGGTCGGGGTGGAATGTGTCGATGCCGTCGAGCTTCTCGCCGGTACCGATGAATTTTATGGGTTTGTCAACAACCGTTCTGATTGACAGGGCAGCACCACCGCGAGTGTCGCCGTCAAGTTTGGTTAGAACAACTCCGTCAAAATCAAGTCTTTCGTTGAATGTTTTTGCAGTGTTGACGGCGTCTTGACCGGTCATCGAGTCGACAACAAACAGGGTTTCGTTGGGGTTAACAGCCTTTTTGATGGCCTCGATTTCGTTCATCATTCGCTCGTCGACGGCAAGGCGGCCGGCGGTGTCGATGATTACGAGGTCGTGATTGTGGGCTTTAGCATATTTTATGGCGGCAGTTGCGATGGCTACCGGGTCGTTGTTGCCTTCTTCGGTGTAAACGGGGGTGTTAATCTGCTCTCCCAGAACCTTTAACTGGTCGATGGCGGCAGGTCGGTAAACGTCGCAGGCCACGAGGAGCGGATTGGATTTTTTCTTGTCGGTTTTTAGTTTCAGGGCTAATTTCCCGGAAAATGTTGTTTTACCGGAGCCTTGAAGACCCGACATCAGTATGACGGTTGGGTTGCCGGAGAGGTTGATGTCGGTGGCGATTCCTCCCATGAGGGCCGTCAGCTCGTCGTTGACGATTTTCACCATCATTTCTCGCGGTTTTACGGCGAGTAAAACGTTCTGTCCGAGGGCTTTCTGCTTGACGGTGTCAACGAAAGTTTTGGCTACGGAATAGTGTACGTCGGCTTTAACGAGGGCTTGCCGAACTTCTTTGAGAGTTTCGGCGATATTTATTTCGGTAATTCGGCCTTCACCCTTCAGTTTTTTGAGTGATGAGGCGATTTTTTCGCTAAGATTTTCAAACATTTGAATTATATTGGGTTGATTTATAGCTTATTGGATTCGGTGTCGGGGAAGATGACCGCGGGCTTGAAGTCTCGAGCTTCGTCGGGGGTCATTAAAGCGTATGCCATGATTATGATGATGTCGCCAACCTGAACTTTTCGGGCTGCGGCTCCGTTGAGGCAGATTACACCCGAGTCTCTCGGCCCTGCAATTGCGTATGTATCAAATCGTTGGCCGTTGTTGTTGTCGACGATAAAAACACGTTCGCCGGGAAATATGCCAGCCGCGTCCATCAAATTTTGGTCGATGGTTATGCTGCCGATGTAGTCAAGTCGGGCCTCGGTTACTGTTACCCGATGGATTTTTGACTTGAGAATTTGTAACTGCATACTGTATTGTCGGTGTTGTAAATACGTGATTATTAATGTTCTATTTTAGCGGAAATTTTATATTGTCGATTAATCTGACGTCGCCGCAGAAGACGGCGATGCAGCCGATTGCTTGTGGATTTCCCTCTTTCGGCCATTCGGAGATGGGTTGCAGTGTTGCCGAATCGACAATTGTAAAATATTCAACATCAAGGTGTTGCACTTGATTTAGCGTCTGAGTTACGAATTGCACAACGCTGGCTACTGTCTCGGAGTAACTTTTTGTAACTGCTTGTAACAGAGTCTTATAAATTTGCGGTGCAATGGCAATTTTTTCGGGAGAAAGGCGTGCATTTCGACTCGAAAGAGCCAGACCGTTCGAGTCGCGGCAGATGGGGCAGTCGACGATGTCGATGTCGAAGTTTTCGAGCTCGACGAGTTTTCGGATGACTGCAATCTGCTGGAAGTCTTTTTCGCCGAAATAGGCGCGGTTGGGCTGTGTCATCCGGAACAGTTTGCTGACAATCTGGGCGACGCCGTTGAAGTGCCCCGGTCTCATTTTCCCTTCCATGACGTCGGCAACCGGCCCGAGGTCGAATATACGAGTGTCGGGTTCGGGATATATTTCGCTGACCGACGGGATGAAGGCGATGTCGACGTTGGCGTTGCGCAACATGGCGACGTCGGCTTCTTCGGTGCGGGGATATGTTTCGAGGTCGGATGGGTTGTTGAATTGAGTCGGGTTGACGAAAACGCTGACTATCAGGATGTCGTTTTCGTTGCGGGCGCGGTTAACGAGCGATAGGTGCCCGTCGTGGAGCGCTCCCATTGTAGGAACGAGCCCTATTGTTTTTCCGCTTTGCCGGGCGGAATTGACTCGCGATATGAGGTTGCTGACTGTTCGGATTATCTCCATTTTGGAAGTAATTTTACATTCGGGCGCAAAATTACGTAAAATAAAGTTGAGAATAGCAAAGATGTTGGTAAAAAATGGTTTTGTGGCGGAAATTGAGTATTTTTGCGGGTGTAAAAGCAAAAAGGCGCGAATTGAATGGAACACGGAATTGTGATAAGAAATACCGGGAGCTGGTATGTTGTGAGGCTTGATGACGGCAACCGTGAGGTAAACTGCAAGGTTAAGGGCAGTTTCAGGATGCGTGGATTGAGGACAACAAATCCGGTGGCTGTTGGCGACGGGGTGACGTTGAGGCTTAATCCTGACGGGAATGCTTTTATCACGGGGATTGACGAGCGGCGTAATTATATAATCCGCCGGGCGAGCAATCTGTCGAAGGAGTCGCACATAATAGCGGCGAATGTTGACTGTGCTTTTTTGATTGTTACGTTGCTGCATCCGGAGACGTCGACGACGTTTATAGACCGGTTTTTGGCGACGGCGGAGGCGTATTCGGTACCGGCGGTGGTGGTTATCAATAAAAGCGACTTGCTGACGGGGGATGAAGATGTTGCCTACAGGGAGGCTGTGGAGTATCTATACCGGAGCATCGGGTATGAAGTGATAGTAGTGTCGGCGACTACGGGGGCGGGGATGGACCGGCTGCGGGAGGCACTTGCCGGCAAGGTTTCGTTGATGTCGGGGAACTCGGGAGTTGGTAAGACGACGTTGATAAACGGGTTGATACCGGGATTGAATCTGCGTACGGCTGAGATAAGTGACGTGCATGACAGCGGGATGCATACGACGACGTTCTCGGAAATGTTTGATTTGCCGGGTGGCGGGTCGATAATAGATACTCCGGGAGTGAGGGGGTTTGGTACGATTGATTTTGACCGGTATGAGGTTGCGCATTATTTCCCGGAGATATTCAAACTGTCGACGGGCTGCCGTTTCGGAAACTGCACACATACGCACGAACCGGGTTGTGCCGTGCTGGCGGCGTTAGCAGAGAATAGGGTGGCTCAGTCACGGTATAATTCGTATTTGAGTGTGCTTAATGACGAGGAGCAGGAGAAGTACAGGAAGGGGTATTAGAATTGCGAATTTTATGTGTAAAATTGCCGACTTTCGTTAAATTTTGTTAAAATTTACCTGGGGGGGGTATTTTTTAGTTAAAAAATTTGGAATCGGGTGGTGGCTTGTTGTATATTTGTCGGCGAATAAAACGAGCCTGATAGACCTTAAAATCGAAATGAAAGAGTGTTCTAAGCATGTTGGTTGTTGATGGTCGGCATGCAACGAGTGGTTTTTTTATTGTTTTTATTGTAGACTCTGTTTTTATTATAGACTTGTAGTGAAATTAACACACGGGATGCGTTCTGAACGGTCGGGAGCATCTCTTGAAAAATGCATATAATAACGTGAAAAAGAGATTATTACTTCTTTTTATTGCGGTTCTATCTATGAGCGGGTTAGCCTCAGCGCAGAAGGTAGGACTGAAGACAAACTTGGTTCATGACGGATTCTTGTCGCCCGATTTAGGGATAGAGATAGGATTGGCGCCGAAGTGGACATTGGATGTCAGCGGACAGGTAAATTTTTGGACTGTCAACAAACACAAGTGGAAACATTGGTTGGTGCAGCCGGAGGCTCGCTATTGGTTTTGCGAGCGCTTTGCGGGCCATTTTTTGGCGGTACACGCATTAGGCGGGGAGTTTAACTTCGGTAACATATCGAATAACTTCAAGTTTCTGAACAGTGACTTTTCGCCGTTGAGCGATTATCGCTATCAGGGCTGGGGCGCCGGCGCCGGTGTGGGCTACGGCTATGCCTGGGTTATGAATGAGCACTGGAACTTTGAGGCAGAGATAGGTATAGGCTGGATTTATACGCAGTTTGACAAGTATCCGTGTGACAATTGTGGTACGAAGATGGAGTCGGGGTTGACTCATAATTATTTTGGGTTGACTAAAGCGGCGTTGAGTTTTGTTTATATGTTCTAAAGCTGAGGTATGAAAATGCATAAACGCGATATATATAAGAGTTTGATGGCGGGCGTAACGTGCCTGCTGATATCGATTCCGGTGTTTGGTGATGCCGGGGAGGGGATATCAATCAATGGGGCCACGCTGAAACGCGATGGCAACAAGATGAACGTAGGGATGGAGTTGAGTTTCCCGACGTTGAAGGTTGGCAGCACCGGCGCTGCCGTTATCACTCCGATGATAGTGGGCGAGGCGGCTGACACGCTGCGGTTGCCGTCGGTAGGGATTTACGGGCGCACGAGTTGGTATGCGTCTCGCCGTAATGACCGAATGCCGTCGGATGATACAGCGGACCGCCTGTTGCGTTACAACAAGAATATGGCTCCGGTTGAGTATCTCCAGGCTGTGGATTATGAGGACTGGATGAATGGGTCGGAGCTTGTGGTAGAATGTGCCGAGTATGGCTGTGCAGGCTGTAACAAGGGTGCAGTGATAACGGAACTGGCCCGATATAAGAACATAAAGTATGAGCCGACGCTGATGTATCAGGCTGTGGTTGGCGACGGGGAGAAGGTGCGAGAGCTTTCGGGCCGGGCGTATGTTGATTTCCCTGTAAACCGCACGGAGCTTTATCCGGATTATCGCCGCAACACGATAGAGATAGCCAAGATTATCGCGACGATAGACTCGGTTCGCAACGACGAGGATATAACTGTAACGAAGATAACGATAAAGGGTTATGCGTCGCCCGAGGGTCCGTATGACAACAATATTCGCCTGGCAAAGGGTCGTACGGCCACTTTGACGAAGTATGTTCAAAATCTGTATAACTTCCCGAACGGGTTTATCCAGACGGCATACGAGCCGGAGGACTGGGAGGGCTTGCGCGAGTATGTAGTGTCGTCGAACATCGAGAATCGCGAGGGTATTCTTGCAATCATTGACAGCAATATGGCACCCGACCCGAAGAACAGTAAGTTGCAGTCGACCTATCCGGCGCAGTATAAGTTCCTGTTGCAGACGGTTTATCCGGGTTTGCGTCACTCGGATTACACGATACAGTACAGTATCCGTTCGTTCAGCGACCCGGAGGAGATACGCAGGCTGATAAAGACGGCGCCACAGAAGCTGTCGCTGTCGGAGGTTTATCTTGCGGTTCGCGACCTGGAGCCGGGAAGCGATGAGTACAATGAAATATTTGAGACGGCAGCGCGCTTGTTCCCGAACGAGCCTGCGGCGAGCCTGAATGCGGCTAACGCGTTGCTTCAGCGCGGCGACACGATAGGGGCAGAGCGTTATCTGGAGCGCGCCGGCAACAGCCCCGAGGCAACCTACGCCCGCGGAGTTCTCGCGGCGATGAATGGCGACTATGAGGGCGGAATCAAGCTGATGGAGCAAGCCCGCAGCGAGGGTCTTGCGATAGACGAGTCGGTTCTTGACCATGTCAAGGAGGCGGCGATGTATCGATAAAAAGAGAAAAATAAATATAAACCAATTTAATTAACAATTTATGAATTTCTACAGTAAATCTTTTGCATTCACTGCATTAGGCGTAGCATCAATGCTGCTGGCGTCGTGTAACGAGGATGTTTTAGAAGGAGGGAATACCGGCGAGGCTTACGATGGCCCGGTTGTGTATATCTCTGCAGGAATTTCGTTGCCGTCGACCGGGACTCGTAGCGCAACTGACGACCCGGATGGCACAGATGGCGGAAAGACGAACTCGGATGCCACTCCGGACTATGAAATCGGTTATGAGTATGAGAACGACATCCGCTCGATGATTCTTCTCATCGCTACACCGCAGGATGAAGAGACCCCCGAAAATGGTAATAAGTACATTGCCCACACAATAGTATCGGGTATTACCAAGGCTCCGACAAGCATGAGTGATGAATTCCAGTTTACGGTAACCGGAGCAATCAAGCATGCCGATCTTCAGGCTGCATACGAAGATGAGGATTTGTTGAAAACAGCGCAGAAGGTTAATATCTATGCGTTCTGTAACTACACTGATGATTTGCTTACAAAGATTAACGCGTTGGAACAGGGCTCTAATGAGTGGACCGACTTTGACGGAGAGGTTGTAGAGACAGCATCGGGTCTGGGTCATGCTCCGATTGCCAACACTATCTGGGCAAAGCGTTCGTTCCTGATGTCGAATGCCGAGGTGGTAGAGTTTGAGTTCCCCACTGACCTTGACGGCTGGGATGATTATGCCGACAGCAGCACGCCGTTGGAATTGACCTCGAAGCCTATCAAGGTGGAGCGTGCAGCCGCCCGTATCGACTTCCGTGACGGTAGTAAGGATTTGGATAGTAACAATCCCGGAAATACCTATCACTTGACGGTGCAGGATGAAGAAGGTGCACAGACGACTCACAATCTGTTTGACATCCAGTTGACTCGCATGTCGCTTGTTAACATGAGCAAGAAGTATTATGTATTGCGTCGCGTAGCTCCCGGAACTGAGAGTGATGGTGATGTTGCCGATGATTCAAAGAAGATTTTCCTTGGAAAAGAGAAGCCGGGATACTTTGTTGTTGACACAGACTGGAATGAAAAACTTGTGACCGGACCGAATGATGCTCTTAAGGCGATGGATTTGGACAAGGCTGAGAAGAATTTCAACTTCCCGGTATTTACAAAACCGGCAGCTGACGCAGCAGACCGCGACAAGCATTTGGATTTGGTTGACAATGATGTAAGCTATACCTACAATCGCGCCGGCTGGTACACCGACAATATCAAGGAGATTCTTGATAACGGTGAACAGGATACATGGAGCGATACTCCGGGTCGGTACAAAATATGGCGCTATGTGACCGAGAATACACTTCCGTCGGTAAGAAGCCAGAAGAATGTACAGAGCACGGGTGTTGTGTTCAAGGGTTCAATCAAGCCCGGTAGCGCGATTGACTTGAAGTACACCAACAAGGGGTCGAAAGAAGACCACACCGAGCGTTATGTAACGGTTGAGGTAGAGAAGGCACTTCGTGTTGCCGCCGCACACATTGAGCCGGGAACAAACCTTGCCGACAAGGGTATTAAGCTGGCTGACGAAACACCTGTAACAGATGCAGAATGGCAGTATCCGACGCTCTATATGTTCCAGAACATACTTTATGCATCGGTTGACGACGTGGTTAGATATGCAGTTCTTGAGGGAACGAACAGCCCGCTGTATGAATCGACCGAGCGCGTTCTGAAAGAATGGAAATATGATGAGACAACAAAGACCTACAAGCTTAACGGCAATGGCTCGGATGTGCTTACGGTAGCGAAGTATAACGATATCCTCACGGGTGAAGACGAAGAGTCGAAGGTAGACTTCCGCGAGGAGGGTACTGAAAGTGTAGCGGCAGAGGCATTCCGCCTTGCAGCCCCCAAAGAGGGCTTCACCGTTTATCGCGCATCTAACGAAGAGGATGGCGAAGGCTGGGGTTACTATTGCTATTACTTCTACTGGAACCGTCACAACGACAATGGTCGCAACGGTCAGATGGGCGTAATGGAGTTTGCTACGGTTCGTAACAACGTTTACAAGCTTGCAGTAACAGCCGTTGGTCAGCTTGGCCACCCGCGCTTCCCGGGTTATGATCCCGAACCACCGACACCTAACACTGATGACGAGGTAGAAACTCGCTACATCCAGGTTAAGGTAGACGTACTTCCATGGGTTGTTCGCGTGAACAATATTACATTTTAATTGACTATTAAATCACGCTAAAATATAGAGATGATATTGAATAGCGTAAAAATTGACACCCTGCTGAGGAGGGGAGCCGGAAGGCTCCTGCTCCTTGGGGCGGTGTGTCTAACGAGCGTATTAAGCTCATGTGACTATGTAAAAGATGACCTGCCCGAGTGTGTGATGGGTGTGTCGTTGCAGTTCAGATATGAATATAACATGTTGCGCGCGGATGCGTTTGGTCCGGAAGTTGACTGCGTGACAGTGTTTGTCCTGGATAAGGACTATAATTTCGTAAAGAGTGTGTCGGAGACGACACGCGTACTACAGGACCCGGATTACCGGATGCCAGTAGAACTGGAGCCGGGCGATTATCATTTAGTGGTCTATGGCGGCCTGACTTGCGAAAATGCCGCGTTTGAATTCGCACCAAACTGGATAACAACTCGTGCCGGTGGCGGTACGATAGACGATATACGGGTGTCGCTTCCCTACGATGCCAATGGTGTCAGCAAAAAGATGTTGCATGACCTTGACAAGCGCACGGGAGGGTTGTTTTATGGCACTCACGACCTGACGATAGACTATGTTAAGGATTTCAACGGGGTTAAAAACCGCGTCGACACGGTCTATATGATGAAGGATAACAACAATATACAGGTAATATTACAGGAGCTTAACGGTCCTGACAAGATAGATGTGGCTGACTATGATTTTGAGCTTGTTGACGACAATTTCCTGCTTGACGGCCACAATAATATCATCAGCCTGGAGGCGCAGGGGGTGAAGACGTCGTATCTGCCTTTTGCGTCGGAGAATCGCCTGATGGGTTATGTCGACGTGCCGGCCTATAACGGGGCTCCGGCCGAGGAGAGCGAGGAGAAACAGGTGAAGGTTGCGTGTGTAGAGTTTGCGACTTCGCGCCTTGTGGAGGCCCATCTGCAGTCGGCCCGCCTGCGTGTTACGTCGCACAAGCAGCATACTGCCGGCGAGGAGCCGAAGGTGATAATCGATATACCGTTTATCACGTATCTGGCGATGGCTCGCCCGTTCAGCGCCAACTGGATTAAGGGAGATGCCGCGAAGGGAATCACGCCGACGCAGGAGTATCTTGACCGCGAGAGCAGCTGGACAATGATGTTCTTCCTCCAGAATGACAAGTGGATAAAGACGCATATATGTGTCAACTCGTGGGTTGTCAGAATCAACGACATCGATTTAGGATTGTAAAAAACGAAAATCAATTAACGAAACATTAAGTAAACGATATGCAAAACCGTATCATATCTCGTCTGTTACACTCGGTCATCGTCGGGTCGATGTTGACGGCATGTAGCGTGTACGAGTCTGAATACGACCTACTCCCGGACAAGTCGGCTGCGGGCGATTATCAGGTTACGTTTGATATCCGCCAGGTAGCACCGACGGGGACTCGCGCCAACACGGAGGGCGAGGGTCACGGGGAGCTTGTTGATGGCGAGGGCTATGAGCATACCATAGGCGTTCGCGGCAATTATGCATTCTTTTTTGACAGTAACAAACGGCTGCTGGTGACGACGACGCTGGAGTTTAACGACAGTATAGTTAATCCGGAGGATAATGTGGAGATACGTTACTGGGCGCGGTTTTCGGTAGAAGAGGACCAGGCGTTGCCGTCGTATTGCATGCTGGTGTTGAACGGCGAGGATTTGATTGATGACTTAGTCGGAATAGAGAATAATCCGAACGCGACTTATCAGGATGTGATGAATCTGGTGTGGCGCACTGCGAATGGCACTCAGGGCCGTAATGCCGACGGGCTTTTTACGATGACCAACGCGGTTTATAATGACGCGGGTGGCACTGACCAGACGCTGGCGGTTGTTCCGGTAGACGCGATTAGGAAGCCCGGCGACGATGACCCTGACAAGGATGTGATGGTAAGGGTTGAGCGCATGGTGGCGAAGTTTACGCTTGAGATGCCGAAGGCGAATTATGTTGCCGACGAGGATGTGTATCGTTTTAAGATGACGAAGCCGGGCCAGGTGCTTGTCTTCACGGGTTTCGAGGAGTATAGTGACGGGTCGGCCTCGCCGGTTTATCAGCCGTGTAACTGGGCGATAGATGTTACGGGGTGGAACTTGAACGGAATAGAGCGGTCGACGAGACTTTTTAAGGATATATCATCGCGCCCGACGGTTTTCACGGATTATTGGAATTCGCCGGAAAATTGGCGCAATTACTGGGCGGTGGATGAGCACTACAGTGATCAGACTTATCCGTGGCAGTACAGGAAGTCGATAGATGTGCACAATGTTCCTTATTATAGTAGCACGACGGTGGAGAATAATCTGCTGCTTAACCGCTCGTTTAATGAGCTGAATCTCGGGGGCAAGAAGATAAGCGGCGAGAAATTCTGCCGCTATGCGCCGGAGAATACATACGATTATGATGTGGTTAAAAACAATCATGACGGGCGGCCCGACTTGCTTGCGGGAACTCACTTGCTGGTTGGCGCGAAATTGCGCATAGACCATAACAATGCGTCGAAAAGCGGCGTTGGCGACGGGCAGTTTACCGACGAGGATGAGGTGTTTACGCAGACGTTCTATAATCCGAACCTGAAGCCTAAAGAGAATCAGCCGGTGGACTGGTATCGTGACCGTGACGGATTTTTCTATCGGTCGGAGATTGACTGTATTCGCGCGAAGGTGTATGGCTTCAACAATATTATGAACTCGCAGCGTAGGTTGCGCTTTACGTTCTACAACTGGAGCGGGAAGAACAGCGATTATGACGGGCAGGTTATGTATGCCCATATCGTTGGCGATAACAATTATGTTGACTGGAATTTTTACTGGAAGGAGAACTCGACCGACACGGAGGAACATCCGTTGACTCGTAAAACGATAGGCGACGTGTGTGACGAGTTTTTTGACGTTGAGCACGGCGACCAGTTGATGGCTCGCGGCGACGTGAAAGATGGCGACGGGCAGCGCTTGCCGTGGTTGAGCCGCGGGTATATGTTTATACGCGGCCATAATTATATAACCAATGAGGATTTGAAAATCGCTCTCTCTTATGACAGAGACGGCAATGATGACATAGAGATAGACCAGACAGATTATGATTTCAGAAATGACTTGGTGAAGTCGCTGTTGTATGAATGGGCCGGGGCGATAGACCATTATAGCCATGGGTTGATGTATTATCCGGTTGCGCCGGTAGTGAAATATGCCGACGACAAGAATGGCGTTGACCATGACGTGTGTGGCGTTGTTCGCAATAATTGGTACCAATTCAATCTGACGGGAATAAATAGAATAGGCACTCCGGTTGACTATCCGAACGACCCAATTGTTCCGAATTATGTGGAGCTGTACGATCAATTGAATATATCGATTAATATAATTGACTGGCACCGGATATACACCCATGTTCCAAGTCTACCGGATGATTCCCAGTCAGGTAGCCCTAATTAATGAGTTGAATAGCAGTTATGAGAAATATAAGGATATTATACAGTCTTGTTTTGCTTTTGATGAGCTCGGCGGCGCTGACGTCGTGTGTTGACGAGCCGCTTGTCAAGGATGGCGCTGACGGCGAGCCTCATTTTGACGGATATTCGATAAACGTTACGTTGACGCTGGACCCGATGGGCGGTACGCGCGACTCGCAGGACCCGCTACTGACGTTAGAGAATTATATCAATCCGGAGTTGCTGCGCATATTGTTTTTTGATTACCAGGAGCGTTTTTTGTTTGAGTCAAAGAGCCGCTGGGTGAAGAAACTTAACACTAACGGCGACTACTCGAGCTGGCTTGTATCGGTTCCGTTCTACCAGGTTGGAAATGACAATGTTCAGGACCCGGACCATAATTATGACTGGAAATGGGATGAAATCAGAACGTTGATGAAAGAGCATCCCTTTAAGGTTGTTGTTATGGCCAATCGCCCGACGACTGAGTGCTATCCTGACTTGGCAAAGGAGGCCGGCCTTGGCGGAGGCGGAACTAAGGATTTTGAAAACTCGGGACCTAACTGGACTCGAGATGACACGGGTGTTAAAAAGCTGATTGACTTGCACCACACGCAGTGGGACCCGATTTATAGTGATAAGGGTTACATGGGTGAAGGAGCTTCCGAAAATTATTATGATTTTATTTCGGAACGCGGTCCCGTTCCTGCCGTTCAAGCAAGTTTGCCGGAAACGCGCCGCTTGCAGATGAGCTCGACGACGAGCTGGGTTGACCATGGGCCGACGTTTACGGATGATGGCGAAAAGGATGGCAATGGAAACCGCTATTGGCGTTTGCCTGACGAGAATTATCCAATCCCGATGTATGGCGTGCAGGATTTTGACGCGCTGACAAACTGGGAGGAGGGTGTTCCGTTTGACCTGTCGGACCCGACAAACTCGTATGACCCCGATTATAAAACGTATAGGTCGATAGCGCTGTTGCGGTCGGTTGTGAAGCTGGAGCTGCTGATAGATAAGGATTTGGGCAGTATCAGCTATATAGGGCATAAGTACCCCAATGTGTATGCGCGATGTGAGCCGATGGATGTTTGGACACCGACGGATGAGCTGTGGGCCGAGGACCACGAGGGATTGTGCGACATGGATTGTATTATGGCCTATGGCGCGATATCAAACAAAAATGAGACGAATCAGACTGAAAATTCTAATGCTGCGAGGACATATTTCAGGAAAAAAATGAGTTGGTTCTTCGGAAGATGGATGATGGAGGGTCCGGATGGGGAGCCACGATGGAAGTTTGGCGAGGAGCACAAGGAGAAATATGGTTATACGGTTGACTTCAGTATGGACCAGGTGCCTGAGGGGCCTTATCCGCGAATATTTAACCCGGTAACGCAGCGAAACGGTAATGTGCGAGTTGGCAATAAGAATGAACGCTCAATGTATTACACGGATAATTATTATCATTATGTGGTCTACACGGGCGAGCGAAATATGAACCATCCATCTTATCTGTATGCTTTGGCGGGTGACGGCTCGGGCGGCAGCGGCCAGTCGGTGACGATGTCGTGGGTGGTTGCGATTGGTGAGGATGTGTATAATATTCCGATAAAGGATTTTAATAATTCGAATGCTTATTTGTATAAGTATTCCGGTTATACCGGCGAAAATGCGATAACGCTTACGGATGTAAAAGAGGATGCGGTAGAGCTGGCTGGTAAAGAGAAGGACCACAAGGTGCCAAACAACCGCGTTACGTATGACTATCAAAAGGATGTGTATAGCGCCCCGTATAATGAGGAGGTGCTGCCGTGGCCGTTGGTGAGAAACCACGTTTACAGGATAGTTATCGGGGGAAGCGGAGCTCCGTTTGACAACGGGACTCGCTCGGGAAAACGGCAAGCGCCTGTGCTTAAGGTGGTGTCGTCGGAGAACCGGAGTAGCAGGAGTATTAAGTTTAAGTGAATAAAGGGGCCGTTTCGCGAAAGTGGGGCGGCCCTTGATATTCGAGGCGGGGAGGCGGGAGGGGGCAGGCGTGAGGTAGGTGCGCAGGCCTGGAGCCCTGCTTTCCGGGCTGACGCGGCGTGGTGGGAGGTATCTGCGTGTTAGTTACCGTGGGGAGTAGCACCCCGCCGGGGTGCGATGTCGTATAGTAGCGCTGATCCCCGCACGTCGCTCGTGAAGTGAACCCAAAAAGTTGGACTGGTTATTACTATGTTTTACTAATGCGGTAAATCGTTTTCGGAGGCTTTTGTCGGCAAAACTGATGTGGGACTCGATGTCCCACTCAGTTTTAACCAATGCGTATAAAACGTATCATCGGCTTTTGTCGGCATTGCAAAGTTAGCAATAATCTTCGAAACCATTCTCACGTCTGTACTGATAAGGCGATTTATAACCTAAAGAGGATTTTAATCTTTCCTCATTATAATACCTTCCATACTCTTGAAGAATTACCTTTAATTCCTCCAGCGTGTTGACTGCCTCAATCTTTATAGTTTCAACCTTGAAGGTTCCAAAGAAACTTTCCATTAATGCGTTATCATAACAATTGCCACGATGAGACATGCTTTGGAGTATGTTGTGGGAGGTGATGAAATCGTGGTATCTCACTGTCCTGTAAAGTATTCCCTGGTCAGAGTGGATAAGCATATTGTCAAGTTGATTCAATATGTTGTCGGGTATATTGTCAAACATTGACATCACAAGATCCGTGTTGTTCTTTAAGGAAAATACCATGGATATTACACTTCCGTCGTATAGATCCAATATGGCGGAAACATAAACTTTTTGTCTTCCCACATAAAATTCAGTTACATCGGTAACTCCCTTCGTAAAAGGCTTTTCAGCCTTAAACTCCCGATTCAATATGTTTGGAGAGGCTGCCAACTCCGGAGACGGCTTGGAGATCCCTTTCCTTTTCTGCCTTATTTTACATACCAGATTCTCTTGCTTCATAAGTTTACGGACGGTCTTGTGATTGACAACCATATGTTCATTACGCAATGCTGCTGTAAGTCGTCTGTAGCCATATCTGCCCTTATGTCTGTGAAACAAATTTTTTAAACGGACTCTTATATCGGCATACTTGTCTCGATTCCCCTTCAAGCGGTAATAATAAGTGCTGCGAGCCATTCCTGCCACTTTCAACATTGTTGGCAGTCCATATTCCGGCTCTAATGCATGAATGGC